>JBKBRS010000016.1:0-16850 GCA_046292095.1 Thiobacillaceae bacterium
GGGGAAAACTTCGGGGACTTCCTCATCTTGGCTCCATTCTCAATCGAAGGAGCCTCCTCAAAAGACGGGGCGGTTCAGAGTCACCCAGCTTGGCCGTGCCCCTTACCAGCGCCGTGTCGATCTCGACCTCGGGCACGATGTCGATGCTGGCGGTGAAGTCATAGACGCACACCGCCGGATTCGTCGGGCTGGGAATCGATGCGGGAGGGTCGCAGTTCGGCGCGGACAGATTGCCGGCCACGCCAGTCGATGCCTGAGTGAAGTTGCCTGGGAAGGTCGTGGGCGAGGTTCCGCTGACCCCGCGAGAAGGAATGACACCCGTGCGGGCGAAGGATCTGTCCAGCGCACGCACCCGGTTGCGGTCCTGGCGGTCGAGGGTGCCCCAGACATTGAACCCCTGCTCCTCGAGCGAGCCGAAGCCGGCCGTGATCGACTGGCGCGACGAACTGCCCCCGGAAAGCTTCGGCTGGGCTCCTTCCGCTGCGATGGTCACGCCCTTCATCGAGGTGCGCGTGATGAAGTTGATGACGCCGCCGATCGCGTCGGTCCCGTAGATGGCCGATGCGCCGTCGCGCAGGATCTCGATGCGCTCGATTGCGGCGAACGGAATGGCGTTCAGGTCGGTGCCTGCGACCTGGAACGCAAACGGCGCTACACGGCGACCATTCAGCAGAATCAGCGTCTTGTTGGGCGCCAGCGCGCGCAGTGACGCATACGCAGCACCGCCCGTGCTTGAACCGATGGCGTTGCTGCCGGTGTTGATGCTCTGACTGGCCACGATGCGGCTGACCGCTTCCTCGACCGTGGTGACCCCCGAGGCCCTGAGCTCCTCGGCCCGGATGATGGTCACGGGCAGACTGGTTTCAGCAGAGGCCGTGCGCTTGATTGCCGAACCGGTGATCTCGATACGCTGCTCGGCGGCAGCCTCGGAGGTGGGAGCAGCGGTCTGGGCGACAGCTGAGGCGGCGGCACACAAGGCGCAGGTCGCAGCGAGCGCCTGAACGGCCTTGGTCACAGGAGAGAAAGCATGTTGCATTGCGGGCCTTGGGAGTGGGTGTGGAGCGCACAGGGCTGCGCGTGAGGCCTCGACTCTGTGACCGCAATCAACGGCAGTGGGGACGCGCATGGCGGTATCGCAGGGGCGATCAACGCATTGCGCAGCCGCAGTTCAGAACGACTTGAAGATGTTGCTTTGGCGCTGCGCGCCGACCCGCGAGCGCTGCTCGCAGGCATCAAGCGTTAACCGCCTCTGCGCACTTGGTGCGGTCAGGCGAGTCCGGGCTGTCCCGAGACCGAGAATGAGTGTGAGCACCCCTAGGGTGCGCCAAACCACGACAACCGCCATGAAGAACGCCAAACCTGACATCCACCCTTGCCTGCCCCGTCGCCACCTGGCCCACCTGGCCTTGGCAGGCGCGCTCCCCATGCTGAGTACCGCTGCTGTTCGGGCTCAGACCGGCCACGTTCCTTCGATGCCCGGTTCGGATCTGGCAGCCGAAGTTCATTCACACGAGGTGGCCTTTGCGGCGACCATGCAACGGCGTGACCTCAACGCATTCGCGAGCTTCATCGCTCCGGACGCAAGCTTCCTCAATGGCGGGAAGCCGCTGAGGGGGCGCGAGCGCATCGTCGCCTTCTGGAGGCGCTTCTTCGAAGCTCCGCAGGCGCCCTTCCAGTGGGGTCCTGATCTCGTGGAAGTGTTGCCCGACGGGCAACTGGCCATGACGCTGGGTCCGGTGCGCACGCTTGCCGGCGATCCGATCGCGCGCTTCTATTCGGTTTGGCGACGGGAGTCCGCCGGCGTCTGGCGGGTTGTCTTCGACAACGGATACGACACGCCTTCGTGCGTGCCGCCAGCCACGCGCTAGGCGCCTCTGGCAGTCCACCTGACCGCGGATTGATCGAGGCTGCCAAAACAGACGTCCGTCGGCTGCGGAGACGGGTCGGACGCTGTCACCAGGCGGCTTGTCGTGTCGGCATCGCCCCGCGCGGATCCATTGCCTAAGCTCCGGGTGAGCCGCCATGCGCGCGCCATCCAACCACAGACAGTCCGCCGCCACTTCAGAACGTCACCATGCTGCCCGCTGTTCCGACGACCTCGTCATGGTCCTCCCGCGAGAAGACCTCCCTCATCGCTTTTGCCATCATCTCCACCGTCGTGCCCTGGGCGGGGTGGTTTGTGCTCAGAGTGTTCGGCTGGGGCAATCCATGGTCGATGCCACTCTTCGTGATCGCAGGTGGCTTCTGCAGCATTGGGGGCATCGTCGCGCTGATGCTCCAGCATGGCGCAGCCGACGGCCTGCGCACGCTGGGCGACCGAATTCGGCTTCGAGGAGGCTGGAAACCATGGGCGATGGCACTGCTCTGGGGCCCCGTCTGGATGCTGGTGGCCTACGCTCTGTACGCCTGGACGCAAGACAGGGGAACTTCACCCAACTGGGCTGCACTTGCTGCGTATGGAAGCCCGGGCGTGCTGTTCCTTTTCCTGACCGGGCCGCTCGGTGAGGAGTTCGGATGGCGGGGCTACCTGCTCCCGGCGTTGCTCAAGCGCTGGAGCTTCGCGAAGTCGAGTCTGGTGATCGGCCTGTGGTGGGCACTGTGGCATTGGCCACTGATGCTCGACCGGTGGACCGGTGACCCGGTGCACCTGCCCTACTTCATCGCGAACGTCGTCGTGTTCTCCTTCATGCTCAGCGCCGTGCTCCTGGCGGGTGGCCTGCTACCGGCGCTGGCAGTGCACTGGGCGATCAACGCCTCGCAGGAGGTCGTGCCGGCTGTCTTCGGGTTGCAGGGGCAGCCTGAGAAGCTGCTCTGGGTCTACATCAGCTGCGTGCTCATCGTCCTCGCCACCTGGGGCGTACGCCTTCTGGTGCGTGGCCCGACCGCCGGGTCGTTGGCAATGGCTGGCGGGCGTTACGCGACCTAGGCGGCTTCCCGACTCTTCCCAGACCGGCTTGCGGAATCGCGGCCACGACTCGGCCAGTCCGCACACCCAGCATCGAGACAGAGGGCGCGTAGACCTGGGGCGAGGTCACCGCACGCGACAGGTGTTGCCCCCAAAGCTGCTCATGACGCTGGAGCACCCAGATCTCCGCATGCGAGCGTCATCAGGTTTTCACGAACATCCCAGAGCATGTAATCGATTTCAGTCTTCACCCCGTGAGCCACACTCCCTCGACCACCATTCGCGACGTGTCCGGCAGAGCCGGGGTGTCGCCCGCGACGGTCTCGCGCGTCTTCAATGCGCCGCAGCTGGTGCGGCCCCAGGTGCGCGATCGTGTGCAGGCAGCCGCGCGCGCGCTCGCCAACCCCCCCACCGCCAGCGCCCGTTCGCTGCGCACGCAGCGAACGAAGGCGCTCGGGGTGGTGCTGCCGACGCTGTTGAACCCGGTGTTCGCGGAGTGCCTGCAGGGCATCGCGCAGGCGGCGATGGTCGGCGGCTATTCGATCGTGCCGATCACCACCGACTACGAACTCGCGCACGAGACACGCGCCGCCGAGTTGCTGCTGGCGCGCGGCGTCGACGCGCTGATCCTGTGTGTGGCCAACGCGGCACGCTCTGCAGTCCTGGCGCGGCTGAGAGCGGCGCAGGCACCCTACGTGCTGGTCTACAACCGCCACGCGCGCCACCCCTGCGTGTCCGTCGATGGTCACACCGCCGTGGCCGAGCTGGTCGGACGCCTGCACGCGCTCGGCCACCGCCAAGTCCTGATGGTCAGCGGTGCGCTGGCCGCTTCCGACCGCGCACAGCAACGCCACCAAGGGTACCTGCGCGGCATGCAGCAAGTCGGGCTCGAACCGCAACTGCTGGAGGTGCCTTTCATGGAAGGCGCCAGCGAGCGCATCGCGTCCTACCTAGCCGCGCACGCGAGCGCTGCGCGACGGCCCACGGCGCTCGTGTGCTCCAACGACCTGCTGGCCATCCGATGTGTGCGCGCCGCGCGGCAGGTGGGGCTGCGTGTGCCGGAGGACCTGTCGGTCACCGGCTTCGACGGCATCGCGCTCGGCGAGGACCTGACGCCCGCGTTGTCCACCATCGTGCAACCCAACGCCGAGATCGGACAGCGCAGCGTCGAGCTGCTGCTGCAGGCGCTGGCCGGCAACAGGACGCCGGCTGCCACGGCCAGCCTCACGCTGGACCTTCACTTCCGCGGCGGCGAGTCCGTCGCCGCGCCCCGTGCCCTTCCCTCCGCCCCCTCAACCAGGAGAAGTCCATGAACGTTTCCCCGTCCCGGCTGCTGAAGGCCGCCGCGCTCGCTGTCGGCCTGCTGGCCGGCGCCAGCGCGATGGCGCAGACCGCCATCTGCTACAACTGCCCGCCCGAATGGGCCGACTGGGCCAGCCAGCTGCGCGCCATCAAGGACAAGGCCGGCATCACCGTGCCGCCGGACAACAAGAACTCGGGCCAGACCCTGGCGCAGCTGGTCGCCGAGAAGGCGAGCCCGGTGGCCGACATGGCCTACTACGGCGTCACTTTCGGCATCCAGGCCAAGAAGGAAGGTGTCACCACCGCCTACAAGCCCGCCGGCTGGGCCGAGATCCCCGACGGCCTGAAGGACCCGGAGGGCCACTGGTTCGCCATCCATTCGGGCACGCTGGGCTTCATGGTCAACGTCGACGCGCTCAAGGGCAAGCCCGTGCCGCGCTCGTGGGCCGACCTGCTCAAGCCCGAGTACAAGGGCCTCGTCGGCTACCTCGATCCGGCCTCGGCATTCGTCGGCTACGTCGGCGCCGTGGCGGTGAACAACGCGCGGGGCGGCACCCTGGACAACTTCGGTCCCGCCATCGAGTGGTTCAAGTCGCTAAAGAAGAACGAGCCCATCGTGCCGAAGCAGACCTCGTACGCGCGCGTCCTGTCGGGCGAGATCGCGATCCTGCTTGACTACGACTTCAACGCCTACCGCGCAAAGTACAAGGACAAGGCCAACGTCGAGTTCGTGATCCCGGCGGAAGGCACGGTGGTCGTGCCCTACGTGATGAGCGCGGTGGCCAAGGGCCCGAACGCCGCCAGCGGCCAGAAGGCGCTGGACTTCATCCTCTCCAACGAAGGGCAGGCGATCTGGGCCAACGCTTTCCTGCGACCGGTGCGCGCGTCGGCCATCTCCAAGGAGGCGCAGGCACGCTTCCTTCCTGCCAGCGAGTACGCCCGTGCCCGCACGGTCGACTACGCCCGCATGGCCGAGGTGCAGAAGGCCTTCTCCGACCGCTACCTGCGCGAGGCGCAGTAGATGGTCCTGGCGGCCTGCGTCGCACCGGCTGTCGTGGTGTTTGCAGCCTTCTGGCTGCTTCCCATGGTGCAGCTGGTGCTGCTGCCCGCCAGCAAGGGAGCGGCCACCTACTTCGTGGTGCTGACCGAGCCGCGCTACCTGCAGAGCCTAGTGCAGACCACGGTGCTGTCGGCCGCAGTGACTCTGGTGTCGCTGGCGGTGGCTGCGGCCGTGGGCCTGTACCTGGGCCGGCGGACCTTTGCGGGGCGCCGGCTGCTTATGGCAGTCCTGACGCTGCCGCTGTCCTTCCCCGGCGTGATCGTCGGCTTCTTCGTCATCCTGATCGGCGGCCGTCAGGGGCCGTTCGCCAGCATCACGGACACGCTGATCGGCGAGCGGATCACCTTCGCGTATGGCGTCATTGGGCTGTTCCTGGCTTACGTGTACTTCTCGCTGCCGCGGGCGATCGCCTCGTTCACTGCCGTGGTCGAGCGCATGGAGCACGAGCTGGAGGAAGCCGCGCGCTCCCTCGGCGCGCGGCGGTGGCACATCGTGCGAGACGTGTGGTGGCCGGCGCTGCAGCCCACCGCGCTGGCGGTCGGCGCCATCCTGTTCGCCACCGCGATGGGGGCCTTCGGCACCGCCTTCACGCTGGCCAGCCGCTATGAAGTGCTGCCGATCACGATCTATAACGAGTTCACCAACTACGCCAACTTCGCACTGGCGGCCTCGCTGTCCATCGCGCTGGGCCTGATGACCTGGGCCGTTCTGTTCGTCGCGCGCCGGTTCGGCGGCGTCACCATCGGAGCCGGCGCATGAAGGCCCTGCAGCGTGGGCGCGTCGATGCGCCGGTGCTGCTGGCCATCACGGTGGCGGTGACGCTGTTCACCGTGCTGCCGATGCTGGTGTCGATCACCGCGGGCCTCACGAACAACTTCTCCCGCGGCCTGGCCAGCGGCCTGACCACGCGGTGGGTGGAGGAGGTGTGGGCCCTCTACGGCTCCACCGCTTGGCGATCGGTGCTGCTGGCGCTGGCTTGCGTGGTGGTGGGGGTGCTTGTCGGCGTGCCCTGCGCGTGGGCGCTGGCGCGCAGCCACTCGCGCCTGGCGCGTACTTTCGAGGAGCTGCTGACGCTGCCCGTGGCGGTGCCGGGGCTGGCCACCGCGCTGGCGTTGATCCTGGCCTACGGACAGCTCCGCGGCTTCCGCCAGAGCTTTGCGTTCATTCTCGTCGGCCACGTGGTGTTCACCTTGCCCTTCATGGTGCGCACCGTGTCGGCGGCCTTTGCGCGCGACGACCTGCAGTCGCTGGACGAGGCGGCGCGCTCGCTCGGCGCGAGCTTCCCGCAGCGCTTTCTTGGCGTGCTGGTGCCGGCAGTCGCGCCGTCCATCGTGGCAGGCAGCCTGATGGTCTTTACGCTGTCGGTGGGCGAGTTCAACCTCACCTGGATGCTGCACACGCCGTTGACCCGCACCCTGCCGGTGGGCCTGGCCGACAGCTATGCGTCCATGCGCATCGAGATCGGCTCGGCCTACACCCTCGTCTTCTTCATCGTCATCCTGCCCATGCTCTGGGGCATGCAGGCCCTGGCCCGCTGGATCGAGAACGCGCATGGATCATCACCCGGCCCGAAACGTTGAAAGCACCGCTGAACGCACCCGCGTCGAGGTCGTCGACTGCGCCAAGACGTACGCCGGTGGTTCGCAGGCGCTGCGCCCGACCACGCTGACCGTCGAACCCGGCGAGGTGCTGGCGCTGCTGGGCCCCTCGGGCTGCGGCAAGACCACGCTGCTGCGCGTGATCGCCGGCCTGGTCGACCCGGACCAAGGCGGGCGCATCGCCTTCAATGGCGAGGATGTCACCCGGCGTCCCATCGAACAGCGCGCCGTCGGCATGGTCTTCCAGCACTATGCGCTGTTCCCGCAGATGACGGTCGAGGCCAACATCGGCTACGGGCTGCGCGTGCGCGGCATCGAGCGGGAACAGATCCGACGCCGCGTCGGCGAGGTCATCGAACTGGTGCGCCTGGGTGGTCTGGAGCAACGCCGCCCAGCCCAGCTCTCGGGCGGCCAGCGTCAGCGGGTGGCGCTGGCCCGCGCGGTTGCGGTGCAGCCGCGTGTCCTGCTGCTCGACGAGCCGCTGACGGCCCTGGACGCCAAGCTCAAGGAGGCACTTCGGGATGAGCTTGCACAGTTGCTGCGCGAGCTGCACATCACCGCCGTGCACGTGACGCACGACCAGAACGAGGCACTGGCCATCGCGGACCGCCTGGCGGTGATGCAGGCCGGGCGCATCGTGCAGGTCGGCCGCGGCGAGGACCTCTACCGCCAGCCCGGCCACCCCTTCGTCGCGGAGTTCCTGGGCCGGGTGAACCGGCTGCAGGTAGGCGAAGGCCTCGGTCTGCCGCTGGGCGGGATCGAGCTGCCCTGCCCCGTGGCGCTGGTCGGCAACGGCACCCTGCTCGTGCGGCCCGAGGACGTGCAGGTTCACACCGGCGGCGCGCCGGCGCCGACCCCCCCACACGGCGCGCCTTGGGGCCAGGCCCGCGTCGTGCAACGCACCTTCCTTGGCGACCGTGTACACCTGCGCATGGCTGTGGCGGGCCAGCCCGAGGCCATCGTCTCCGACCAGCCGCGCGACTGCCCTGCCGCGGCCGGCGATACGGTGTCCATCACCATCGACCCCGCACGCTTGATGGCCGCGGCACTGAAGGAGTCGCCATGAACACCCTGCTGGCCCAGCTGACCGACTTGCACATCCGCGAGCCCGGCCGCCTGGCGTATGGCCGCCTCGACACCGCACCCTACCTGCGTGCCGCCGTGCAGGCCGTCAACGCCCTGCCGCAGCGCCCGCACGCGGTGGTGCTGACAGGCGACCTCACCGACTTCGGCCGCGCCGCCGAGTACGCGCACCTGGCCGGCATCCTGGAACCCCTGACGATGCCGCTGTACCTGCTGCCCGGTAACCACGACGATCGCGCGCAGATGCGGCGCAGCTTTGCGCACCACGCCTACCTCGGTGACGATGAGTTCGTTCAGTACAGCGTGAGCTTGGGTGATGACGGCTTGAGGCTGCTGACGCTGGACACCGTCGAGCCTGGTGCGCCGTACGGCCGGCTGTGTACAAAGCGCCTGCGGTGGCTGGCCGACGCGCTCGCGCGCCATCCTGGCGAGCCCGTGGTCATCGCGATGCATCACCCGCCTTTCGAAACACTCATTGGCCACATGGACCGCATCGGACTGCTCGAAGGGGCCAACACGATGGCCGAGATCCTCGCGGCGCACCCTGCGGTTGAGCGGGTGATCTGCGGGCACCTGCACCGCACGATCTACACGCGCTTCGGTGGCACCGTGGCCTCCACCGCGCCGAGCCCGGCGCACCAGGTGTGCCTAGACTTGACGCCCGATGCCCGCTCGGCGTGGATCCTCGAACCACCGGGCTTCCACCTGCATGCCTGGAACGGCCCCGGGCGCCTGGTCACGCACGTGGCGGCGATCGGCCGCTACGACGGCCCGCATCGCTTCCACGATGGCGGGCAGCTGATCGACTGAGCTCGCTCCGAGCAGGCCCTTGCTGCCACTGCCGCCCGTCGGGCATTGGAACCGACTGTCCGTCGCAAAGTGTCGGAGGTCGAGGTGGTGCTCAGCTAGAATCTGGAGCAACTGTTCTCTTGCCAGTCCCTCGATGCCCACCGTCACACAACTGGATGCCGGCGCCGCTGCTGCAGCCTCGCTCGTGATTGGCCAGGCCGCGACGCTGTGCGCACTTCTGGCACTTCGATTGGGAGACTTGCGCCTGGCGCACTCGGCGCGCGCCGTCGAGGAGAACCGGTTTGGCGAGCCAGCCGTCCCTGCACCGGTCATGGCCAGCGTCTGGCTGCTGATCACGATTGCGTCGGCTGCCGGCCAGGCGACCGGTGATCTTGTCCAGCATCTCGGCCTCCACCTGCTTGGTCATTGGCTCTCGCCGCTGACCAATGCGGCGCTGCTGCTCGTCGGTCCATCGATGTGGCTGTACGCGTGTGCCATTGCGCACCAGCCCGGGGATCGGCTTCCGACCTGGCGCGACTTTGGTCTTCACGCCGTACCGGCGATGGCGCTTGCGGCGCTCGTAGGCGCAGACGTACTCGTCGACCCTATGTCGGCGCCAGG
Organism: Thiobacillaceae bacterium; assembly: GCA_046292095.1. Lineage (GTDB taxonomy): Bacteria > Pseudomonadota > Gammaproteobacteria > Burkholderiales > Thiobacillaceae > JANWZL01. The sequence continues at coordinate 9,359 of JBKBRS010000016.1, forward strand.
CACCAGCGATCAACGCTCTTGGCCGGAGCTGCTGGTCCTTTCCCCGATCGCGGCCCAAATCCTCGCCTACCTCGGTGCCGTCGTCTGGCGCGTTCGCAAGTTGCGACCTCAGCTGCAGCAACGTTTCTCGAGCGTGGAGCATCGGCAACTGCGGTGGCTCGAGGCTGGCGCCTTCACATTTGCGGCCCTGGTGCTGGCCTGGGTGGCCACCTGGCAGCTCCCCGTCGCGGCGTCGAACATGGTCACCAACGGGTTGCTGGCGGCAGACCTGGCCATCCTCGGAATCTTCGGTGCACGCCAGAAGAACGTGTTCGGTAGGCACCCCTGGATAGAGGAAGCTCCCACCGCGCGAGCCCCGCACCTCTCCTCTTCCTACAACTTGCATCGGAACGCGCCAAGCGCCCAACCGGCGGGGGACGCTCCGGCATCGGCACCGCCTCGTCCATTACTCGGCAAAGCGACCGCTCCGCAAGATTCGTCGGCGGTCGACACGCTGAAGTACTCGAAGTCGGCCATATCTGCAGAACTGGCCGCGACCCTATCGCAACGCCTGGATCAGGTGATGGCGGTCGACAAGTCCTACCTGGAGAGCGACTTGACCTTGGCTGAACTGGCCGAGCGGGTCGGCGCCACCCCGCATCAGCTGTCCCAGGTACTGTCAGTTCACGTGGGGTTGAGCTTCTTCGAGTACGTCAATGGCCTGCGGGTCGAGGCGGTGAAGGCGACTCTGGCTCGCCCACAGTCGGTCGGGCGTCCGCTGTTGGACATTGCCCTCGAGTGCGGCTTCGGATCCAAGTCCGCGTTCAACGATGCCTTCAAGCGGGCCACAGGGATGAGTCCCGGCGCGTTCAGAAAGGGGCTGCCGGCGGTGATCGGGACTCGCGGTCGACCGGCGTAGCAGTTCGGGGCGAACGCTGCCGCGCGGCGGCACGTCCGTCTGGCATCCCTTGACCGACTTCGGGACTCCACGCGCCTAGCAACTTGCCGCGCCAGACACGCCTTGGAAGTCCACTGTGCCTGGCCGGCGCCGCCGGGCGCGGCAACTTGCACAAGATCAGGTCCATCCGTCCCCTCGCCAGCCTTGCCGACACGTCAGGTCAAGTAGCCCGGTCAGCGCGGGCGAGGTTGGCCACCCCCGGGGTAGCCAGCTCGGATCGACGTTGTCCCCGGAGCAGATGTTCAGCCCCGTTGGTCCGGTCCTGGTCCTCGCCACTCCTGCATGCCGACAGTGTCCGGTGTCCGGGTCGGCGGCTGCGTGGGGGAGGCTTGTTCAGGCCCAGCATGGCATCGTGAAGACGTCCGGCCCAAGGGGTGCGGACGCCTCCAATGGGGGCGGGCGACGCGCGGGGCGACGACGGCGAACCTAGCGGCCTCTCCAACTCCAGGTACCCGGCAAATGGTCCGCCTTGACTCCCAGCAACCCCGCTCGCTGTTATCTCGTCTGCCGCGACAGGGGCGCCCGCTCCTTGCAGCCTTGACCGTTCTCGGCTTCACTGCCTGCGGTGGCGGCGACGACAGCGACAGCCTCCCGACCCGCCTGACGGCCAGCGAAGCGGCACAGATGCTGACCTCCCCCTCCAAGGCCTACCCATCGGCCCTAGCGGTACGCGTCACGTCCACGTCCGCCGAGGTCAAGGTTCGCGGCGTCCAGCAACTTGGTGGCACGACGCTGAACGGGGACGAAGCCTTTCCGATGGGCTCGATGACCAAGTCCATGACCGCGACGCTGGCGGGCGTGCTGGTGCAGGAAGGGCGCCTCGGCTGGACGAGCAAGGTGCTGGACATCCTCCCGGAACTGGCTGCCAGCGCTCGATCCGAGTACGCAACCATCACGATCACCGATCTGCTGGCGCACCGCGGCGGCATCTTTCCCGCGGTGACCCCAGAACAGATCGCCTTGCTGCCGGAATTGACCGGTACAGCGTCCGAGCAGCGACTGCAACTGGCGCACTGGGTTCTGAAACGGCCCTCGACATCCCAGCCTGGCTCGCGTACGCAGTACTCGAACGGCGGCTACGTGCTTGCGGCGGCGGTGCTTGAACGCGCGGGCGGACAGGCGTATGAAACGCTCCTCCAGACGAAGGTGTTCACCCCGCTCGGCGCCACCGTGCGTTTCGGCGCACCGGGCACGAGTGCCGGCGAACCCTGGGGCCATGCGATCTCCACGGTCAACACTTGGCAAGCGGTCAACCCATTCGACCCTGACGCGCAGTTCCCTGCCTTTGCCAACCCCGCCGGTGGTGCAAAGCTGAGCGGGGTCGCGTTTGCGCGCTACCTGCAGATGCACCTGCGGGCCACCCGCGGCGCCGCTGGCGAGATCCTCACCCCGGCGACCGCAAAGGTGCTCCACACCGTCATTCAGGATGGCACCGCACTGGGTTGGCAGGAAGGCCAGGATCTCGAGGGTCGCGCCATCCGGTGGCACAACGGCTCCGACGATGCCTCCTACTACGGCCTGATGGCGATGAGTCTGAACGCCGACCTCGCCAGCGGCGTTGTCGTGATGGGCCTGAGTGCGAAGTCCGAAGGCGACGCAAGCGAGGCTACCGTGAGGATGCTCCGTTAGCCGGGCGACGCGCCAGCTCGATGGTCGGAGCCGCCGCGACTCGATGCACGAGCCGTGGCCCCGGGGCATCGCACGGGACGTTCCGTCGCCGTCGGTGACAGCGCGGAGAAGGCGCCAGCACGTTCTGACCTTCGCCGCTGCACTTGCCAGGAGCGCTTCGGGCATTCACCGGGACGCTCATCCGAAGCCACCCGCGCCTGGGCCGCAAGGCTCCGACGGAGCACGGGCTGGCGCCGAGGACAACATGAAGCGCGGATAGCACCGCCTCACAACCACATTCAGCACGCAATGGGCCACACCTCACTGAACCGCACCGGGTTTCGAGGAGGCCTGTTGGCTTGAGTCAGACCCGGCTGGTCTGACGGTCAAGTTGGCTGCTTGGGCTTTTGGATTCTCTTTCTTCCAGCCCCCCGCAGGGGCCGCCGGAGGCCCCCCGGTTGGGCCATGTACTCATGGTTCAACCCTCCTGCAGGGCTGCCTCTTTGGCAGCCGTTGTTGTCGATGAGGCCTGCACCTGCTGGCGCCAATAGTTCGCCTCGGCCTCGGCTGGCGGGATGTAGCCGATGGACTCCAGCAGCCTGCGGCTGTTGAACCAGGATACCCATTCCAGCGTGGCCACCTCGACCGCCTCGCGCGTCTTCCACGGCCCGCGCCGGTGGATGATCTCCGCCTTGTACAGCCCGTTGATGGTCTCGGCCAAGGCGTTGTCGTAGCTGTCGCCGGTGCTGCCTACCGAAGGCTCGATGCCGGCCTCGGCCAGCCGCTCGCTGTAGCGGATGGAGACGTACTGCGAGCCGCGGTCGCTGTGGTGGGTCAGCCCGCCGTGACGCCAGGGCTGGCGAGCGTACAGCGCCTGCTCCAGCGCATCGAGCACAAAGTCGGTCTGCATCGAACTGCTGACCCGCCAGCCCACGATGTAGCGCGCGAACACGTCGATGATGAAGGCGACATACACGAAACCCTGCCAGGTCGAGACGTAGGTGAAGTCCGCCACCCACAGCTGGTTTGGCCGTTGGGCTTTGAACTGCCGATGCACGCGGTCCAGCGGACACGGCGCCTTGGCATCGGGCACGGTGGTGCGCACCGCTTTGCCTCGTCGCACCCCTTGCAGCCCGCCAAGCCGCATCAGCCGCTCCACCGTGCAGCGCGCCACCGCCGTGCCCTCACGCCTGAGCTGGCGCCACACCTTGTCGGCGCCGTAGACGCGCAGGTTCTGGTCGTACACGCGTTGCACCTGCGGCAGCAGGCCCGCATCACGCCGCGCGCGTGCCGGCAGCAGCGCGGGGTTGCGCTGGCGCGCCGCGTGGCGCCGGTACGCCGACGGGGCAACCTGCAGCGCGCTGCAGATCGGCTCGACCCCGCAACGAGCTCGGTGCTCGTCGATGAAGGCGTTCACTTGCGGTGATGGCGGTCGAGCTCCGCCTGGGCGAAATATGCGCTGGCCAGCTTCAGGATCTCGTTGGTCTTGCGCAGCTCGCGCACCTCGCGCTCGAGTTCCTTGATGCGCTGCTGCTCGGCCGTCGTGGTGCCAGGCCGCACGCCGCTGTCGCGCTCGCCTTGGCGCACCCACTTGCGCAGCGTCTCGCCCGTGCAGCCGATCTTGCCGGCGATCGACTCGATCGCCGCCCACTGCGACGGGTACTGGTCCTTGGCGTCGAAGACCATGCGCACCGCACGCTCCTGCACCTCGGGGGAAAACTTCGGGGACTTCCTCATCTTGGCTCCATTCTCAATCGAAGGAGCCTCCTCAAAAGACGGGGCGGTTCACCCTGCCAGATCGAACGGATCGAGAAAAGCGAAGTGCAATCCATAGGGATTCAGGGCCGGAACGATTTGCTGAATCGCATCAACAGCCGAGCCGTCCATCTCGACGACAGGTGCGCCTAGCTGGCGCAATCGTGTCGCGCTGGCCTCACGCCTTTGCGCGTCGAGGTCGCCTATGTAGACGTGCGTGAACGGGGCGCCACCCTCGCAGCTCTTCTTCCAGGCAGCTACCGCGCTCCCGTCAATCCATTCGCCTGTCTCACGAACTTTCGAGCGCCCTGGGCCACAAAACGGATCGATGAATGTGGCACCAGCTTTGCCTGGCGCTGTCCATCCGGAACGGACCGCCCGCGAAATATCGATGTAGCGACAGAGGTACTGGTGCTTCTCCTTCGCCCAGACACCAACGTCCTCAGCGGGCAAGCCGTCATCCCCATCAATCAGTCGTCCCATGGTGGCGGCTTCCTCGGTTGCTGTGACGCAGTCGAAATGGTTGGCCCTACCGGACTTCCCGTTGAGCGGGAACGGAGCACAGCTTGCAGGTCGCCGAGACAAGATCGGGCTCTGCGCTGCCACCACCTGACCACGTCGTGTCGAAGCGCTCGAACTTCGCGCCACTCTACCAGTGTGAACCGCTCCAGTTCGACCCCTTGTCGAGTACGTCGGCCGTTTCGGACGCGCCGCACTGCGGGCACGTGAGGCGGTGGGTGGTCTTGTCGATGATGCCCACAGCAGATCTCCTTACTCGCCCGACTCGAACTCAGCGTTCTTGAACTTCAGCACGTTGCAGTTCTCCTTTACCGCGCGCTGCAGCCCGTCGTCGAAGCCAATGGCCGATTCGGCGTGGATTTCGATGGCGATCTTGACCTTCACGCCGGTGCGCATGGTGAACTGCTGGACAACCTCGTCGACCATGTCGGCGAACTGCTTCTTCGCCAAGATCGGGTCGAGCTCGATGCTACCGTAGAACCGCTTCTTCCGGGCTTGGCCGGTGGCGTCCGTTCCTGACGGGTATCCGCCCTTTCCCGAGTCTTCGACGCGCGGTGTATCTCCACCCCTGCCGATAGTCACGGTTGCCGTGGGTGCGCCCTCGTCGGTGTCTTTGGCGCGGGTGGCTTCCTCTGCCGGGTGCAGGGTAACCATGTAGGCCGCCGCGGTAACCGGCTCGATCAGCAGCAGGGACGCATCAAGGATCGGAGAATACCGCTTGCCGTAGCTGAAGCCGACGTAACGCCCATCTTCCTTGCCTTGCGCGAAGCCGAAAAAGTCACGGCTCTCCGCACCCGCCGCCAGTGTGTGCTGGAAAACCGTGTCGTCTTTCAGGCGCGGCAGGTAGAGTTGCTGGCAGCTCTGCTGCCAGACGTTGAGCGCGCTGGTTTCCTTGACGTCGTCCTTCCAGAACCAGTCCTTCAGCACCTTGGCCAGGTGGATTGGCGCCCATTCGGTGATCAGCAGCTCGTTCTCCTTCAGCACGCGCTCGATCTCCTGCGACAGATTCGGCGCGCCCGGGTTGACCTGGAAGTGCTCCCACTGAATCTCGGACAGGCCCTTGCCGGGTCTGGCCTCCTGCATGGGTGCGACCATCCATTTGTACGTTTCGCGGATCATTCGGCGCAGGGCTTCGTTGGAGTCCTCCAGGCTCTTGCTGGCCTGCCGTGACTGAAACTGGTCGAGGTTGAGCTTCATCTCCTTGATGTCGCTGACGATGGATTGCCACGCCAGCGTCGAGCGCACCTGGTCTTTGAGGCGGCTCACGCTGTCGTAGTCGGCGGCCAGGAAGATCAGGCGGTTCTGCTTGAAGCGCGGCTGGTCACCACGGTTTTTCAAAATCTCGGTTGCGCGGTCAATGGCGAGGCTCTGGCCGCTGCGGCTGAAGGCGGCATCGGGCGGCAATACTACGAGGCGCAACTGCCAGTCATCGGGTATGTCGCCGCTGGCCGTGAAGATGTGGATGCCGCCGAACACGCCAGTGGCAAAGCTCTTCTGCACGCGATCACGGATGGCAGGAAACACGTCCTCCTTGTCCTGGAAGCGACGTTTGCGCTCCTCCATCTCTCGGCGCAGATTCGGGCGGGTATCGAACCAGAAGCGATTGTTGCCGCTGTTCAGGTAGTGCAGGCGGTCACCCAAGCGGCGCAGTGCATCCTTGTAGATGCCGACCTGCTGACCCGGCTGCGCCACACCCAGGGCCACGCGCTCCAGCTCGATGCCGCGCACCATCTGGTTCGCCGTGCTAGGCGCGCTGCCCAGGAAGATCGCCCGTGCCGCACGGCGGCAGGCCTGCACGCTGCCGAGGCGGGGATCGCGACTCTCGATCTCGGTGGTTTCGGCACGCTCACCATCCACGTCACGCTCGACGACCGGGTCCCAGCCCTGCGGCAGGTAGTAGATCACTTCGTTGCGGGTGTCGGCGTCATAGAGCGGCAGGCTGCCCGGCATGATCAGCGGGTCGTTGTTGCCGTCCTTCCACAGCCGGTGAATCACCTTGGCCATCAACTTCAGGACGCCACGGGTTCGCTGGAAGTTATCGAGCGAAGACCAATCCTCATACAGCCGGTCGAACACTTCCGGGTGAATCGGGTAGGCGTGCATCAGGCGCTCGAAATAGCGGCTCTCCTGCGTCTCGCGCGGGAAGTCCTCGCTGTTCGCCGTGTAGTAGTCGGCGAATGCCCGGCATACCGATTCCGCTGTCAGCTTGTCGTTGATGCTGCTGAACAAACGGCGACGGACGATCTCGAACGCTTCCTCGGTTGCCACGGGCTTCCACAGCGCCTGAATGCGGCCGAAGTAATGTGCCAGGGAGGCGAGTGCTTTCACGCCGCGCTGGCTGCCGGCCTCCTTGTCCGATTCCGGCAGCGAGGCCAACAGTACGGCAGTCGGCGCGGCCTTCAGGGCCTCGGTCAACGCCTGCACAAAACTCAGGTTCGAATCGAAGGTGCCACCTGGCAGCGTCTTACCTTCTTCGAACTGCGACACGTAGCGCACCAGCTCGTCGATCAGAATGACGCAGGGTGAATTGGCAGCCAGCAGATCCGCCAATTCCTTCTTGCCTGGGGCTGTTCCCGTCAGATCCGCTTCCTTCACATATTCGTATCCAGCTTCGCCACCCAACTGCCAAGCCAACTCGCCCCAAAGCGTGCGTACTGTGCAGCCGTCGTGGCT
>JBKBRS010000016.1:16945-20088 GCA_046292095.1 Thiobacillaceae bacterium
GGCTGCGCGGCTTGCTCGCGAGGCCAAGCAGGTTTACACCATCGAGAACCGCGATGCGTGCCTTCGGCAGGTCGGCGACCCCCGCAGCGTCCAGAACTTGCGGGACACCTTGCAGATCACTCGTCGGTACCTCACCCTTGGCCAGGTGATAGACAGCCAACATCGTATGCGTCTTGCCACCGCCGAAAGCCGTTTGCAGCTGAATGACCGGATCACCGCCTTTTCCCGACAGACGCTTGACCACGGAGTCGAGCAGCAGGCGCATGCCTTCGGTGATGAAGGTGCGCTGAAAAAACAGCGTCGGGTTCTGATACTCGTCCGTTGCCGTGCCTTCATGGACGCGAGAAAGATCGGCTGCGAACTCGGCTTGTTGGTATGTATTCTTGAGGACATCATCATGTGGAACGGCGATCTCACGCCACGGTTTTAGGCTCATTGTTCTCTCCCCAATCAAATGTCCAGTTGCGCCTGCGAGCCGATGATGCCCGCACCCGCAGAGGCTTGTTCAATTCCAGACCAAGCCGTGACGAGTTCGTTGTAGGCGCGTGCTTCTTCGGCCCAGCCCTTGCGCTCGCACAGGGTATAGAGGCGGTAGGCCAGCGCCCGCATCGGTTCGGCGCGCGTGGGCATGCGCGCGAGCAAGGCGCCGGCGGCCGATTCGCCGTCCTGGTTGAGCGCACGGATCATCTGATGCAGCGCCTCCCACACCGGCGTGCGGCTGTCGGTCTCGGGCGACCAGTCGGGGGGCAGCTCGGCCCAGCGCAGTAACCGCAGTTTGCCCACGCCACTATAAACCACCCCGGCCTCCTGCAGGCCACCCACGCTGGTGCCCTTGGCACGGGCCAGCACGTCGGCCTCACCATATTTGCCCTCGGCCCAGCCTTGGCCTTCGAACCAGTGCAGGCAGAACTGGGTGTCGGCGTCGAAATCGTCTTCGGCGAGGAAGCGGTTGATCAGTTGCAGGGCTGTGCGCACACTCATCGGCGTGCCGTCGGCTTCCAGCACCGCGGCATACTGGCTGAAGATCGCCATGCCGGGGCCGATGATCGCCTGCGAGAGATCCACCGGCGCCACCGGCGAGTTGACGCCGCCACGGGTCATGTCGTCCAGGGCTTCCGGCAGCGTGGCATCGAGTTCGCGGATGAACTCGCGGCGGCTCGCCACCGGCGCATCCGCCGCACGGCGACGGCAGACCAGCACGATGCTGGACGCGAGCGCGTTGGTGCCCGAGCCCACCATGCGGTTGGAGAGTTCGGTGCGCATTGGCCAGGTGCCGGTAATGGCAAAGCCGGCATCGAGCACCGCCTGCAAGAAGGTCTCCCAGCCGGTGCTGGCGGTGCCGCCCGCGTCCTCGGTCTCGCTTTGCTTGAACGCGTAGTAAATGGTCACCGGAAAGGCCGGGTGCGCCTGGGCGGCCAGGTTCTGGAGCGCGCGGCGCATGCCGTCGAGAAAGAACTGTTCGGCTCTTTCTTTGCTGCCGTGGCGGTAGGGGGTGGCGACCAGCTCCTCGGCCTTGGGCACGGCTAAGGTTGCGAACAGGTCGGGGAAGATGGGGCGCAGCGTGCGGCGCAGCCAGACATAGAAGAAGTCCGAGAGGTCGGCGTAGCCGATGTTGTCGTAGTAGGGGGGGTCGGTGGAGATGAGCTTGTTTCGGCTTGTGGTCTGTGTTTGGGCGTCCTGTTGAACGGCGCAGCCTCTGGTGATAGCCGGAAAAAGTTGCAGCGCTTTGGCTGCCCACTCGATATTGAATGTCCAATTTCCGCTTGAATCCGAGAAGGGATTACCTTCTGCATAATCCCAGGTCATGGGTATCGCCTGCCTCCCAAAAGTGTTGCGTAACGCCTCCATTTTTGGGCTGTTATCCCAGGAACAAATTGTCGAACCTCGGTCTGCAGAGCGGCTGATCGCAAACGCCAAATAAACACCCACCGCCTGCGCATATGCCGTCGCGCCAGCGCCGACTTTTTCCAGCGGTACGCCGTCGTCGGGGAGTCCCGCAGCGATGGCGTCTTTGCGGCATCGTTCGATGGCTTCGCCCACCAGGTCGGAAAAGGTGGTCAGCGCCACGAGCTGGCGCGGGGTGAAGAGGTCGGCAAATGTCTCCATGCCATAAAGCGGCATCTGGTCGCGGGTCTTACCATGCAAAGGTTGATCGGGCCTCCACTCGGGCTTCGCCTGCCGGGCAATGGCTTCGTGTTCCGGCGTGGGCGGCAAATACACCCGCCCGCGCGGCCCCTCGGCGACGATGGCCATCAGCCGCGCGCCCATGCGGCCGGCCCGGCCCTCGGCCTTGATGTAATCGCCTGAGATCGGCGTCCCCGACATCAAGCAGCGGAAGTTCGCGCCGCGCGCGAGCTTGGTGCCGTTCTTCGCCGCTTCCAGGTCCTGCGGCTTGCCCAGCTTCACCGTGAAGCGGTAGCCACCCTCACCCCCGGCCCTCACCCCTGACCCCTCTCCCAGCGGGAGAGGGGAAATGATGGGCTCGACATAGGCTTCCTTGCCGGGCTTGGTGGAGAGCATGAAGGTGGAGGCGAGCGGCACCTCGACCTGCGAGAACGCGGGGTTGGGGCTTCTCACCGTGCGTACCCACAGCCAGGCGATCACCGTGAGCTTCTGCCCGACGAGCGGCTTGAGGTCTGGCCTTTCGGTGGCCATGTCGGCGGTGATTTCGATCTTCGGATAGAGATGGCCGATGCGCTTTTCGGCCTCGTCGCGCATCCAGGCGCCGTAGCGGCGCACGTCTTCGGCCAGCCCCTGCGCGCCCTTCCACTCGCGCGCAAACAGTCTGCCCTCACTCCTGATCCCGCTCCCGTTGGACGAGGGGGGATGGACCGGCGGCCGGCCGGCAAACCGAGGCGGGATTTCGATCATCGCCTTGTTGATGGTCACCGCCACCGGGTTGAGGTCGCTGGCGTAGCTCTCGAGCCCCAGCCGCTGGGCTTCCAGCGGCAACGCACCGCCACCGGCAAACGGGTCATGGAAAGCCGGCAGCTTGTCCGGGTTGAACAACTCTGCGGCCTGCGGGTGGCCTTTGTTCAGGTCGCAGGTCTCTCTCCAAGAGCGCACGATCTCGGCGCGGGCGCGGGCAAGCACCTCTTCGTTGTTGGTGTTCTCCCACTGAACCAGGTCTTCGATGATCTTGA
>JBKBRS010000166.1:0-4813 GCA_046292095.1 Thiobacillaceae bacterium
TGCTCGAGCGCGCCGACCATCCGGGGTGGTGGCAGTCGGTCACCGGCAGCCTGCACGCGGGCGAAACACCGGCGCAGGCGGCCGTGCGCGAGGTGCGTGAAGAGACAGGGCTGGACGCGACCGCGTTCGAGCTGAAGGACTGGGGCTACACCAACACCTACGAGATCTACGCCTGCTACCGCCATCGCTACGCCCCGGGTACCACCCACAACACCGAGCACGTCTTTGGTCTCAAGCTGCCGCAGCCCCTGCCGGTGAAGCTCGCGCCGCGCGAGCACCTCGCCTGGCGCTGGCTGTCGTGGGATGAAGCGGCGGCGCTCTGTTTTTCGCCCAGCAACGCCGAGGCAATCCGCCGCCTGGCACGTGAGCGCGGCTGGGATGCCGCAACGGCTGTGGCAAAATAGCCTGCAACCGCGGCCATTGCTCGATCCTCAGCGTCCATGCAGCGGCGAACCTTCCTGGCGCTCATCCCTGTGCTCCTCATGCCGGCCGCTCGGGCCCTGGGCGAGCCGCGCCTCAGAGCCGTGGCCAATGTCGAGCGCAGTCTGGCCTTCGGCAGCATCACCATCCGCGCCTATGTCGACGTGCCGGTGGACAGCCGGCTGGCCTGGTCTGTGCTGACCGACTACGACCACCTCGCCGAATTCGTGCCCGACATGCACCTGTCGCGCCGCATCAGCAGGCCGGGCGAGCCCACGCGCGTGCATCAGCGCGGCGAGAAGACCTGGCTCATCCTCGACTCTCCATTCGAGGTCGTGCTGCTCATGCACGAGACCCCTTTTAGCCGCATCCACTTCCGACAACTGTCCGGCACGCTCAAGGACATGTACGGGGAATGGCGGCTTGTGCCGCTGCCGGACGGGGTGCGTATCGCCTATGTCGCGCGCCTGGAACCGGGGCTGCTGTCGCCGCGCATCCCCGGCGACAGCCTGCTCATCGAGGCCGACATCCAGCGCATGCTGGAGGCCATCGCCCAGGAAATGGTGCGTCGTCGGAGCGGCAGGCGGCTGTCATGAGACTCAGGCCCCGGCCGTCTCTATCCTTGTTGGCGTTCATCGCCGTGCTGTGTCTGCCGGCTGGGGCGGCCAGCGCCGAGGCGCGTGTGCGCGTCGAGGCGAATGAGGCGGTGATCAGCGTCTATGCAGAGATCGACGCCCGTGTCGACCGCGAACAGGCCTGGGCGGTGCTGACCGACTACAACCGCTGGGCCGAATACATCCCCGACTTACAGGTCAGCCGCGTCATCTCGCCGCCCGGCGAGCCGATCCGCTTGGAACAGCGTGGCAGCATCCCCTGGCTGCCCAATTTTCCGTTGGTGATGATCGCCTACGTGGAGGAGATCCCGCCACGAGTGATCCGCTTCCAGCGCATTGCCGGCAACATCCGCGCGCTCGTCGGCGAGTGGCAGATCCATGGTAGATCGCCGGTGCGACTGACCTACCGCTCTACGGTGATCCCCGGCTTTCCCATGCCGCCCGAGGTGAGCAGCGAGATCTTTCGCCACGACGCCAAGGTGCGTATCGAGGCCCTGGCGCGGGAGATGGAACGGCGGGCAGCGGCAGGGCGTAGGCCCTGAACCGATCGGTTTTGTCTTCGAGGCAGGTACATCTCTCCCCCTCAGATCTTGCCCTGGTAGCGCAGGATGGCAATACCGTGGCAGACCGCGGAGAAGGCGAGCAGCCCGAGCGCCTCGGGGACGATGTCACGCAGCCCGCCGCCGCGCACGAAGACGTCCTGGAAGGCGTCCAAGCCCCAGGACAGGGGCGAGAGCAGGGCCAAGTCCTGCATCAGCGGCGGCATCACCGTCTTGGGCACCAGGATGCCGCCCAGGGCGGCTAGGATCATCACCGTGGCGGAGCTGAAGCTGGCCGCCTGCTCTGTGGTGCGGGCGTACATGGCCACGGCGATGCCGAAACCGATGGCGGCGAGGCTCGCCGAGGCGCCGGTGACCAGCAGGGCCAAGGGCGCATCGCCCAGCTCCAGGGCGTCGCCCCCCAGCAGCGGCAGGACGTGGACGCTCACCAGCAGGATGGAGGCCATCTGGATCAAATTGATGACGAAGAAGGGCACCGCCTTACCCCCCAGCACCACCCAGGCCGGCACCGTCATAGTTTGCAACCGAAACAAGCTGCCCTGGTCGCGTTCCTTGATGAAGGACACCGACAGCGGCACGGTGAGGAAGAACATGGCCAGCAGGGTCCAGGCCGGTGCGTTCTGCTGCACGGAGGTGGGCACCGGGCCGACCGCGCTCCGCGTGACCGGCTCCGGCGGCAGGGGGGCGAACAGCCGCGCCTGCTCGACATCGGGCAGCGGCACCGAGTGCTTACCCTGCGTCAGGCGCAGGGTTTGTTCGAGCTGTTCGCGCGCGAGCCGCATCTCGACCCCATGCAAGGCAAGCTCCAGCATGCCCTCCAGGACCTTGCGGTAATCCGAACGTAGGGCTGGATCGACCAGGACGCGCACCTCGACCACCCGCTCCAGGCGCAGTTCGGGCGGCACCTGCGCCATGATCTCGCCCACCCTTCGCCGGGCCTGATCGGTGGCGCCGTTCGGTATCAGGATCGCCATTTTGTGGCGCCCCTTGATGAGCCCGGTGCGCACCGCCTCCGTCCGCGCGGTCGGCAGACGGGTGAGCTTGATGTGGCGGTTGGCGCGGAATGCCGCCTCGACCATGTCGCCGGCGAAGTCGCCGCTGGCGGCAATCAGCAGGACGGGGAAGGTGGCGCCGGGACGCTCACCAAAGGCATCGCGCAAGGCCAGCGACAGGATCAGAACGAACAGCACTGGCATGACGAAGAACAAAGCGAGCGCCTGCCGGTCGCGGACAATGATGCGGGTGTCCTTGATGACGCTGGCGATGAAGCGGGCGAAGTTGCCGTTCATGGCCGTGCGTCTTCACCGGTGTAGTACAGGAAGATGTGCTCTAGGCTGGCCCGGCCGTAATCCAGGGAGACGATCTTAAGCCCGTGGGCGCGCAGGGCATCGAGCAGGGCGAGCGCCGCCGCAGTGGGGTGGCGGGCGGTGGCCACAAGGCAGCGTCCGCTCAGACTGACCTCGCCCACGTCCGGCAGCGCTTGCAAGGCCTGCGCGAGCCCCGCCGGTGGCTCCCGCTCCAGGGTGATCTGGATGCTGTCGTCCCGGTGGCAGGCGAGCAGGGCCTGCACCTCGCCCTCCACCACCACACGCCCGCGGCTCAAGATGGCCACCTGGTGGCAGAGCCGCTCGGCTTCATCCATGGAGTGGGTGGTCAGCAGGATGGTCACCCCGGCCGCGTGCAACTCGCGCAGCCGCTGATGGATCAGCGAGCGCGAATGTGGGTCGATGGCCACCGTGGGTTCGTCCAGGATCAGGATGCGCGGTTCGTGGATGAGTCCGATGACCAGATTGAGCCGGCGCTTGTAGCCGCCGGAGTAGTGTTCCACCCGGCGGTCGGCCTGGTCGCCAATCTCGGCGATCTTCAGACAGGCCTCGACCCGCTCCGCCAGGCGCGCGCCGCGCAGGCCCTGCATGCGGCCGAAATACTCCAGATTCTCGCGGCCGGTCAGGGTGGGATAGACGGCCGGCTCCTGAGGCACCACCCCCAGCATGTGTTTGACCTCGGCGGTCAGGCTGTCGTGGCCGGCCAGGCGGACACTGCCGGCCGTGGGTTTGAGCAGCCCGCAGAGGATGGACAGCAGGGTGGTCTTGCCAGCCCCGTTCGGCCCGAGGATGCCGTAGATGATGCCCTGCGGTATGGTGATGCTGAGGTCGTCCAGGGCCGCCGGCGCGTCCGGGCGGAACCGCTTGGCGACATGCCGCACCTCGATGGCCGGCTCCGCGGCAGCGCGATGCGGCCCGGTGGCCGAAGGCGTACAGGCCACGCCCATCGATCAGCTCCGAGGGCGGCGGGGTGTCGGCCGGACCCGCGGGTAAACGGCGGTTTGCAGGCAAGCCCCTTGGGTGGATGGACCAATCGGCATGGTGAGCAGGCGAGTATGACAGTTCGCATTGTAATGGGGCGGGATAGGCAGACAAACAGCGCGCCCACCCTGAACTTTTTACCGCCGCCTGCCGATAAGGGAAGAGCGGCTCGCTCACGGCCGCATGCTGTTGAACAGATCAAAGGATATCGCCGATATGCACCGATACCTGATCATCCTGATCGCCGTGGGAGCGTTGGGCGGGTGTGACCGCCTTTACGAGCGCGCGGGTTTGCCCGACCCGGCCAAGCAGCTCGCCGAGGGCAAGGCCATCGGCGGGGCCTGCCGTCATGCCGGCCGCGGCCTGGAGGACTGCTACGCCCTCAACCCCGCCGCCTCGAAGGCGGCCATCTACGAGGGCTGGAAGGAGATGAACGAATACATGGCCAAGAACGGCATGCAGGCCATCCCACCCCAGATAGACCCGGCCACGCGCAAGCCGTCAGCCCGGAAGACGGAGGCTGCCGAGGCCGATCCGGGCGCGGACCCTGAGGCCAAGCCGGATGGGGGCAAGCCGAAGGCCGCCTCCACATCCAAAGAGGGCAAGTTTGCAGACGATAAGATCTGAGCAATCATGATCGTCCCGCTCGCTCCTGGGCATGCAAGCCGAGGCGAGAAGGGGCATCATATGTGGAGTGGAGGGAAACGTACGGCGAGAGGTCGCAAGAGGTTTGGGGGTTTTACCCCGAGCTTCGACCGGATCCGTCGAAAGCGGCCCGCACCTCGGGTTCGGCCCGCAAGCGGGCCTCCTACCACGCGAACCGGCAGACCACCCCGGGTAGGAGCGCCGCTTGCGGCGCGAACCGCAGACGGCGTGCGGTGCGCTGTTCGGATTCGGTCCTGGATTCGGCCCG
>JBKBRS010000167.1:0-4775 GCA_046292095.1 Thiobacillaceae bacterium
GCAGCGGCCATGGCCGTTAGCCGAAGCGGCCGGTGATGTAGTCTTCCGTCTGCTTGTTCTTCGGCTTGACGAACAGTTCGTCGGTCGGGCCGAACTCGATGAGCTCGCCCAAGTACATGAAGGCGGTGAAATCGGACACCCGCGCCGCCTGCTGCATGTTGTGGGTGACGATCAACACCGTGACCCGATTCTTCAGTTCCGCCACCAGCTCCTCGATGCTGGCGGTGGCAATGGGGTCGAGCGCCGAGGTCGGCTCGTCGAAGAGGATGATCTCGGGTTCCGCGGCCAGGGCGCGCGCGATACACAAGCGTTGCTGCTGTCCGCCGGAGAGATTGAAGGCAAGGTCGTTGAGCCGGTCCTTGACCTCGTTCCACAGCGCCGCGCCCTGCAAGGCCTGCTCCACCCGCTCGTCGAGCACCGACTTTCGGTTCTCCCCCCGCACGCGCAGGGCGTAGGCGACATTCTCGTAGATCGATTTGGGAAACGGGTTTGGCTTTTGGAAGACCATGGACACCCGCATGCGCACCTCGATGGGATCGACGTTTTTGCCGATCATGTTGACGTTGTCCGGATAGAGCATGATCTCGCCTTCGTAGCGGTTGCCCGGATAGAGGTCATGCATGCGGTTGAAACTGCGCAGCAAGGTCGACTTGCCGCATCCCGATGGGCCGATGAGCGCCGTCACCTTATGCTCGCCGACCGGCAGATTGATGTCTTTCAAGGCCTGGTTGGTACCGTAGTAAAAGTTGAAATGCTTGGTCTCGGCCTTCAGCGTGCCGACGAGCGGATGGGTATTGATGCTCATGATGCACTCACCACTTGATGTTTTTGCGGATTCGGTAACGCAGCCAGATCGCCAGGGCGTTCATGCCCAGAGTCGCCACGATGATGACGACACCGGTGGCGGCGGCATTTTGCAGGAAGGCCGCCTGCGGCCGCGACACCCAGTTGAACATCTGGATGGGCAGCACCGTGAAGGGTGAGAACAGCCAGTCGAACAGCCCCGCGGGCTGGTCCGTGGCCGGATCGATGGTAAAGGGCAGCGGCGGCAGGAAGGCGATGAAGGTGAGCGCCCCGATGGTGATGACCGGCGCCGTCTCGCCGATGGCGCGGGCCATGCCGATGATCACCCCGGTGAGGATGCCGCCCATGGAGTAGGGGATGAGGTGTTGGCTCACCATCTGCCAGCGAGTCGCCCCGAGGGCATAGGCCGCCTCGCGGATGGACGCGGGGATGGAACGCAGCGATTCCCGCGTGGCGACGATGATCACCGGCAGGATGAGCAGGGCCAGGGTCAGTCCTGCGGAAAGGATGCTCTGGCCGAAATCGAGCATGTACACAAACAGGCCCAACGCCAGCAGGCCGTAAACGATGGATGGCACGCCCGCCAGGTTGGTGACGTTGATCTCGATAATATCGGTCACCCAGTTTCTGGGCGCGTATTCCTCCAGATAGATCGCGGCAGCGACCCCCATGGGCACGGCGGCGAACACCGTCACCAGCATCACGAGGGCGCTACCGACCCAGGCGGAGAGGATGCCGGACTGTTCCGCCCGCCGCGAAGGGAAATTGGTGAAGAACTCCGGGGTAAGTCGGCTATAGCCGTCTATGAGCAAATCGATGAACAGCGCCAGCAGGGTGATGACCCCCACCAGGGTGGCCAGCAGGCCGACGATGCCGAACAGGATGTCGTAACGCTTGTGTCGGGCGATGAGGGCGCGCAGTGTCTGGATGTCGGTGGCTTGCATGTCAGTACACCTCGCGGAATCTTCGGCGCAACATGTGGCCCAGGACGTTGAACACCAGGGTCATCAACACCAGCACCAGGCCGGCGGCGAAGATGCTCTGGTACTCGATGCTACCGTGCGGCAGGTCCCCCATGGCCACCTGTACGATGTAGGCGGTGATGGTGGCCGCCGGCTCGCGCGGGTCCCAGGTGAAATTGGGCTGCTGACCGGCGGCCACGGCTACCACCATGGTCTCGCCCACGGCGCGCGAGATACCGAGGATGAAAGCGGCGAGGACACCGGAGATGGAGGCCGGCAAGACCACGTTGACAGCGGTCTGGAGGCGGGTGGCGCCCATGGCGTAGGAGCCTTCGCGCAGGCTCATGGGCACGGCGCGCATCGCATCCTCGGACACCGAGGACACATAGGGGATGATCATGATGCCGATGACGATGCCAGGGCCCAGCATATTGAAGCCGGGCAGATCGGGCATGAAGACCTGAAGCAGCGGCGTGACCAGCAACAGGGCGAAATAGCCATACACGACCGTGGGCACGCCTTCCAGCAGTTCCAGAAAAGGCTTGACCGTCTCGCGCACGGCGTGTGGCGCGAATTCGGACAGATAGATGGCGACGATGACGCCGATGGGCACGGCCACGGCCAGGGCCACGCCCGTGGTGACCAGCGTGCCGGACAGCAGGGGCAGGATGCCATACTGCGGGTTTTCGAACATCGGCGTCCATTGCGTATTGGTCAGGAATTCCTTGAGCGAGACGTGCTCGAAGAAACCGGCGGCCTCATAGAGCAGGATGGCGACGATGGCCACCGTCGTGGCGACGGCGGAGAGGGCGGCGATGAACAGCACCAGCTCGATCGCCTTTTCTTTCGCCTTGCGTATTTTTTTTTCCGATAGCCGGTGGGCCTGGGTATTCATGGCGACGCCTACGGTTGCGGTGGGAGAATTATCCATCCTCACCTCTCAAGCGACAAAAAAGAGAGAGGGCATCGCCCTCTCTCCGAGCTCTGAGCGAATCAGTGCTTGGCTTCGCGGGCGAGCAGCTCTTCCACGCTCACGCCGACTTCGGGCTCACCGCCGAAGGCGGTCCCGACCTTGCGCTTCTTGAAGTTTTCCAGGGCCATGGCGTAGGCCTTCGCGGGCAGATCGACGTAGCCCACTTCTTTGGCCAACTTGGCGCCGTGCTTCAGATAGAACTCGACGAAGGCCGCCACTTCCGGATTGTCCGCCGATTTACGGTTCACATAGATGAAGATCGGACGCGACAGGGGCTGGTAGGTCCCCTTGTTCACGGTCTCTATGGAGGGCAGCACGGCGGGGGACTTCTCGTCCATCTTGATGGCCACGGCCTTCAGCTTATCCTTGTTCTCCTCATAGTAGGCCAGGCCGAAGTAGGCCAGCGCGCCCTTGTCGCGTTGCACGAACTGCACCAGCACGTTGTCGTCCTCGGAGGCCAGTAGGTCGCCCCGGCTGGACTTGGACTTGCCCATCACCGCCTCAGTGAAGTAGTCGAAGGAGCCCGAGTCGGCGCCGGGCGCCCCTAGCTTCAGGGGCATATTGGGGAAGCCGGCGCGGATCTGGTTCCAGTTGTTGACCTTGCCCTGGGCGGCAGGCTCGAACATCTTCTTCAGCTCGGCCACGGTCAATTCGTTGGCCCAGTCATTGGACTTGTTGACCGCCACGGTCAGCGCATCGAAAGCCACGGGCAGTTCGATGTAGGAGATACCCGCGGCCCTGCAGGCCTCCATTTCCTTCTTGAGGATGGGACGGGAGGCGTCGGAGATGTCGGTCTCACCGCGGCAGAACTTCTTGAAGCCGCCGCCAGTCCCGGAGATCCCCACGGTCACCTTGGTCTTGCCTTTTACCGCTTTTTGGAACTCCTCGGCCACCGCCTCGGTGATGGGGTAGACAGTAGAAGAACCATCGATCTTGACCAGGCCGGCATGGGCGGCATGGGCAAGGACGGCGCCGGCGATCAGGCCGGCAACGGTGGTCAGCTTTTTGGACAGGGTCTTCTGCTCGAACATCGTAGGCTCCTAGTTGGGGGGTTGACACAGGCGCCGATGTTAGAGCCGGATTGTTACAATCCAATTACACCCAAGGCACTGGGCGGTATGCTGCAGGGCCGGTGCAACCGGGCGCGGGCTTATTCACAGAATTGTCACAATCCAACCTTAGTATGAGCGGGTCTTTCACCACAGGAGCACCGCTCATGAACCTCGTCTCACTCTCCCCCCTCATCCTGGCCGTCGCGGCGATCGCAGCCGGTTGCGCCACAGGCGGTAAGTCGGTGGCCGAGCAGACCCCTGGGAAGTTCATCACCTACGCCTGCGACAAGGGCAAGTCGTTCCAGGCGCGTTTCGACGCCGAGACCGGGACGGTTCGCATCCGCACGCACGATGGCTCGGCAGAATTGACCAAGGGGGACCGCGGACTGTATCGAGACGACCTGGGTCATTGGGTTCTGGCCCTGGGCGATGGCAACAACACCGAACTGGTGCACAACGGCAAGGCCGTCTATACCAACTGCGCTGCCAAATAAGATCGAAGACGGTCCGCCGTCGACTCAAGAAAAGGCCGCCCAAGGGCGGCTTTTTTTTGGAATCGCCTGCCAAATCCTATGCCTGCTCCGCCGAGTTGCCGGCCGGGCGATACGCCGCGCCCATCCTTAAGGAGGCTTTGCAGAAGGCCGCGAGTGGACGTAATCCGCAAGACGATGGGTATGCGCATCGCGAAGACGTATGCCTGTAGGAGCGGCAAAGCCGCGACCCTGGGCGTAGGATAGCAACGATCCAGCCTTTGCCTCAAAGCCCCGCGCAATGGACCTCGCGAGCCGCGACAGGTCGATTGCGAAGCGTTTGGGTCGCGGCTTTGCCGCTCCTACAGCCGCGCCTACACCATCGCCCCGACAAGCGCCGAGCGGCCGAAGCCCACACCGCGTGACGCATGATCCTAAAAACCGCAGTTGACCGCTCTGACCATGTCGTAACAGATCGATGATGCGAGAGATTTTTACCTCCGGTCATCCTCTC
>JBKBRS010000168.1:0-4749 GCA_046292095.1 Thiobacillaceae bacterium
GTGGTGGCCAGGGGCAGAATCGAACTGCCGACACGCGGATTTTCAGTCCGCTGCTCTACCAACTGAGCTACCTGGCCATGCGACTTGCCGCGCAGCGGGAGCGAGCAAAGCTCGCATTAAACGCCAAGGGGTTGCCCCAAGTCAAGTCTGAAGCCGCGCCCCATAGAGTGTCATCAAGGCTTCATCGTTTTGTCATCCGCTTGTCGCCTTCGTCGGGGATGCTGGAATGCTATGTTGGCCTCGGATCTCGCCTTCCAGCAGTTCCCCGTCGAACGCAGGCGTTTGCGCATCGCGGTCGTGACCGAGACCTATCCGCCCGAGATCAACGGGGTGGCGATGACCTTGGGGCGCTTCGTGCGCGCACTGCAGGCGCGGGAGCATCAGGTGCAGTTGATCCGCCCGCGCCAGAGTCCGGCCGACATCCCCGTCGAGGAGTCGAATCTGGAGCAGGTGTTGCAGCCCGGGGTACCGATCCCGCGCTATTCCGGGCTGAAGATGGGGCTGCCGGCAAAGTCGACGCTCAAGCGGATCTGGTCGGTCAAACGGCCGGACGTGGTGCACGTGGTGACCGAGGGGCCCCTGGGCTGGTCCGCGGTGGCCGCGGCCCGGACCTTGCGCATCCCGGTGGCCACCGATTTCCACACCAATTTCCACAGCTACAGCCGACATTACGGGCTGGGCTGGCTCAAGCGGCCCATCGCCGCCTATCTTCGTCGGTTCCACAACCAGGCGCAGGTGACCATGGTGCCCTCGCTCACCATACGCCGCGATCTGGAACAGGCCGGGTTTCGCAATCTGGAGGTGGTGGCGCGCGGGGTGGACACCCAGCTCTTCGACCCGGCGCGGCGCAGTCAGGCGCTGCGTGCGTCCTGGGGGGTGGGCGAGACGGAATTGGCCGTCCTCTATGTCGGTCGGGTCGCGCCGGAAAAGAACCTGGACCTTTTGGTGCAGGCGTTTCAGACCATCGTGCGGGTGCGGCCGAATGCGCGCCTGGTCGTGGTGGGCGAGGGCCCGGCGCTGGGCGCACTGCAGGCGGCGCACCCCAAGACCGTCTTCTGCGGGGCGCGGCGCGGCGAGGACCTGGCGACCCACTATGCCTCGGCCGACGTCTTCCTCTTCCCCAGCCTGACCGAGACCTTCGGCAACGTGCTGCTCGAGGCGATGGCCAGCGGGCTGGCGAGCGTGGCCTTCGACTATGCGGCTGCCGCCGAGCACGTCCGCCACGGGCTCAATGGTCTCAAGGCACCCTATGGCGACGACGGGGAATTCATCGCCCAGTCCCTGCGTCTCAGCCAGGATGAGGCCCTGCGCCGGTCGATCGGCGCGCACGCCCGTCTCACGGCCCTGGATTTGTCCTGGGAGCGCATCTTCGTCCAGCTGGAGGGCATATTTCTGGATATCGTTCGCAGTCACGAGGCCTATCATGAAAAGGCGCTCTTCGGCGCGGAACTCGGGAACACCTAGGATGAAACACCCCCCCGACCCATATGAGCGCCGCTGGCGGCGCGTATGGTTCGGCCCGCAAGCGGGCTTCCTACCGCCTTTTCATGCGTTGCGGGTGGAGCAACTGACATGCTGACCCACGACCACCACGGCTTGCGCCGGCTGCTCGACCGCTTCACCGCCTGGGAGCATCGCCTGGCCCTGCGTTTCAACCGGCCCAACAGCCGGCGGCTGTGGTCGGCCTTCTTCGGCGGGGTCAGCCGACTGGGGGATGGCCTGTTCTGGTACCTGTTGATGGCAGGTCTGCTGCTGTTCGACGGCACGGCGGCCTTGAAACCCGTCCTGGTGATGATCCTGACGGGGGTGGCCTGCACCCTGACCTATCGCTGGATCAAGCAGACGACCACCCGCCAGCGCCCTTGCCAGCGCTATCCTGGCATCCGCCTCACCACCCTGCCGTTGGACCTCTACAGCTTCCCCTCCGGCCACACCCTGCACGCAGTGGCCTTCACCGTGGTCGCCTCGGTCTATTACCCGGTGCTGACCCCCTGGCTCGCCGCCTTTGCCCTGCTGGTGGCCGCCTCACGCCTGATCCTGGGGTTGCACTACCTCTCGGACGTCCTGGTCGGCGCGCTGATCGGCGGCACCATCGCCCTCACCGGCCTCTATCTCGCCAGCCTGTCCTGATTGCCGCTCAGGCGGCCAGACGCGCCTCCTCGGGGTGGAAGAGGTCGTGCGGCAGGGGCAGCAGACGGCGCAGCTCGGCCCGGCTGAAGGGCTTAAGACGCGCCTTCTTGGTCTGCGGACAGTTCAGCTCGGCCTCCCAGACCGGCGACTCCTGGTTGAGCACCCGGTTTAGCTGGGCGAGCCGGCGGGTGGTGGCCTGGATGTAGTCGTCGAAACGCTGCTGCAGCGTGCGGTCCAGGCGCAGCAGGCGATAGCAGGCCTCTGGGATGCGCGAGCGGCGCAGCCCATGGTCGGCCTGGCCGAGCAGGCGCACCGCCCGCAGTGCGAGGCGGCCGCTGCAACCGAAATGCCGGGCGGCGAAATCGGCCACGTGCAACTCGTGTTCGAGCAGCACGGCGGCCGGCTGCGCGAAGGCGTGCCGCACAACGTGGGCATCCATGGCCCATTCGACGCTGACATGGGTGAGCCAGGGGATGTCCACGAGCAGTTTCTCGTGCGCGGGCACGAAGTGGTTGTGGGCGATGACGTCCACCAGCAGATGGCTGGCATAGCCCACGGCGATTGCCTGCTCGGCCTCGTCGCTGGCGTCCACGAGCAGGTCGTGGGCGCTCGTCCAGCGATGCGTCTGGGCGAAGGCATTGCTGCCCAGGCGCGGCCCCACCAAGGCAAGATCGGGCATGCAGGCACCGGCCATGGCGAGCCGCGGATGGTGGAGCACGGCGCGGCGCAACGCCGGGTCGAGCAGCGGCACGGCCCAGATGAGGAGCTGGGCGAAATAGACGTGAGTCTGCAGCCCCCAGGCGAGGGCATCGCCGCTCGTCAGAAGCAGCGGCAGCGCATAGAGCAGGACACGGGCCGCCTTGGGCATGGCCGCGATGATGGCGGCCGAATGCGAAACGGTGATTGCGGCCGCGTTATTTTTTTGTGACGAAAAGGGGAGACAATTCCGATGATTATGGTGAAAATCTGGCAAAAGACCTGAGGAATCGGCACCATGCGCGCGCTCATCTGCGGCTCCATGGCCTACGACACCATCATGGTGTTCCACGACCGCTTCAAGCACCACATCCTGCCCGAGCAGATCCACATCCTGAACGTCTCCTTCCTGGTCCCGGACATGCGCCGCGAGTTCGGCGGCTGTGCCGGCAACATCGCCTACAACCTCAGGCTGCTGGGTGGCGAGCCGGTGATCATGGCCACCGTCGGCGAGGACTTCGGCCCCTACGCCGAGCGGCTGCAAGGCCTGGGTATCACCACCCGCCATATCCGGGTGATCCCGCAGACCTACACGGCTCAGGCCTTCATCACCACGGATCTCGACGACAACCAGATCACCGCCTTCCACCCGGGGGCGATGAACTCCGCCCATGCCAACCGGGTCTCAGAGGCTGACGACATCCGGCTGGCCATCGTCTCACCGGACGGCCGGCAGGGCATGCTGGAGCACGCGGCCCAGCTCGAGGAGGCCGGCATCCCTTTCATCTTCGACCCGGGCCAGGGCATGCCGATGTTCGACGGGGATGCGCTCATGAACTTCGTGCGACAGGCGGACTACCTGACCCTCAACGACTACGAGGCCAAGCTCCTGCAGGAGCGTACGGGACGCGACCTCGCCGCCCTCGCACGCGAGGTGCGCGCCCTGGTGGTGACGCTGGGGGCACAAGGCTCCGAGATCCACGCCGAGGGCACTGTCCACCGCATCCCGCCGGCACCTGCGCGTGAGGTGGTCGATCCTACCGGTTGCGGTGACGCCTATCGCGCTGGGCTCATCTACGGCATCCTGCAAGGCTGGGACTGGCCCACCACCGGAAGGCTGGCGGGGCTGCTGGGGGCGATCAAGATCGCCAGCCGCGGCGGCCAGAACCACCGCTTCGACTGGGACGAGCTCGCCGAACGCTTCCGCCAGGCCTATGGTTACGACCTGCCAACAGCAAGGAGGACGGCATGAAGAAGGCGGTTTGGTTGCTTCCCCTCGCCCTGCTCACCACCGGCTGCGTCAGCGGCCTGGGCAGCGGCGACTATGAGCGGCGCGAGGCCCGCCGGGTTTATGAAGTGCGCATGGGGGTGGTCGAGAACGTGCGCAGCGTGCGGCTCGAGGGCACGGAGTCGGGCGTGGGTGCGGTGGCCGGCGGCGCGGTGGGCGGCATCGCCGGCAGCGAGATCGGCCGTGGCAAGGGCAGTGCGGTGGGCGCCATCCTCGGGGCCGTGGCCGGCGGCATCGCCGGTGCCGCCGCCGAGGAGGCCATCACCCGCAAGCCGGGTTTGGAAATCACGGTGCGACTGGACTCTGGCCGCACCATCGCGGTGGTGCAGGAGGACACCGGCGAGCGCTTCGCCGTCGGTGATCGCGTGCGCATCCTGGAGTCGGGCGGACAGACGCGGGTCACGCATTGAGCCGTGCCGGGCGACTGTTGCAGGTCATCAAAGCTTAACCGACCTGTCACAGCCGCGTCACCCGCGTCGCGTACCGTTGCCCGGAACTCGACCGATCGAAAGGCTAGCGATGTTGCATGAGAGACTCGATGCCGAGCGGCGCCCGAAGAACAACTTCAGCGTCGGCCTGGCCTTGCATGAGGACGAGGTGCGTGAGGCGCAGCGTCTGCGCTACAAGGTCTTCGC
>JBKBRS010000169.1:0-2143 GCA_046292095.1 Thiobacillaceae bacterium
GCCGGCTCGGACGAGTTGGGGCTGGACCCGATGGGGCTCAACGAGACCGACAGCTTTCTCGTCCTCAAACCCATTGCGCAATGGCGCCGGCCGGACAAGGACTGGCTGATGCAGGAGATCCGCCTGGTGATGGCCGACTTTCCCGGCATCAACTACACCTTCACCCAACCCATCGACATGCGCGTGTCGGAGATGCTCACCGGCGCGCGCGGCGACCTCGCCGTTAAGGTCTTCGGGCCGGACATCGACACCCTGAACGCCCTGGCCGATCGCATCGAGGCGGTGATCAAGACCATACCCGGCGCCCAGGACGTCTTCGTCAAGAAGAACGAGGGGGTGCAGTACTTCCGCGTCGAGATCGATCGCCTGGCGGCCGGCCGCTATGGACTCACCATCGACGCGGTGGCGACCTTTCTCAAGGCGCATCTGGAAGGCGAGCGGCTGGGCATCGTCCAGGAGGGGATGCGGCGCACCCCGCTCCTGTTGCGGGCGGGCGAGAACGTACGTCTGTCGCCAGCCCTGTTCGAGGCCCTGCGTATCCCCACGCCCGGGGGTGTGGCCTTACCCCTCAAAGAGCTGGCCCGGCTCGTGCGCGTCGAAGGGCCGGTGGCGGTCAATCGCGAGAATGCCGCGCGCTATGTCACGGTGCAGAGCAATGTGGCCGGCCGCGACCTGGTAGGCTTCGTCGCAGAGGTGCAGGCGAGGATCGCGCGCGAGGTCCGGCTGCCGGAGGGCTATCGGGTGACCTATGGCGGTCAGTTCGAAAACCAGCAGCGCGCCGCTGCCCGCCTGGCGGTGGTGGTACCGGTGGCGCTGGCCCTGATCTTCACCCTGCTGTTCGCCACCTTCCGCTCGGTCAAACAGGCGGTGCTGGTGCTGGCCAATATCCCCTTCGCCTTGGTCGGCGGCATCCTGGCCCTCTTCCTGACGGGCGAATATCTGTCAGTGCCCGCTTCGGTCGGTTTCATCGCCCTGCTCGGCATCGCCGTGCTCAATGGCGTGGTGCTGGTCAGCTACTTCAATCAGCTTGCCGCGCGAGGCCTTGCAGCCGAGCGGGTGGTGCGTGAGGGGGCGTTGCGTCGGCTGCGTCCGGTGCTGATGACCGCCAGCATCACCGCCTTTGGGCTCGTTCCCTTGTTGCTCGCCACCGGGCCGGGCTCGGAGATCCAGAAGCCGCTCGCCATCGTCGTGGTGGGCGGCCTGGTGACCTCGACCGCGCTCACCCTGATCCTGTTGCCGGTGCTCTACCGGCGCTTCATCCTGAAGGAGTCCTAGGATGCAAGGCGATTCGCAGACCCTTTCGGTCTCCCCAGAAGACGCCAGCCCTCTCCTCGGTGCGGGGCTGGTGCAGCTCACCCTGGCCGCGCCCAGGCATCTGGAAGAGGACCTGGTCGATCAGCTCCTGTCCCACCCGGACTGGGCGGCCGGTTTCACCCTCATGCGCGCCGAGGGTCACAGTCACCAGACGGACAGCCTCACGACCTTGGAACGGGTGCGCGGCCGCGCCGGCCGAATCAGCCTGCAAATCGTGCTGGAGGCGAGCCGCGCACGGGCGCTGATTGCCCATCTCAAACAGCGCTTCCCCAAACGGGATGTGGCCTACTGGCTCACGCCGGTGCTCGACTTCGGGAGACTCGCATGAGCATCCAGAGCGCATCGTTCGCCCTTTTCGGTCTGCTCGTGGCGCTTGTCTGTCGGGCCGCGCCCGCCGATCTACCCGATGCCCGGGCCGCCACCGCGGCGCTCGACAACCACCCACAGGTTCGCGCGGCCTTAGCCCGCCTGCGCATGGCCGAGGCGGAGCAGGCCCGTCTGCGCGCCGGGCCGCACGAGTATGGTCTGCGTCTGGGGACTCAGCGGCGCGACGTGCGCGGCGGGTCCGAGTACACCGAGTGGGAGGCCGCCATCGATCGCGGCCTGCGCCTGCCGGGCAAGGCCCAACTCGACGCGCGCATCGGCGCCGTTGGTGTGGCAGAAGCGCAAGAGCGCCTCGGCGAGGCCCGCCACGAGGCGGCGCGTCAGCTCCTCCGCCTGTGGTATGCCGCCTTGCAGGCCCAGGCCGAGGTGCGCATCTGGCGCGAGCAGGTCGCGCTCCTGGAAGCAGAGGCCCGCAGCGTCCGTAGCCGCATCAAGGTCGGTGAGA
>JBKBRS010000169.1:2241-4732 GCA_046292095.1 Thiobacillaceae bacterium
GCCGCCCGCATGCAGGGGCTGCAGGCCGATGCCGCGCGGGCTCAGGCCGTCGCCCAGCTCGGCCAGGCGGAAGCGCGCGCGCGAACTGCTTTGTCGGAACTGAACCGGCACTTCCCCGAACTGCCGGCGCCTGGCGACGCGGCCGCCGAGCCCAGCCTACCGGAGGGCGACGCGGCCGCCTGGGTGGCGCAAACCCTCACGCACAATCATGAACTGCTCGCCGCCCAGCGCGCGGCCGAGCGCGCACGCCTGCTGGCGCAGCGGCTGGAGTCCGACCGGCGGCCCGACCCCGTGCTGGGCCTGCGCTATGCCAGCGAACGGGGGGGCGAAGAGCGCATCCTGGGCTTGAGCCTGGCGCGGGCCCAGCCCGGCGGACGCACGCGCCCAGCGGCCCCGGGGCCCGCGGCGGAGGCCGAGGCGCTGGCCGAAGCCGAGGCGGCGGCCCGCCGGCGCATCAGCGCCGAGGCCGCGAACAATTGGCTGCGGGCCTCAGGCGCCATGGAGGCTTATCGCCGACTGGCGCAGGCGGCCGAGGCGGCGCAGCAACATGCGGCGCTCACAGGGCGTGCCCATGAACTGGGCGAAGTGGGCTTAACGGAGGTTTTGCTGGCACGGCGAACCGCCCTGGAGGCGCGGCTGGCGACCGAACAGGCGCGCATCGGCGCGAACGAGGCCATCGCCCGCGTGCTGCTCGATGCGCACCAGCTCTGGGCGATGGAAGCGCACCACGACACGGCTCAATGACCCTTGCCCCAGCTCGGGTTGTTGCGCGTGAGCGAGCGCTCGATGGCTGCCACCAAGGTGCGCACCTCCTCGGGCGAGAGGTCTGGATAGGCCTCGTGGATGATGCGCAGGGCCAGGTAGTCGATTGAGCTGCCAGCCCAGTCGCTCTTGTCATGGAAGAAGTGGTTAAGCCGGCCGCGCGCTTCGTCGTAGATGCTGCGCAGCTTGGGGTTGGTGCGCCGCTCGGGCTGGGGGTTGCCCTCGGCGTCGATGTAGTGCTGCATGGTCCGTCTCCTCATGTTTCCCGGGCACAGGGCAAATCCCCGCGGACCTACCCGCCTGACCTCCCTTCGATACAATCCGGCACAGTGGGTCAGCCGCACATGACCCCTTGCCGGCTGTGTGTTGCGGATCTTGGTGTTAAGATAAATCGCGCCAAAACCTTTGGCAATTCCGCGTCCTCGCTTCCCCATCCCCAGCATCGACGCCGCGCCGAGTATGAGCGATCCCCCCATCGCTGCCCTGCCGGCCGAGCCTGCGCCGGGCCTGATCCGACTGACCCATCTCAACTACGCCCTGCACGCCTTCACCGTGCTCACGGGGCTGATGACCACTGCCTTCATCGTCACCGCCTTCGTGACCGGCTGGCCCTCGCTGATCGCGGTCGTGCTCAATTACCTCAAGCGCTCTGAGGTGCGCGGCACCTGGCTTGAGTCGCACTACCGCTGGCAGTTGCGCACCTTTTGGTTCGCGCTCCTGTGGCTGCTCATCGGCCTGTCCATGGCCTTGACCCTGGTCGGCATCCCAATGGCGATCGCCCTGTTCGCCCTAGTCGGACTGTGGGTGCTCTACCGCGTCGCCCGCGGCTGGCTGCGACTCAACGATCGGCGGCCGATGCCGCTATGAGTCAGAGACCCGCCGGCAGGCTCAACGGTCCGTATTCCACCACTACCGTCCCCAGCCGGGCGTTGAGCCCCATGACGGGGATCACCAGCCGGCTACCCTGGGCAGTCGCTTGCACGTCAACCTGCAAAGTGGTCAGAACCCCGGCGGGGTGCAGTTCCGTCACGGGCTGACCCAGGAACTTGCGGTCGGTGGCGACCAGGACCTTGCCGTCCTGGCCGGCAAGCACCACCCGATGCACACGCGGCATGCGCACCAGTTCGGCGAAGTATTGATCGACCTGGTCGAGGTTGTTGCGGATGAGCTCGCCGCGCACGGCCCAGGCAAGCGCCGTGCCGAAACGGGTCAGCGCCGACTGCTCCTGGCCGAGGGCGAATTCCTTGAGCCGGGCGGTGAGGGCGGTGCGCTCGGCCTCGAATCGTTGGGTCATCTCCTGCCGTTCGGCCGCGAGCCGCGCCTCGGCCCGGTTCACGGCCACGCGCTGCCAGGCGAAGACGACGATTAGCAGCGCGGCGAGCAGCAGGCTTGCCCACAGCGGCAGCCGGGTCCCCGTCAGGACCTCAAGCACGCCGCGCCTCTCCGCGGTTTGTTCGAGGTTCTCGCTCATTTTTTTCTCCTGTGCAGGTTGCGGATGGGGACTGTAATCGCGCCAGCGATCGCTCAATCCTTCGCCGCGTTGGGTTGGAACAGTTTCATGAAATCGCCCGGCACCGGGAAGACGATGGTGTTGGAGCGGTCGGTGGCGATGGTGGTGAGCGTCTGTAGGTACCGCAGCTGCATGGCCTGTGGGTTGCGCGCCAGCATGTCGGCGGCGGCGATCAGCTTCTCGGCGGCCTGCAGCTCGCCCTCGGCGTGGATGACCTTG
>JBKBRS010000170.1:0-4720 GCA_046292095.1 Thiobacillaceae bacterium
GACGTGGTGCTGCTGGAGGCGGGCGATCGCGTTCCGGCCGACGGTCGGCTGCTGGCGAGCCACGGTGTCGAGGTGGACGAATCGGCACTGACCGGCGAGTCGCAGCCGGTGGCCAAGGATGCCGCGGCAGTGGTCGCCGCGGACGCGCCCCTGGCCGAGCGGGTCAACACGCTCTTCATGAATACCGTGGTCACGTGCGGCCGGGCGGAACTGCTGGTGACCGCCACCGGCAGGGCCACCGAGATGGGTCGTCTGACCGGGCTGCTGGAAGAGGCCGACCCGGACCCACACCGCTACAGGTCCAACTCGGCGCTCTGGGCCGTCGTCTGGCCCTGATCGCCGGTGTCGTGGTGACCCTCATCCTGGTCCTGGGCTTATTGCGCGGTCTGCCCTGGGGGGAGACCCTGCTCACCTCCATCGCGCTGGCCGTCGCCGCCATACCCGAGGGTCTGCCGGCGGTGGTCACCGTCACCCTGGCCCTGGGCATGCACCGCATGGCGAAGAACCGGGCCATCGTCAAGAAGCTGGCCGCCGTCGAGACCCTAGGCAGCACTACGGTGATCTGCTCGGACAAGACGGGCACGCTGACACTCAACCAGATGACCGCGCGCGCCCTGTGGTATGGCGGTGTACGCTACCAGGTCAGCGGCGAGGGCTATGAATCGCATGGCGCGATCAAGCCGGTGGGCGACGCCGCCCCCGCCGACCTCACCTCTCTGCTCAAGGTCGCCGCCTTGTGCAACGACAGCCGCCTGCGCGACGGCCGGGTGATCGGCGACCCGACCGAGGGGGCGCTGCTCGCCCTGGCGGCCAAGGTCGGCATCGACCTGCAGGGCGGAGCGGTGGCCGGCCTGCCGCGCATCGCCGAGGTCCCATTCGAGTCGGTCAACAAGTTCATGGCCACCTTCCATCGCGACGGCGATCGCGTGCGCCTCTACGTGAAGGGGGCACCGGACGGCCGCGGACTTCGACCTGGGTGGCGACCTGACGGCCTATGTGCGCGAGCTCACACTGATGGGGCTCGTCGGCCTCATCGACCCGCCGCGACCCGAAGCGCGCGAGGTCATCCGCCTGTGCCATCGGGCCGGCATCAAGGTGAAGATGATCACCGGCGACCATCGGTTGACCGCGGCGGCCATCGCCCGCGACCTGGGCCTCACCGGCGAGGTGGTGGAGGGGCGGGAGCTCGACGGCCTGAGCACGGTGGACCTCGACGCCCGCATCGAGGGCATCGCTGTGTTCGCTCGTGTGGACCCGGAGCACAAGGTGCGCATCGTGCAGCAGTTGAAGGCGCGGGGCCATGTGGTGGCGATGACCGGCGATGGGGTGAACGACGCCCCGGCGCTCAAGAACGCCGACATCGGCGTGGCCATGGGCATCGCCGGTACCGAGGTGACCAAGGAGGCGGCCGACATGGTCCTCACCGACGACAACTTCGCCACCATCGTCGGTGCGGTGAGAGAGGGCCGGGTGATCTACGACAACCAGATCAAGTTCCTGCGCTTCCAGCTCTCCACCAACATGGGCGCCATCCAGACCGTGCTCGGGGCAAGCCTCATGGGCTGGCCGACGCCGTTCACGGCCATCCAGATCCTGTGGATCAACATCATCATGGACGGCCCGCCGGCCATGACCCTGGGGTTGGAGCCAGCACGGCCGGGGGTGATGCACGCGCCGCCAAGGCGGCCAGAGGCGCGCGTCCTGACCGGGCGGCGGCTGGCCGTGCTGCTGTTCTACGGCCTCGTCATGGCGGTGGGCACCCTCGCCCTGTATGCCCACGCGCGCGGCCAGGGTGAGGTCTACGCCCTGACGTTGGCCTTCACCACCTTCGTGCTGTTCCAGTTCTTCAACATCTTCAACGCCCGTGCCGAGCGCTCTAGCGCCTTCGCCGCCGGCTTCCTGTACAACCGCTGGCTGTGGCTGGTGCTTGCCGGGGTGCTGGCGCTACAGGTGCTGGTGGTGCACTGGGGGCCGGCGCAGGCGGTGTTCGACACGGTGGCTCTGCGACCGGCCGACTGGCTGCTCGCCGCCGCGGTCGCCTCCAGCGTGCTGTGGCTGGAGGAGCTGCGCAAGCTGGGGCTGCGGCTCTATCGGGGCGCGCGCCGCTGGAGCCGGCCGGTGCATTTCTATGGGAACTGAGCCGCCCTGCCCGTGGTCGACAAGGACATTGCCAGCCCCGGGTGCGGACCGGCCGGACCAGCCGGGCGAGCCCGGCGTCGGTCCTCAGGAGAAACGCGCTTGAAAGCCTACCCGTCCATCCTTGTCCTACTGTTCACGGCCCTGCTGTTGAGCGGCTGCGCCGAGCCGCCCTATACCAACGTCGACAACCAGGGGCTCAAGGCCCTGATGGCGCAAGGCGTACCGCTTTACGACGTGCGCCGCCCCGAGGAGTGGCGCCAGACCGGGGTGATCGAAGGCAGCCGGCTGCTCACCTACGTGGACGCGCGCGGCCGTTTGAACCCGGAGCTCCTGCCGCGCCTTGAGGCCGAGGCGCCCAAGGACGCCCCCATCGCGCTCATCTGCCGCACCGGCAACCGCACCGAAAGCCTGGCCCGCCAATTGGCCGAGCTGGGCTACAAGCGCATCTATAATGTCCGCGACGGTATCACTCGCTGGGTCGCGGAGGGCAATCCGGTGGACCGGCCCTAATCCCTAGTTGATAAATATCCAACCCGCACATGCCAGCCCAAACCGAGCGCGCGGGCCCCTGGGTCGAGCTGCTCGTCACCCTGCTGATCCCCGCCTTCGTCCTCATGCAGTTGAGCGACCCGCAGCGGCTGGGGCCCGTCCTTGCCCTCCTGCTGGCCCTGGCCTTCCCGTTGAGCTGGGGGCTCAAGGACCTGCTGGCGCGGCGGGGGGTCAACTTCTTCGCCGTCCTGGGCCTCGTGAGCATCCTGCTCACCGGCGGCATCGGCCTGCTCCAGCTCGACGCGCGCTGGCTGGCGGTCAAGGAGGCGGCCATCCCCGGCGTGCTGGGCCTCATCGTAGTCGGCTCGGCCTTCACCCGTCGCCCCCTGGTGCGGCTGATCCTCATGAGCCCGGCCCTTATGCATGTCGAGCGCATCCACGCTGGCCTCGCACAGCGCGGCAACCTGGCCGCCTTCGAGGCACGGCTACGCGCGGCCACCTGGATGCTGGGCGGTGCCTTCCTCTTCTCCGCCGTGATGAACTACTGGCTCGCCACCTGGATCGTGGTAAGCCCGGCCGGGACCCA
This sequence comes from Thiobacillaceae bacterium, assembly GCA_046292095.1. Lineage (GTDB taxonomy): Bacteria > Pseudomonadota > Gammaproteobacteria > Burkholderiales > Thiobacillaceae > JANWZL01. The sequence continues at coordinate 3,215 of JBKBRS010000170.1, forward strand.
CGAGTTCAATGAGGAGCTCGGCCGGCTCACCCTGCTGAGCTACCCCGTCATCGCCCTGCCGTCCATGCTGATGATGGTAGCGGTGCTGTACTACCTCACCCGCGCCATCCGCGAACTGGCCGGGCTCACCTGGACCGAGGCGCTGCGGCTCTGATCGTAGGGGTGGTGGGTGGTCTGCCACCCCGATGACGCTCACCCCCACAGCGTTTACACGACGCGCCCGTGACGAGAGACAATCGGGGCAGCATGCTTAAGCCCCTCCTTGCCCTGCCGCGCACCGTCTGGCTGATCGGCCTGATCAGCCTGCTCAACGACAGCGCCAGCGACATGATCTATCCGCTGGTACCGCTCTATCTCGCCTCGGTGCTGATGGCGGGGCCGCGCGCCCTGGGGATCATCGAGGGCATCGCCGAGGCCACGGCCAGCCTGCTCAAACTCTTCTCCGGCGTGATCGTCGACCGCACCCACCGTGCCAAGCCCTGGGTGGTCGCCGGCTACGCCCTGGCTGGCTTCGCCCGCCCCCTGATCGCGTTCGCCACGAGCTGGACGGGGGTGTTGGTCCTGCGTTTCGCCGACCGGGTGGGCAAAGGGCTGCGGACCTCGCCGCGCGACGCCCTCCTCGCCGCCAGTGTCGCGCCCACCCAGCGCGGGCTCGCCTTCGGCCTGCACAGGACCATGGACCACGCCGGCGCGGTGGTCGGGCCGCTCATGGCCGCCCTGCTGCTGGGGCTGGGCTGGTCGCTGCAAGAGGTGATCCTGTTCGCCCTTTGGCCGGCCGTGCTCTGTCTATTGCTGGCCCTCTGGCTCAAGGAGCCGCGACACGACGGGCTACGCCCCGCGACACCCCCCTTCAGCTGGCGCATGCACGGACTGCCGGCATCGTTCAAACGCTACATCGCCGTCGTCGCCCTGTTCACCCTAGGCAATTCGTCCAACATGTTCCTGCTGTTGCGCGCCCGCGAGCTGGGTCTGCCCGAGGCCCAGGTGCCGCTCGCCTGGGCCGGTGTGGCGGCGATCGCCATGGTCTTCTCCACGCCGCTTTCCGCCTGGTCGGACCGCGTGGGGCGCAAGCGGCTGCTCACCGCCGGCTGGGCGGCCTATGGCCTGTTCTACCTGGGGCTAGGCCTGGCACCGCCCGCCACGCCCTGGCTTTTGTTCACACTGTTCGCCTTCTACGGCCTGTTCCTGGCCGCGACCGAGGGGGTGGAAAAGGCCCTGGTGGCCGACCTCGCCCCAGAGGGGTTGCGCGGCACGGCCTTCGGCTGGTTCAACCTGACGGCGGGGCTTTTGCTGCTGCCGGCCTCGGTGATCTTCGGCGAGATCTACCAACAGGCCGGTGCGCTCGCGGCCTTTGCCTTCTCCGCCGGCTGCGCCCTGACGGCGGCGTTGCTGTTGCCGCTCTGGGCATTGCGGGCCGCGGCGCGGGATAATCCTAAAAACCGCAGTTGACCGCTCTGACCGTTTCGTAACAGATCGATGATGCGAGAGATTTTTGCCTCCGGTCAT
>JBKBRS010000171.1:0-4684 GCA_046292095.1 Thiobacillaceae bacterium
TTGTCGCGTTGATAGGTCTCGAAGGCCTCGACCGAGCTGACGAGTAGGCCGGCGGCGCCGTCGGGCCGCAGCCGCACATCGGTCTCATATAACACGCCGGCCGCGGTGGGGGTGGACAGCCAGGTGAGCAGCCGTTTGGCCAGGCGCGCATAGATGACCTGGGCGTCGGGGTAGTCGTCGTCATGGAGGAAGACGAGATCGAGGTCGGAGGCGTAGCCCAGCTCCTTGCCACCTAGCTTGCCATAGGCGATGACGGCGAAGGCCGGGCTGTCGCGGTGGCGGCCGGCGAGGCTCGTCCAGACTAAGCGCAGGGTGGCCTCCACCAGCAGGTCGGCCAGGGCGCTCAGGTGGTCGGACAGCCGCTCGATGCCAAGCCGCCCGGCCAGGTCCTGGGCCAGCAGCCGAAAGATGACACTCTGCTTGGTATGGCGCAGCTCGTCCATCTGCCGCTCGACGTCCCCCGCCAGGGCCGTGAGGCGCGCGTCGAGCTCATGGCGCAGCGTCGGCCAGTCCGGCTCGGCATAAAGGCTGCGCGCATCCAGCAACTCGTCGAGCAAATGCGGCCGGTTGCGCAGGTACTGCGCGGCCCAGGGGCTGGCGCCGGCGAGCTGGGCGAGGCGGGCCAGGGTCTGCGGATATTCCTGCAGTAGCTTCAGATAGGGCGCACGGCCGGCAATCGCCTCCAGCAGGTCGAGCATGCGGTTGAGTGTGGCATCCGGCTCGTGCATGCCGGCCGCAAGCTCCAGCATCGGCGGCATGAGCGCTTCCAAGGCGGCCTGGCTGGCCGCCGGCAGCGAACGGTGCCGCTGCCCTTCGGCCAGCGTCTTGAGACGCGCCAGCACCGCGGCGGGCTCGGCGTAGCCGAGTGCGGTGAGCCGAGCCATGGCCTCCTCCGGCGGCCAGCGCCAGAGTCCGGCCAGCGGATGGCTGGACTGGTCGGCCTGCGGCGCGCCGAAGACCTGCTCGAAGTGCTCGCCGACCCGGCGCCTGAGCGGCGCGAGCTGCGCCGCGAAGGCCGGCCAGTCGGGTTGGCCCATCGCTTGCGCCACACGCAGGCGATCCTCCGCCGCCTGCGGCAGGCGCTGGGTCTGGGCATCGTCCAGGTATTGCAGGCGATGCTCCAGCCGCCGCAGCATGACATAGGCGCCATCGAGGAAGGCGGCGGTGGCCGCCGGCAGCCGACCGTGCCTGGCCAAACGCTGCAGGATCACGCGCGTGGGCCGCGCCTGCAGGTCCGGCTCGCGCCCGCCGCGGATGAGCTGGAAGACCTGGGCGATGAATTCGATCTCGCGGATGCCGCCGGGCCCCAGTTTGATGTCGTCTGCCTTGTCGCGGCGGGCGACCTCCTGGCGGATCTGGGCGTGCAGCTCGCGCATGGCGGCGAAGGCCCCGTAGTCGAGGTAGCGCCGGAAGACGAAGGGCCGCCGGAGCTGCTCCAGTTCCTCGACCCGCCCCCCCGTCAACACCCGACCCTTGATCCAGGCATAGCGTTCCCACTCGCGCGCCTGGGTGTAGAAATACTGCTCCAGCATGGCCAGGCTCACCGCCAGGGGGCCAGAGTCGCCATAGGGCCTAAGCCGCATGTCCACCCGGAAGACGAAGCCGTCGGCGGTGGTCGCGCCAAGCAGGTTGATGAGCCGCTTGCCCAGCCGCACGAAGAACTCGTGGTTGTCGATGCGCCGGGGGCCAGCCGTCTGGCCATCCTCGGGATAGACGAAGATGAGATCGATGTCCGAGGAGACGTTGAGCTCGCCACCGCCCAGCTTGCCCATGCCCACGACCATTAGGCGCTGCGGCCGCCCCTCGGCGTCGAGCGGCTCGCCATACACGCCGGCCAGATCGGCATGCAGGAAATCCAACGCGGTGCGCACGGCCAGCTCCGCCAGCGCCGTCATGCTGCCGGTCACCTCCTCCAGATCCGCGAGCCCGGCCAGGTCCCGGATGATCAGGCGGGCGAGCACCCAGGCGCGCAGCCGGCGTAGGCGCTGACCGAGACCGGCCTCGTCCGTCGCCGCCGCCCGATCCAGCCGTGCCGCCATCTCCGCCTGGCTGCACGGCTGCCCGCTCACGGCGGCGAGCGACTCGGCGAGGGCAGGGTCGGCAGCCAGACGTGTGGCGAGCCAGCGGCTATAGGCCGCGGCCTGCTGGACGAGGGCGTGAGGGTCAAGGTGCGCCATGGGTATGATCAGGGTTTGAAAAAAGCAGCATTTTGTCCTAATTTCGCTATCCAATCCCTCCCGCCCAGGACGGGGCGCCATCACCCTACGCAAGGCTAGACCATCGAGGAGAACCATGGCCACCATCGAATCGATCCTGCAAGAAAACCGGGTCTTTCCGCCCAGCCCGGCGTTCGTCGCCCAGGCCAACGTGTCCGGCATGGAGGCCTATCGCGCGCTGTGCGCGCGCGCTTCCGCTGACTACGAGGGGTTTTGGGGGGAATTGGCGCGCAGCCTCATCCACTGGCACAAACCGTTCACACGGGTGCTGGATGAGTCCAAGGCGCCGTTTTACCGCTGGTTCTATGATGGGGAACTGAATGTCTCCTACAACTGCCTGGAGCGGCACCTCAACAGCCGCGGCGATCGTGTCGCGATCATCTTCGAGGCCGATGACGGCACGGTCACCCGCGTCACATACCGCGAGCTCTACCACCGGGTCTGCCGTTTCGCCAATGGGCTCAAGGCGCTCGGCGTGGGCAAAGGCGATCGGGTCATCATTTACATGCCCATGTCGATCGAGGCGGTGGTGGCCATGCAGGCCTGCGCCCGCATCGGCGCCATCCATTCGGTGGTCTTCGGCGGCTTCTCCGCCAAGAGTCTGCACGAGCGCATCCAGGACGCCCGCGCCAAGGTCGTGGTCACCGCCGACGAAGGGCTGCGCGGCGGCAAGGCCATCCCGCTCAAGGCCGCGGTGGACGAGGCGCTCACCATGGGCGACGTGGACAGCGTAGAGAAGGTGGTGGTCTATCGCCGCTCGGCCGGCCAAATCGCCTGGCGGGCCGGACGTGACATCTGGTGGCACGAGCTGACCGAGGGCCAGGCCGACACCTGTGAGGCGGTGCCGATGAACGCCGAGGACCCGCTATTCATCCTCTACACCTCCGGCTCCACCGGTAAGCCAAAGGGCGTGCAGCATGCCACCGGCGGCTATCTCCTGGGGGCCATCGTCTCCATGAACTGGGTGTTCGACGCCAAGCCGGACACCGACGTCTATTGGTGCACCGCTGACGTCGGCTGGATCACCGGTCACACCTATGTCGCCTATGGTCCGCTCGCCCTGGGGATGACCGAGGTGATCTTCGAGGGTGTGCCCACCCATCCGCACGCGGGCCGTTTCTGGGAGATGATCGCCCGGCACCGGGTGACCACCTTCTACACCGCCCCCACTGCCATCCGCTCGCTGATCAAGCTGGGTGCGGACCTGCCCAAGCAATACGATTTGTCCAGCCTGCGCCTGCTGGGCACGGTGGGCGAGCCGATCAACCCCGAGGCCTGGATGTGGTACTACGAGACGGTGGGCGGCGCACGCTGCCCGATCGTTGACACCTGGTGGCAGACCGAAACCGGCTCCAACATGATCTCGCCCCTGCCCGGCGCCACCCCCATCAAGCCCGGCACCTGCACCCTGCCCCTGCCCGGCATCATGGCCGATGTGGTGGACGAACATGGGCATCCGGTGCCGACCAACGCCGGCGGCTATCTCGTCATCAAACGCCCCTTCCCGAGTCAGTTGAGGACCCTGTGGGGCGACCCGGAGCGCTTCAAGAAGACCTACTTCCCCGAGGAGCTGGGCGGCAAGACCTATCTCGCCGGCGACTCCGCCCGGCGCGACGAGGATGGCTATTTCTGGATCATGGGCCGCATCGACGACGTGCTCAACGTCTCCGGCCACCGCCTTGGCACCATGGAGATCGAATCCGCCCTGGTGGCCCACCCATTAGTGGCCGAGGCCGCGGTGGTCGGCAAGCCGCATGAGATCAAGGGCGAGGCGGTCGTCGCCTACGTGGTGCTCAAACGCCCCCGGCCCACCGGCGAAGAGGCCAAGCAAATCGTCGCCGAGCTGCGCGAATGGGTGGGCAAGGAGATCGGCCCCATCGCCAAGCCCGACGACATCCGCTTCGGCGACAACCTGCCCAAGACCCGCTCCGGCAAGATCATGCGCCGGCTGCTACGCGCCATCGCCAAGGGCGAGACCATCACCCAAGACGTCTCGACGCTGGAAAATCCGGCCATCTTGGAACAGCTCAAGGAAACGGTCTGATGTCAGCGCCCTCGGGTTGACGAGAATCGACGGGGTGGCCGGATTTCGGCGTAGGCTAACATCGGCGCAGCCGATGTTAAGCCCGCGCAGCGGGCGGCCGAAGCCAAAACCGGCCATCTTGGAACAGCCTAGGAAACGCTGATTCAATTGCCGCATGGCCGCTTCACGGCGCTACACGGTGCGCGCCACCACGCTGCTTGTAGCACCGCCCATGCGGGTAGCTTGCTTGCGCAAGGCAGCCGGTCGTAGGCGTACGGGCCGACAGACAAAGCCCGTACCTGTAGGAGCGCCGCTTGCGGCGCGAACCGTAGACGGCATGCGGTGCGCCGTTCGGATTCGGTCCTGGATTCGGCCCGCAAGCGGGCCTCCTACCAACGGCGGCAGGGGTTGGCTTCGGCCCGCAAGCGGGCCTCCTACCTCGCCG
>JBKBRS010000172.1:0-4640 GCA_046292095.1 Thiobacillaceae bacterium
CCTGCCTGCCGCCGAGGGCATCGAGAATATCGGCGGACACGGGGTGCGCGGCCGGGTGACGGGGCGCGACCTGCGCCTGGGCGATCCTGCCTGGCTGGAGGATCAGGGCCTGGCCGGCGCCACCGCCCGCGCCCGGGCGCTGACCACCGCCGCCCAGACCGTGGTCGCCCTGGCCGAGGCCGATCCCCAGACAGGGGGCCTGCGAGCGCTGGCTTGGTTCACCCTGGCCGACCCCCTGCGTCCCGGTGCGGCCGCCGCCATCCGACGGCTCAAGCAAAGCGGCGTTCAAGTGGTGATGCTCACCGGCGACAACCCGGCCGCGGCCGCCGCCATCGCCCAAGCGGTGGGGATCACCGACTACCGCGCCCAGGTGCGGCCGCAAGACAAGGCGGCCAGTGTGGAGGCGCTCAAGTCAGCCGGCCGCATCGTCGGCATGGCCGGTGACGGCATCAACGACGCGCCGGCGCTTGCCGCGGCCGATGTCGGCTTCGCCATGCGCTCCGGTGCGGACATCGCCCTGGAGGCCGCCGACATCACCCTCATGCACGACGATCTCAATGCCGTGGCGGATGCCCTGGCGCTGTCGCGCGCGGTCATGCGCAAGATCCGGCAAAACCTGTTCTTCGCCTTCATCTACAACGTCATGGCCCTGCCGCTGGCGGCCATGGGTTACCTCAACCCCGTCATCGCCGGGGCGGCCATGGCCCTTTCCTCCGTCTCGGTGGTGAGCAACGCGCTGTTGCTCAAAGGCTGGCGGCCCCGCACTTGACGCCGCCGGTCCTCGGCCGGTCGGGTGGGGATCAGGGGCTTCTGTTATAAATTGCGCCCATGGACCCTCCACGCCCCGAGCCTCCATGCACCCTACCGCAGATGGCGGACTGGATCCCCGCCCCCGTCTGGCTGTCCGGCCCCGACCTGGGGCGCACTTACTTCAACCGCAGCTGGCTCGAATTCACCGGCCGCAGCCTGCAACAGGAGACGGGCGACGGCTGGCAGCAGGGCGTGCACCCGGAGGATCTACCCGCCTGCCGTGAGCAGGCCCGTCTGGCGGCCGCCCAACGCGCCCCCTACACCCTCGAATACCGGCTCTGGCACAGCAGTGGTACTTACCGCTGGGTCCTCGATCGCGCCACACCCCGCATCGGCGAAGACGGGGCGTTCCTGGGCTACATCGGACTGGGCACCGACATCACCGACCTGAAGCTCGCGCAAGAGGCCCTGACGGCCAGCGAGGAGGAATTCCGCAGTCTGGTCACCAACATCCCCGGCGTGGTCTATCGCTGCGCCCTGGACCGTGCCTGGTCGGTGGACTTCGTGAGCCCACTGATCGAGACGCTGAGCGGCTACCCGCCGGAGGCATTCACCCAAGGCAAACGTGGTCTGATGAGCCTCATCCATCCGGAAGAGCGCGACCGGGTGCACGGCGAGATTCGGCAGCAGCTGCGCGAGCGCGGCAGCTTCGTGGCCGAATACCGCATCCTCGACAAGTCCGGCGCCGTGCACTGGGTGCTGGCCAGCGGCCGGGCACACGGCGGCGCGGGCGGACGCCGGCCGGATCACCTGAGCGGCGTCCTGTTCGATGTGACCCCCATCAAGGCCGCCGAGGAGCGCCTGCGCCAGACCGCCATCGTCTTCGACAACACCACCGAAGGCATTCTAATCACCGATGCCAACGGCAAGATCGTCGCTGTCAACCGGGCCTTCTCTGCGATCACGGGCTATGCCAGCGAGGAGGTGCTCGGCAAGAACCCGCGCATGCTCGCCTCCGGCCGCCACGACGAGTCCTTCTACAAAGCCATGTGGCAAGCCCTGGGAGAGAACGACCACTGGCGCGGTGAGATCTGGAACCGGCACAAAGGAGGAGAAATCATCCCCCTGCTCGAGACCATCAGCGCGGTGCGCGACGAGTCGGGCCGGGTGACGGGTTATGTGGCCATGTTCTCCGACATCAGCCACATCAAACAGACCGAGGCGCGACTGGTGAAACTGGCCTACCACGACGCCCTCACCGGACTGCCCAACCGGCTGCTCTTCGACGAGCGACTGACGCATGCCATCGAGCAGGCGGCGCGGCACGGCGAGCGTCTTGCAGTGTTGTACCTCGACCTCGACCATTTCAAGCAGCTCAACGACAACCTCGGTCACCAGGTCGGCGACGCCCTGCTGGAGGCCATCGCCGCGCGTCTCAAGGCGCGGCTGCGAAAATCCGACACGCTCTCGCGCCGCGGTGGCGACGAGTTCACCCTGCTGCTGGAGAACCTGCGCCGCCCCGAGCAGGCCGCCAACGTGGCCCGCGACATCCTGCGCCAGCTTGCCAAGCCCTTCCACCTGCCGAGCGGCGAGACGGTACAGACCGGCACCAGCATCGGTATCAGCCTATACCCCGACGACGGTCGCGCGGCGCATGAGCTCATCGAGCGGGCCGATGCCGCGATGTACGAGGCGAAATCGGCCGGCGGCGGCCAATACCGCTTCTACACCCCGGCGATCACCCAGGCCAGCCGCGAGCGGGCGGAACTGGAAGCCAGGCTGCGCGAGGCAGTGCAGGCAGGCCGTCTGCAACTGGTCTACCAGCCCCTGTACGACCTCGCCCACGGCCAGCTCGTGGGCACCGAGGCCCTACTGCGCTGGTCTGAGCCGGATCTGGGCGAGATCCCCGCCGAACGCTTCATCCCCATGGTCGAGGAGCTGGGGCTGATCGCGGAACTGGGCGATTGGGCCCTGCGCCAGGCCTGTGCCCAGGCGGTGTCCTGGGATCGGGCCGGTGTGCCGCCGCTGCGCATGGCGGTAAACATCTCGCTCCGCCAGCTACTCAGCCCGGGCTTCGCCAGCCGCGTACAAACGATACTGGCCGACACCATGCTGCCGCCCGCACGGCTCGACCTGGAGCTCAGCGAGTCCACCCTGCTCGCCCTGAAAGAGCCGGCGCTGGCCGATCTGCGGGCCCTGCGCGGGCTCGGTGTGTGTGTCACGGTCGAGGATTTTGGCATGGGTCTGTCGGCCCTCGCACGCCTGCAAAGCCTACCTGTCGATCGGTTGAAGATCGACCGTAGTTTCGTGCATGCCCTGCCGCACGACAACGACGGCATGCGCCTCATCCATCTGATCGTCACACTGGCGCGTGTCCTGCGACTACAGGTCGTGGCCGAGGGCGTGGAAACCGAGGCGCAAATGCAGCTGCTACGCGATGAACAGTGCGACCTCGCCCAAGGCTTTCTGCTGTCCAAGCCCGTGCCACCGGAACGGATTCCGGAGCTCAGCCTGCAAGCCGGGCGACTGTCCAGCCATGCGATCTGACCCGGTCTGCCGCGTGACTACCGCCCGTCAAGAATGCACCGAAATGCGATAGCGCCTCGGGTCTATGCCCAGTTTGCGCATGCGTACGCAGGGTGTTGGGATTGATCCCCAGCCGGCGTGCCGCCCCGAAGGGGCCGTCGACGCGGCCGTTGCAGCTGGCCAGGACCGCTTCGGTGTGGCAGCGGTTCTGCTCATCCAAGGTCTCCACGGCCGCCGGCCTTGTCCCATTGAGGACTGGCCCTGCCGCTTGTCTTGGGTGCCCTTTTGTCAGTGCCCATGGCAACCCTCACTGTCAGGCGCATGCAGGAGACCGCCATGCGCACGCTGGTCGGGCTGGCCACCAACCTCTTGGGTCTCATCGCCCTCGCTAAGGTCTTGAATTGAATCGGCCGGACGACTGCGACGGATCGGCGGGACATCCGTACCATCATTTCGAGGCACCGACATACCGACTATGATATCGATCCGTCAGCGGGGGACCACGAACACCCATGGAGACCATCGAGCCCACTACGTATGCACTCAAGGCCTACCAGTCCATCCTCGAGAAGCACGGACACCGGCGCGGCGAGATCTACAAGCGCATGCACATCGCGCGCTGCATCATGGGCAGTCTCCCCAAGGGGCTGCCACCCAACGTCGCCTATCGCAAGGCCGTCGACGCCGTCCTCCTGACCATGCCGGACGAGGCCGCGGCCGAGACCTGCCGTCAGGTGGCCAGGGAGCTGTTTCCATTCTACGAACAGGACATCCCCACCATCGCCGCCATGGCGCAAAGCGGGGCTTTTGAGTGCCTGGACGACGTCCGCGTGGAGCTACCCCCACACCGCGACCTCGACGACCTCATCGAGATTAGCAAAAGGCTGCGCTTGAGCCCGGAGGACAGCGCCGTCCTCAACGCCTATGCCGAACACATCCTGGCACAAGGCGTGGACGCCAAGGTCCTGGAAAACCGCACCACCACCTGCCGACTCCTACTGCTGGGCCTGCGCGGTCTGCCCCGCGACGGCAAGCACTACCGCGCGGTGATCGACAGACTCCTGCCCTTGTTCAAGCGCGAAGAGACCCGCGCCTATTTCCTGGTGGTGGCGCGCCAGTTCTATTCTTTTCTCGTGACTTGAGCCGAGGACTTCAGGCTTTCAGTCCAAGGCTCGCGCACTTGATCACTGGGCTGCGGTGAGTTGTGAGTCAACTGGCGGAGAAGGCGTCCGTAGAACTCACGTTTCAGAAAGTCCACCGCCCCCCAACACATCCTTTCCTGATCAATAGGTTATAGCGTCATCTGTCCCTTTTCGTCCGTTCGAATCCCGAAAAATCCCTGTTAAAATGATGGAACGGATGAT
>JBKBRS010000173.1:0-4619 GCA_046292095.1 Thiobacillaceae bacterium
AGCGCGCTCCGCGACACGGGCGCGCCATTGGCGGGCCAGCGCCACGCCGTCGATCAATTGGGCGGTCATCGGTTCAAACCTTGGTTGGCGGCACGGGCGCCAGGGCGATCTTGAGCAGGTCGGCCACGGTGTTGGCGTTGAGCTTTTCCATGATGTTGGCGCGGTGCGCCTCCACCGTCTTGATGCTGATGCCCAGGTCGTCGGCGATCTGCTTGTTGAGCCGGCCAGCGACGATGCGGTCGAGCACCTGGGCCTCGCGGGTGGTCAGGCGCGAGAGCAGGGCGTCGCGGCTGGCGGCTTCCTGCTGCTGGGCGAACAGCGTGCGAGCCTGCTCGAGCATGCGCTCGACCAGGGAGACGAGTTCCTCTTCCTTGAAGGGCTTCTCGATGAAGTCCATCGCCCCCTTCTTCATCGTGTTCACGGCCATGGGCACGTCGCCGTGGCCGGTGATGAAGACGATGGGCAGGGGGGAGCGTCGCTCGATCAGGCGGTCCTGCAGTTCCAGGCCGCTCATGCCGTCCATGCGGATGTCGGCGATCAGGCAGGCCACCTCGCGCGGGTCGAAGCGCGAGAGAAAGGATTCGGCGGAGTCGAAGCACTTGACACGGTAATCCTTGCCCTCGAGCAACCACTGCAGCGAGTCACGCACGGCTTCGTCGTCATCGACGACATAAACGGTGCCTTTCTTGGGGATCAGGCTCATGGGTGCATTCAGCTAGGGTTGGAAATCTCTACCGGCAAGGTGAAGCTGAACCGGCAGCCGACGACGCTCGAACCATTGTATAAGTTCTCGGCCCGGATCCGGCCATGGTGCGACTCGATGATCGAGCGACACAGCGACAGACCGATGCCCAGGCCGTCGGACTTGGTCGAGAAGAAGGCCTCGTACATCCGGCCGAGCACCTCCTCCTTCAGGCCGGGGCCTGAGTCGGTGACGCTGAACTCGATCACGCCGCCCTCGTCGGGGGTATGGCGCGGCACCACCCGCAGCTCGATGTTGCGACGCGACGGCGGCAGCTTGGCGCTGTCGATGGCCTCGGCCGCGTTCTTCAGCAGGTTGAGCAGCACCTGCTCGATCAGGATGGGGTCGACCATCAAGGGCGGCAGGCGCTGGGCGACATAGGTGTGGATGCTCACGTTGCGCCGCCGCAGCTCGATCATCGCCAGTTCGACGGCGTCCTCCACGATCTCGCGGGCCTGCGAGGGCTGGCGCTGGGGCTCGCTCTTCTTCACGAAGGCGCGGATGCGGTGGATGATCTGCCCGGCGCGCTGGGCCTGCCTGGCGGTCTTCTCCAGTGCGGCGAGCAGGTCGGCGTCCTTCATCCCGCCGGCCTTGACCCGGGAGATGATCCCGTTGCAGTAGTTGGAGATGGCCGTGAGCGGCTGGTTGAGCTCATGGGCGACCGACGAGGCCATCTCGCCCATCGTGACCAGGCGGCTGGTGATCTGGGCCTGGTCGGCCTGGCGGGCGGCCTGCTCCTCGGCGCGCACCCGGGCCGTCACGTCGGTGGCGATCAGCATCTGGGCGAGCCGGCCGTCGGTCCACTGCAGGTAGCGCGATCGCACGTCGAACCAGCGCCCCAGCGACTCGACGTACACCTCGCGCGGGTCCGAGCCGGTCTCGGTCAGCTCCTGCGTGGGCAGGCCGCCGAAATGGTCCACCGACTCGTCATCGGTGTCGGGCAGCACCGGCACGGACTCGGACTCCCGGGCGCCGGCCAGCAGGGCATGTCCCTTGCCGTCGGTGCCGAACCACAGGCGGTAGGAGCGGTTGGCGAACAGCAGCTCGCCCTGCTGCACCGACACCACCGAGACGGCGGCATCCAGTCCTTCCAGCACCGTGGTGAAGCGTTCGTGCGAGGCCGAGAGCTGGTCGCGGATGCGTTTGGCCTCGGTGATGTTGGTCATCGAGGTCATCCAGCCGGTCTGATGGCCCTTGGCATCGATCAGCGGCGAGACGTACATGCGTGCATCGAACTGGGTGCCGTCCTTGCGCATCACCCGGACCTCGATGCCTCCGGGCGGACTGCGCCCCTGCAGCTCCTGCTCGAACAGCCGGCGGCTTTCCTCCATGCGGTCGGGCGGCCAGTGAGGGAAGGGGGGCGTGCGGCCCACCAGCTCGGCCTCGGAGAACCCCGTCATCGAGCAGTAGGCGGCGTTCACGTAGGTGATGCGGCCTTCCATGTCCATGGCGCGCATGCCGGTGAGCATGGAATTCTCCATCGCACGGCGGAAGTTGGTCTCGGCCACCAGCGCCTGCTGCACCTGCAGGCGCCGGCGCATGTGCCGCCAAGTGCCCAGCAGCATCCACACGGTGAGCACGCTCAGCGCGGTCACCATCCAGAACAGCGTGTTGCTGATCAGTCCCACCGAGGTGCGGTAGCCCACGCCCCGCAGGATCAGCCCGTTGCCCACCGGCGCGACCGGGATGTCGTGATGCAGGGCTTCGCGGCGGGCCTCCCGCCCCGGGTCGCGCGAGACGGTGCTGGCCAGCACGCGGCCGTTGGCGTCGAGCAGCATCATGCCGTGCCGGTTGGCCACCTCGGTGGGCACGAAGTAGCGCAACAGGGCCTCGACCGAATACTCGGCCACCACGGTGCCGGCAAACGTGGCGCGGTCCACCAGCGGCACCTGGACCTGCACGACGTGCAGGCCGGCCTCGGTGGCGTAGGGCCGGGAGTACACGGGCAGCCGCAGCTCGCGGGCGGTTTCGAAGGCCCATTCGGGCTCGTTGCGCACCAGGCCGTCGGCCGAGGCCGCCGACGAGGCCGGGGCCGGCGCCTCGGCGTAGCGGCTGCCCATGAAGCTGTGGCTGGGCGAGACATGGCTGGCATGCCGGGTGCGGTCGGCCAGCAGCCAGCTCAGGCTGACCAGTTCGGGGCGCTCGCGCGCCAGGGTCGTCGCCTGGCCGATGAACTCGTCTGCATCGATCGCGCCGGTGGTGACCTCGCGTGCGAGCCGCACGAGTTGCTCCTGGTTCTCGATCAGGCGCAGGCGGATCTGCTGCTGGGCCACCTCGGTGTCGCGTTTGACCGACTCCTGCTCGCGTTCGATCTCCTCGATGCGCAGATACCAGAACGCCGTGATGATGGCCGCAAGGAACAGCAGCACGGACACCAGCGGGCCGAGCGTGGCGAACCGGTCCTGGCGGGCGGGCGACTGGCGGCGCCACCAGGCACGCAGCAGGCGCCGCTTGGACGGGGGCGATCCCGTCTCGTGGGTGCTCAGACGGAACTCGGAATGGGGCATGGACATGTCCGGAATTATCGAGCGCTCCCAGCGCCGGGCCGAACCCGGCCCGCCCCCCGTGGGGTCAAGGAAACCGGGGGGCGGCCCGGCGTTTCCTTGACCGCCGGTGGCAGCCGCTGCGGGGGCCGCTCCGATCCCATGTGCGGGACAGGCCCCTTGTGGAGCCTGCGCGGCTGCGCCACAGTGGGCCGTCACCGTCGCGCAGGTGCCGGATCGGAGGAAAAAAGAACGATCGTTCGCTCAGTTTTCGTTATGTGAAAACTACTCGCACTATTTGAAAAACCAACGATCTGTGCCACACTCGCTCCTGAACCCGGCGGTGGGCGAGGCCGCGCATGCGCGTGACCGCGTCCCGCATGGCGTGATGCGCACGGCCGACCGGGAGGCAGTCAACCCCTGAGCTGGAGACAAGCATGTCCGCGATGCCCCAACCCCCCGCCGCCCCGGCGGCCAACGATGCCGACGCCCAGGAAACCCGCGAATGGCTCGATGCGCTGACGGCCGTCATCGAGCGCGAAGGCCCCGAGCGCGCGCACTACCTGCTCGAGCAATTGCTCGAGGAAGCCCGCCAGCACAGCGTGGACATGCCGTTCTCGGCCACGACGGGCTATGTGAACACCATCGAGCCCTCGGAAGAGGCGCACAACCCGGGCAACCTGGAGCTGGAAGGCCGCCTGCGCGCCTACATGCGCTGGAACGCGATGGCCATGGTGGTCAAGGCCAACCGGCTCAACCCGCCCGACGGGGGGGATCTGGGGGGCCACATCAGCTCCTTTCAATCGCTGGCCCACATGTTCGCCGTGGGCTTCAACCATTTCTGGCACGCCGACGACACCGATGAGGGGGGCACCCACGGCGGGGATCTGCTCTACATCCAGGGCCACAGCGCGCCGGGCATCTACGCGCGGGCCTTCATGGAAGGGCGCCTGAGCGAGGAGCAACTGCTCCACTTCCGCCAGGAGGTCGACGGCAAGGGCATCTCCAGCTACCCGCATCCCAAACTGATGCCCGAGTTCTGGCAGTTCCCCACGGTGTCGATGGGCCTGGGCCCGCTGATGGCCATCTACCAGGCCCGCTTCTTGAAATACCTGCATGCCCGCGGGATTGCCGACACCTCGCAGCGCAAGGTCTGGGTCTTCTGCGGCGACGGCGAGATGGACGAGCCCGAGAGCCTGGGGGCCATCGGCCTGGCCGCACGCGAAAAGCTCGACAACCTCATCTTCGTCGTCAACTGCAACCTGCAGCGCCTGGACGGCCCGGTGCGGGGCAACGGCAAGATCATCCAGGAACTCGAAGGCGAGTTCCGCGGCTCGGGCTGGAACGTGATCAAGCTGCTGTGGGGGCGTGAATGGGATGCCCTGCTGGCGCGC
>JBKBRS010000174.1:0-4580 GCA_046292095.1 Thiobacillaceae bacterium
ATGTAGCAGGCGAGCGTGAAGGGGCTGCCCGAGAAGCCGATCAGCGGCACCGAACCATCCAGCGCCCGGCGGATCTCCGCGACCGCATCGAGGACATAGCGCAGGTGGTCGTAGGGATCGGGTGCGGAGAGGTCACGGATCTCCCACTCCTCGCGCAGCGGCCGCTCGAATTTCGGCCCCTCGCCCGGCGCGAAATATAGGCCCAGGCCCATGGCGTCGGGGATGGTGAGGATGTCGGAGAACAAGATGGCCGCGTCTAGGTCGTAGCGGGCGAGCGGCTGCAGGGTCACCTCGGTGGCGAGGTCAGGGCTCTTGCACAGGGTGAGGAAGTCCTGGGCGCGCTCGCGCGTGGCGCAGTATTCGGGCAGGTAGCGGCCGGCCTGACGCATGAGCCAGATCGGGGTGTATTCGGTGGGCTGGCGCATGAGCGCGCGCAGCAGGGTGTCGTTACGCAGGGGTCGCATGCGGCGGTCCGGTTGTCGTCCAGTCGGATTATAGAGGGGTCTGTCCGGCCGCGAGCAGACGCTTGAGATAGGCGAGCGCCAGCCATAGCCACAACAGGACGAAGAAGGTCACATAGGGCACGTGCCGATCGATCACGGCTGCCGGCAACAAGGCGCGCACGATGCGGATGGCCGGCCGGGTGATGACCTGGAAGATGCGCCAGACGAAGTTCTCTTCGCGCCGGCGCCCGGCCAGCAGACCGACGATGCCTTGGCCGAGCAGACTCAGGCCGGCGACCTCGACTAAGGCGCGCAGGAGGGTGAGGAGCAGGAGCAGTGGGTCTTGCATGACGATGCCTCGTTGATTGGCGGATTGTAGCCGTTGCCTGCCCGCGCGGCCCAGCGGAAAATCCCGCCAGTCGACTTGGAGGTGTGATGAATTTCGATGCCTGGCGGCATGGGCTACGCGCGCGCCTGTTCATGCGCCTGCGGCGCTGGGAGGCGGCGATCGCCGCCTATCGCGCCGCCCTGGCGGCCGCACCCGACGACCTCAAGGCCACCGCGGGGCTGGGCTACCTGCTGGGGCTCAAGGGCCGTTACGGCGAGGCGGAACCCTATCTGCGCCGCGCCACCGCGCTCGCACCGCAGCGGGCGGACCTCTGGTTCAACCTGGGCTTCGCGCTGGACAAGGCCGGCCGCAGGCGCGAGGCGGTGTCGGCCCTGACGGAGGCCACGCGGCTCGACCCCAGGCTCGACCGCGCCTGGTATGGGCTGGGACTGGCACACGCCGGCCTGGGTGAGCACCGCGAGGCGGTGCGCTGCCTCGAGGAGGCCACGCGGCTACAGCCCATGAACAGGCATGCCTGGTACGCCCTGGGCATGGCCTGGCATCACTGCCGCGAGCCCGATCAGATCAAGGCGGTGGCGGAACACCTGGCCGGCTTCGACCCGCAGATGGCCCGCCAGCTGATCGTCGAGACCGGCCGCGCCGACCTGGCCCACCTGGTGGCCCACATCAAGGATTGAGGTCGCTGAGACCGCTGTCGGCAAAGGATGGCCGACCGACGCGACCCCTCACGGGGGGTCGCCGAGCGGACCGGGGTCAGTCCGCGCACCCGCGCGTCAGACCCCCATCGCGCTCACCCGCTTGGCCTGGAAGCCCTCGGCGGCCGGCTCCTCGAGGAAGCGCACCGCCATGCCCGGCTCCAACCGTTCGAACTGCGGATGGACCACGTTTTCGCGGCTGAAGTAGAGGTCGCGGCCGTCGCTGGTGGTGATGAAGCCGTAGCCCTCGTCGGCGAAGATCCGGGCGATGGTGCCCTGGATCTCGGGTTCGTGCACCTTCACATCGCCGCGTTGCTTGCGCGCGTAGTCTTCCAGGCGGCGGCGGGCGGCGTCGAAGGCGTCGCGCAGCGCCACGTAGAGGTCCTCGTCGCGCTCGCGGTTGACCACGATCTCGCTGCCGGGCACCGTGATGTCGATACGCACGTTGAACTCCTTGCCCTGGTGTTTGTGCTTGCCAGGCAGCTCCACCACCACGCGGCAACTCATGATCTCGGGGTAGAACTGATCGAGCTTGTCCACGCGCGTGCGGATGTCGGACTCAATCGCGTCCGAATGCGGGATGTCACGCAAGACGATTTGCACGGGCAGTTTCATGGTTGCTTCCTTCCTACACGGTTAGAAGTCGCACCAGCACACCCCTCCACCCACCCGCAGGACAGGCTGGGAGGGCAGGCACTGGTGGGATTAAGGCTTCGCGCTGAGGTCACGTCGTCACTTGCGCAGGGCCTGCTCGCGGTCGATCTCGCGCGCCACGAGCTTGGCCATCGCGCTCATCTCCTCGGCCAGCAGGATGAGCAGGTCGTCCAGGGTGACGATGCCCTGCAGCCAGCCGTCACGGTCCACCACCGGCATCCGGCGTATCCCCTTGTCGCGCATGTAGCGGATGGTCTCATACACGCCCTCGCTCTCGCGCACCTGTGCGACTTCGGCGCTCATGATGTCGCCCACCGTGAGGCCCTCGGCGGGCACATCCATGGCCACCACCTCGATGACGATGTCGCGATCGGTGACGATACCGACCGGCCGCCGTCGCCCCGAGAGCTCCTCCACCACCACCAGGTCACCCACATGGTAGCGGCGCATCAGGCGGGCAGCCTCGGGCACGGGGGTCTCGCGCGTGACGATCACCACCTCGCGGTTGCAGATCTCGCCGATCGCCATGGTTGTCCTCCGTTGTCCTTGTCCGATAATTTCATTTAAGAACCGGTTGCCGCTTCCGGCAAGCCGGACTTCGTGTTCCGGGGGAGTCCCGATGACCGAAGAACTGTTCGCGAAAGCATCCGGCAGACGGGGCCGCAGCCCATTGACGGCGATGAAGCCCAAGGTCGGCCAGCGCATCGAGTTCCAGATCGCCCCCGCCGCCCTGCACCCGCGCCTGTTCACCCACCTGATCGGCTACGAACCCGGCGAGAGCGTGCTGGTGCGCACCCCGATGGAAAACAACCTGCCCGTCAACGTGCACGAGGGGCAGGCCGTGCTGGTGCGCAGCTTCGACGGCATGCGCTCCTACGCCTTCGAGACGACGGTGCAGCGCATCTGCATCTCCCCCTTCCTTTACCTGCACCTGGGCTATCCGCCCGAGGTGCAGTTCCTGCAGGTGCGCCAGGACGTGCGCGTACCCGTGCGTCTCCTGGCCGAGGCGCGCGCCGGCGAGCACTGGATCCCCGCCCTGGTGCTGGACCTGGGGCTCGGCGGCGCGTTGCTGGAGACCAGCCACGCCCTCGGCGAGACGGGCAGCCCAGTGGAGGTGCGCCTGGCTATCCCGGTGCAGTCCATGCAGACTGAGGTGCCGATGACCATGGGGGCGCGGCTGCTGCATTTCGAGCGGCGGCAGGAGGGGGCGGGGCCCACGGTCTGGCGGCAGGGGGTGCAGTTCGAAGTCCCTGGCAAGGACGACCGCGTGATGCTGCAGAACTTTCTATTCCAGCAGATGCTGGAGGGTTGAGCGCGGCGCGGGACTGTCCAAGGGGACACCCAAGGCCCACCCGCGGTGACTCAGTCGAGCCCTTCGGGCTCCCGGTCGTTGGCGGAGGCGGCGATCGTGGGCAGATGCGGCTGCGGCTTGGGTCGTGCCCTAGCGCTCTGGCGCGTGCGGCGCGCCGGGCGGGGGTGGTCATCGCTCACTGGGCGCAGGGCGGCCAGCATGCCCAGCGCCATCTCCTTGGCTGCTGCGTTTTCCAGGCGGAAGCTGTGCCCACAGCGGGGGCAGTGGAACTGTTTGTAGGGCAGAAGTTCCACCAGGGCGAGCAGGGTGCCGAGGCTGTGCCGGGCGGCCAGCCGTGGCAGGTCGTCGAGGTCGTAGACCGTGGGGCGCGGGCCGGGGAAGCCGGGCAGCTTGCCCTCCGCCCGCGCACCGTCGCCGCAGCGTGGGCAGACCTTGCGCAGCTGGATGGCCCGCCTGGCCATGGATGGGGCGGCGCCTAAGCCGTGGCGGCGACGGTCTGACCGGCGTCGAGGTTGCGCATGGCCACGCCGGTGAGCAGGGAGAACTCCTTGACGATGGCCTCGATCTCGTCGAGCTGGGCCTTGATCTGCACCATCTCGCGGTGCACCGCCTGGGTGCGCTCCTGGATGGAGCTCAGGTTGGCGTGCACCTTGCTGATGTTCTCCAGGCGGTGTTCGAGCTGGGCCTTGTGTTCCTGGATGCGGGCGACGATGGGGTCGAGGGTGAGCCGCAGCCAGGTCTCGGTCTCCATGCGCACCTGCTGGAAGACGATGCGCGCCTGGGTGACCAGCCCGATGTAGAACTTCTTCACCATGAAGCGCTTCTCCAGCATGATGTTCATGGGATCGCTGCAGAATTCCTGGGTGTTGATTACCAGCTCGTCGAGACGCCCGCGGTAGCGGGTGAGGTCGAGCATCGGCGGATCGACCGCCTCCAGCCCATGCTCGTCGTGGAAACGCTGGTAGGCGGCGTTGAGCAGCTGCTTGATGGCCGCGCTCTGTTGCAGGGCGTGGTCGAACTCCGCGCTCATGCGCCGGATCAGGAGCTGCATGCCGCGGATCAGGCCCGCCGTGGTCCAGCTGTCGTTGATGGCCATCATCGATTCCTCGATGATCTTGTCCATGCGC
>JBKBRS010000175.1:0-4534 GCA_046292095.1 Thiobacillaceae bacterium
GGCCGTCGTCGAAGACGTGGCCCAGGTGGATGCCGGAGCTTGCGCTCCTCACCTCCACGCGCCGCATGCCGTGGCTCAAGTCCTCGTGGTAGGTCAGCGCACCCGCCACGGGGTTGAAGAAGCTGGGCCAGCCGGTGCCGCTGTCGTACTTGGTGTCACTGCGGAACAGCGGCGCGCCCGTGATGGGGTCGACGAAGGTTCCGGGGCGCTTTTCGTCCAGGTGTGAGCCGGTGAACGGCCGCTCGGTCCCCTGTTCGAAGGCGATGCGGCGCTGCTCGGGGGTGAGCAGCCGAAATCCCAACCACTTCCAGAAGCGAGTCTTGCCGCCGTCGTAGCCGGTGTAGCGGGAGACCTCGCGTCCCTGCTCGAACAGCACGATGGTGGGGGTCGCGAACAAGGCCTTTTCGAGCTGCCAGCCGAGCGGCGGATTCGGGTTCAGGGTGCGCACGACAGGGACCGGCGAGCGCCAGTGATCCAGCACCTCAGCCTCGAACCGCTTGCAGTAGGCGCAGTCCTCCGCCTCGAAGACGACGAGCTGCCGGTCGAAGGCCAGGCGCTTGCCGTCCAACCTCGGGTATTGAGTCGCGGTGGTAGTTTTTTTCGCGTCGGGGTACTTCACACCGGTACCGCCCAGGCCACAGTAGCCGTCGGGATTCTTCTTGAGGTAGTCCTGGTGGTCGTCCTCGGCGCGGTGGTAGACCTTGAGCGGCGCGATCTCGGTGGTGATGGGCCCGTAGCCTGCCTGCCGGAGGGCCTGCTGATAGGTGTCGCGGGTGGCGCGCGCCACTGCCGCCTGCGCCTCGTTCGTGTAGTAGATGGCGCTACGGTAATTGCTGCCGATGTCATTGCCCTGGCGGTCGCCCTGGGTCGGGTCGTGGTTCTCCCAGAAACCGATCAGCACCGCCTCCAGGGTGGTGCGGCCGGGGTCGAAGGTCACCTTGACCACCTCGGCATGGTTGCGCTTTCGGCTGAGGCCGGCGCGCAGGGCCCGCTCCTGGGCGAGCACGGCCTGGTAGGTACCGGCGACCTCGCCGTTGGCATAGCCGGACTCGACGTCGACCACGCCCGGCAGCTCTGACATGCGCTTCTCCGCCCCCCAGAAACAGCCCATGCCCAGCACAATGGTCTCCAACCGGACTTTGGCCTCGCCCTTTGCGGGCGGGCGTTCGGAGGCGGGAACCTCACGTGCACAGGCGCTCAGCAACAGGGCAAGGCCCAGCAGCAGGGGGATCAGCAGGCGCCGCAATGCCGGCTGCAGCATGTCGTGACTCGCAAGGCTCGCTCGTGTCAGATGTGCTATAGATGCGCCGCCGCGGCGGAAATTCCCCGTGATCCCGGCAGCCGCTCAGGCGAGATAGGTGTAGACCAGGCCGACGACGGCACAGGCCGCCAGCACACGCAGGATGTCCTGTTTGAAACGCCACAGGGCGATGAAGGCCGCCAAGGCCAGCAGGGCGTTGAACCACTCGAAACGCCCGGCGAAGGGGGCGGCGGCGCTCGCCTCGGGCCACAGGACATGCCAGCCGAAAAACAGGGCGAGGTTGACGATCACCCCGACCACCGCGGCGGTGATGCCGGTCAGCGGTGCGGTGAATTTGAGGTCGCCGTGGGTGGCCTCCACCAGCGGGGCGCCGGCGAGGATGAAGAGATAGCTGGGTAGGAAGGTGAAGAAGGCGGCCACCACAGCACCGACGATGCCGGCCGGCAGGAGCAGATCCGGGCCGAAAACCGCCTGGCCCCAGGCGCCAATGAAGCCGACGAAGGCGACCACCATGATCAGCGGGCCGGGCGTGGTCTCGCCCAAGGCCAGTCCGTCGATCATCTGCGGGCCGCTGAGCCAGCCATGGGTCTCCACCGCACCCTGATAGACATAGGGCAGAACGGCATAGGCGCCACCGAAGGTGACCAGGGCCGCCTTGGTGAAGAAGACCCCCATCTCCCGCAACACCGGATGGCTCAGGGCGGCCATCACGGCGAGCCACAGGGCGACGAAGAGGACGACGAGCGCCACCAGGCGGCCGGGACGGAAGCGGGCATGCGCCGGCGGCGGCGTGTCGTCGTCGATCAGGGCCGACCCATAGCGCTTGCCACTGGCGGCATGGCCGCCACCGACCTGGAAGCGCTCCGGCGCGAGCCGACCACCCAGATAGCCCAACAGTCCGGCTGCCAGGACGATGTACGGGAAAGGCACGTCTAGGGAGAAGATGGCGATGAAGGCGGCCCCGGCGAAGGCCCACAGCACGCTGTTGCGCAGCGCACGCTGGCCGATGCGCCAGGCAGCGAAGAGGACGATAGCCACCACCGCCGGCTTGATGCCGTTGAACACCCCCTGGACGAAGGTGACGTCGCCATAGACCAGGTAGACGTAAGTCAGGACCGCCAGGACCACCAGAGAGGGCAGGATGAACAGAGTACCGGCGACGATGCCGCCCAGGCTTCGGTGCAGGAGCCAGCCCAGGTAGATAGCGAGCTGCTGGGCCTCGGGCCCCGGCAGCAGCATGCAGTAGTTGAGCGCGTGCAGGAAGCGCCGCTCGGAGATCCAGCGCCGCCGCTCCACCAGTTCCTGGTGCATCATCGCGATCTGGCCGGCCGGACCGCCAAAGCTGATGAAACCGAGTTTCAGCCAATAGCGGAAGGACTCCCAGAAACTGGGGTGTGCGGGGCGGTTCGAGGTCAAGTTTTGCATGGCTGGGCCGTAAGTTGTGTGGACGAGACGATAACACCCCCTGCGACCCCTTGCCGGACGACGCTTCCACCTCAGACCCCCTGCAGACCTTCCAGGCGGCCCTGGCGCGACGCGGCTACAGCGCGGATGCCGTTGCCCGCCGCCTGCGGCTGGCGCAGCGTATCCTCGACGCCCTGGATCCGGCCGACACCTCGAACGAGGCCTACCGCGAGGCGGTGACGCGCGTGTGCGCGAGCCTTGCCGATCCGGCCAGCACCGCGCGCTGTCATCAGGTCGCGCGCGAATTCCTGCCCTTCTTCGTCGAGGCCGGTCGTGTCGTCCCGCGCAGCCGCGCATTCCCGCCCGACGCGCCCAAGCCGGATCCGGTCCACGTCACCCTACCCCCGAACAAGGGTCTCGACGACCTGATCGAGCAGGCCCGGACGATGGCGAACACCCATGCGGAGCGCGACGCCCTGCGCACCTATGCGGCAGCGCTCAGACGCGCCGGTCTCCACGACTCGGCCGTAGAGCGGCGCCTGGCCATCGCCCGGCTGCTCCTGCTGGTGCTGCGCCCGCTCGAGCGCAACGGTCGGCACTACCGGGCCGTGATCGAGGCCCTGCTGCCGCTGTTCACGCGCGATGAGACCCGCTCCTATTTCCTGGGCGTGGCACGGGATTTCCACGCCCTCGCCCTGCAGGCGGGCGAACGGCGTCGAGACTGAATCCGGCCGCCTCACCGGCCAGCACCGCGAGCAGCAGGGCCGTGGAGAGGAGGTCGTTGCGGTTGTGGGCCAGCACCGCCTGCAGCGGCTCGCTCTGCCCGCGGGTGAGCCAGGCGCGCCAGGCCGCCGGGGCCTGGTCTCCGGGTAGATCGTCGCTGCGCGTGAGTCCCAACAGATGGCGCTCGGCGGTGATCAACCGGCAGTCTGGCAAACGCTTGCCGTGTGCCCGACGCAGGGCGTGCAGCAGATCGATGTGCGCCCGCCCGCCCAGTCGCAGGTCATGCCCGTGCAGGCGGGCGCGGGTCTGAAGCAGGGGGAGGTCGAAGGTCTTGCCGTTGAAACTGACCAGGACGTCATCCGCCACCAACACGGCCGACAGCTGGTCGAACAGGGCGGCCTCTCCGGCGAAGGCACTGAGCACCCACTGGCGCAGCTCCAGCCCGTCGTTGGACAGCCGGGCCACACCGATCAGAAAGGCGAGCGTGCCGGCGCCGCCGGCCAGACCGGTGGTCTCGGTGTCGAGAAAGACCAGCCGTTCGAGGGGCAAGGGCCCCGACCAGCGCAGATGACCGCACCGGTCGCCCACGACCCGGGCCAGCGCCCCCAGCCGCAGCCGCCCGTGCTGGAGATCGAAGGGATAATGCCGCACGACCTCCACCACACCCGGCTGTATCTCCCGGCCGCCCAGGCAATGGGCCAAGTCGATGCGTCGCGGCGGCGTTGCGCGGCGGCGGATCGCTTCGATCCGATCGAGCAGGGCGCGGGTCTGCGGCGAGAGCGCTGGCGCGGGGGATGGCGTCGATGCCGCCCCGGCCAGGCGCCGGCGCAGCTCAGGGAGGTCCATGCCCGTTCTCCACGCTCGAATCCGGATCGTCCAACAGGTCGAGGACGATGGGGGCCGCCTGCTTCACGCTCAAGCCGTCGCGCACGCCCAGCACCGGCCCGACGCAGCCGGGACAGCCGCCGCTGCAGGGGCAGTCGGCCACCAGGGCGCGGGCGCGGCGGACCAGGTCGGTGCGGCTCTCGAACAGCGGAGCGGCCAGCCCGATGCCGCCTGGATAGTTGTCGTAAAGATAGAGCGTGGGCTGGAAACGCCGTCCAGCCACCTCCGCGTCGAGGGGCGCCCCCTCCAGCCCGCGCAGAC
>JBKBRS010000017.1:0-19892 GCA_046292095.1 Thiobacillaceae bacterium
CGCTCGGGAACCCCTCCGCGAAAGCGTGGAATTATGCTGACCTCCATATCCGCTGTCAACGGTCGTTGACAAATCTCCGCACCGGGAGCTTTGCATCGGAGGGCGTCCTCAGACATTGAACAGGAAGTGGATGACGTCGCCGTCCTGCACCACATAGTCCTTGCCCTCGGCACGCATCTTGCCGGCCTCGCGCGCGCCCTGCTCGCCGCCGCAGGCGACGAAGTCCTCGTAGCTGATCGTCTGCGCGCGGATGAAGCCCCGCTCGAAGTCGGAATGGATGACGCCCGCGGCCTTGGGCGCCGTATCCCCGCGGTGTATGGTCCAGGCGCGCACCTCTTTGGGCCCGGCGGTGAAGAAGGTCTGCAGCCCCAGCAATTCGTAGGCGGCGCGGATCACCCGGTTGAGCCCCGGCTCGCTCAGACCCAGGTCCTCTAGGAAGACCGCCTTCTCCTCGTCCGAGAGCTCGACGATCTCGGCCTCCAGGGCGGCGCACACGGGGACCACCGGGGCCCCCTCGGCGGCGGCGTACCCACGCACCCGCTCCAGGAGCGGGCTGCCCTCCTTCAGCCCCCGCTCATCGACGTTGGCGACGTACATGGTGGGCTTCATGGTGAGCAGGAACAACGGTTTGAGCAGCGCCCGCTCTTCCTCGTAGAGCGCCAGTGCACGCACGGGGCGACCCTCGTTGAGGCCGGCGAGGACCTTCTCCAGCACCGCCGTCATACGCTGTGCCGCCTTGTCGCCACCAGCGCGCGCCTGTTTGGAATAACGCGCGAGGGCCTTCTCCACGGTGGCCAGGTCGGCCAGGGCCAGCTCGGTGTTGATGACCTCGATGTCGGCCACCGGATCGACCCGTCCGGCCACGTGTACGACGTTGTCGTTCTCGAAGCAGCGCACCACGTGGGCGATGGCGTCGGTCTCGCGGATGTTGGCAAGGAACTGGTTGCCCAGGCCCTCGCCCTTGGAGGCCCCGGCCACCAGTCCGGCGATGTCGACGAACTCGACGATGGCGGGGATGACCTTCTGCGGCTTAACGATCTCCGCTAGCTTGTGAAGGCGCGGATCGGGCACCTCCACCATCCCGACGTTGGGCTCGATGGTGCAGAAGGGGTAGTTCTCCGCAGCGATGCCCGCGCGGGTGAGGGCGTTGAACAGGGTGGACTTGCCCACGTTGGGCAGGCCGACGATACCGCATTTGAGGCTCATGATTCGTTTGCTGATACGTGAGGGGGGGAGGGGGGCTTGGGTCGGGTGTTGGCGCGCTGGATCGCCGCATTCCAGTCACCGCGGGCGATGAGCGGCCAGAGTTCCAGGGCGCGCGTGACGGCGGCGTCGATCTCGAATTGCTCCTCGCGGCGCGGCGGTCTCAGGACATAGTTGACCACCTCGTTGCGATCGCCCGGGTGGCCGATGCCGATCCTGAGCCGCCAGTAGTCCTGGGTCCCCAGGTGGGCGGTGATGTCCTTCAGGCCATTGTGCCCGCCCAGACCGCCGCCGAATTTGAGACGCAGCTGACCGGGCGGGATGTCCAGCTCGTCGTGGACGATCAGGATCTCGCCCGGGGCGATCCGGTAGAAGCGGGCGAGTGCCGCGACCGCCTGCCCGGAACGGTTCATGTAGGTCTGCGGCAGCAGCAGCCACAGGTCGGGCTCACGCAGGTGACCGACCAGCCCGTGGAAGCGGCCCTCGCGGGCAAGGCTCACCCCCAGCCGCCCGGCCAGGCGCTCACAAAACCAAAACCCGGCGTTGTGCCGGGTTTCAGCATATTCGGGGCCGGGGTTGCCCAGGCCGACCACCAGACGCGGCGGCGCTTGCATGCGCTGGGATCAGGCCGTCCCCTCGCCCTCGCCACCCTCCGCGGCCTCGGCCTTGGCGCCCAGGATGGTGGCCACGGTCGGGTCCTCGCCGCGCGCGAGCTGGGGCAGCTCAACCCCGGGCGGCAGTTTGATGTGGGAGAGGTGTAGGGAGTGGCCGGCCGACAGGTCCTTGAGGTCCACTTCGATGTACTCGGGCAGGTCCTTGGGATAACAGGCCACCTCGACCTCCGTCATGACATGGCTCAGCACGCCGCCCTGCAGCTTGACCCCCGGGGCGATGTCGCCGTTCAGGAAGTGCAGCGGCACCTTGACGTGGACCTTGTGCGTGGCGTCCACGCGCTGGAAGTCGACGTGCATGATCTGCTGCTTGTAGGGATGCAGCTGTACGTCCTTGAGCAGCACGGGCTCGGGCTGTCCGTCCACCTTGAGGTCGAGCACGGAGGCGTGCGCGGCCTCCTGGCGCAGGACCAAGAAGAGCTCATTGTGGTCCATGGAGATGGGCTGGGCCGGCTTGTCGCCGCCATAGAGGATGCCGGGCACCCGGCCGGCGCGGCGCAGGCGGCGGCTCGCACCGGTGCCCTGCGCTTGGCGCGTGGTGGCGTTGATCTCGAAATGCATGACTGACTCCTGGTTGGGTTGGTAAAGGGCCGCCCGCGACCAGGCGACCGTGGGTGAAAAGAGGCTATTCCATGAACAGCGAACTGACCGAGTCCTCGTTGCTGATGCGGCGAATGGTCTCGGCCAGCAGCTCGGCCACCGTCAGCACGCGGATGCGCGGGCACTGGCGGGCGTCGTCGCGCAAGGGGATGGTGTCGGTGACCACCAGCTCGTCCAGTTGCGAGTGATTGATGCGCTCGACCGCGCTGCCGGAGAGCACCGGGTGGGTGATGTAGGCCACCACGCGGCGGGCACCGTGCGCCTTGAGCGCGGCGGCCGCCTCGCACAGGGTGTTGGCGGTGTCCACCAGGTCGTCCATGATGATGCAGGTGCGATCGCGCACGTCGCCGATGATGTGCATCACCTTGGCCACGTTGGGCTTGGGCCGCCGCTTGTCGATGATCGCCAGATCGCAATCCAGGCGCTTGGCCACCGCCCGCGCCCGCACCACCCCGCCGACGTCGGGGGAAACCACGATCAAGTTCTCGTAGTTCTGCTTCCAGATCTCGCCCAGGAGGATGGGCGTCGAATAGATGTTGTCGACCGGGATGTCGAAGAAGCCCTGGATCTGGTCGGAGTGCAGATCCATGGTGAGCACGCGGTTGACACCCACCACGGTGAGCATGTCGGCCACCACCCGCGCGGTGATCGGCACGCGGGCGGAACGCACCCGCCGGTCCTGGCGGGCGTAGCCGAAATAGGGGATGGCGGCGGTGATCCGCCCGGCGGAGGCGCGGCGCAGCGCATCCACCATCAGCATGATCTCCATCAGGTTGTCGTTGGTCGGGGTGCAGGTGGACTGCAGGACGAAGACGTCCTTGCCGCGGACGTTCTCCAGGATCTCCACCATGACCTCGCCGTCGGAGAAGCGACCCACCGTGGCACGCCCCAGATGGATGTTGAGATGGCGCACCACATCCTCGGCAAGCCTGGGATTGGCGTTGCCGGTGAATACCATCAGGCTGTCATAAGCCACCGATCCACCCCACACGCATCAACGGCGCACATGGGCGCGCCGACAAAACAAAAAGCGTGCGGCGTAAGGCCACACGCTCGGTATTTTGGCTGGGGAGGTAGGATTCGAACCCACGCATGCCGGAATCAAAATCCGGTGCCTTAACCAGCTTGGCGACTCCCCAAGCGTCAGACGGCTTCGCACAGAGGGTGTCTGTCCAGGCCGTCCGCGACGAAACCGTCCCAGCCCGCAGGCCTCGCGGCGAACACCGCCTCGGCGCTGGCGCGGTCCGGGAAGGCCGCGAAGACGCAGCCGCCGGAACCGGTCAGCCGACCGTCGCCATGTTGCCGGAGCCAGCCGAGATACTCCCCGACCACGGGGTATCGCGCGACCACTACCGGCTCCAGGTCGTTGTGACCAAGACCGGGCTGAAGGGCCGTTATTTTGATCGCTGGCGTGTCCCTTGTCAACGCCGGCGAAGCGAAGATCTCGGCGGTGGAGACGACGACCGGCGGGATGAGGACGACGTAGCTCGCCGGCGGCAGGTCTATGGCCTGCAGCCGCTCGCCCACGCCCTCGGCGAAGGCGTTGCGGCCAAAGACGAACACCGGCACGTCGGCGCCGAGGGCAAGCCCCAGGTCCTGTAGGGCCTCGCGCGGCAGCCCCAGGCCCCAGATCCGGTTGAGCGCGATCAACACGGTGGCGGCGTCCGAGCTGCCGCCGCCGAGCCCGCCGCCCATGGGCAGCCGCTTGTCGAGCCAAATGTCGGCCCCCAGGCGGCAGCCCGTGTGTCGGCGCAGTAGCGCCGCCGCACGCCAGGTCAGGTCCTGCGTCTCCGGTACCCCGGGCAGGGGGGTGTGCAGGCGGATCGCGCCGTCGCTGCGGCGGTCCAGATAGATCGCGTCGCAGCGGTCGATCAGCCGGAAGACCGTCTGCAGCAGGTGGTAGCCGTCCGCTCGCCGGCCCACCACGTGCAGGAAGAGGTTGAGCTTGGCCGGGGCCGGCCAGGCGGGGCCGGGGGGATTCAGGGCAGTTGCCATGCGTCCACCACCAGGCGGAATTCCAGATCCTCGTCGCGGCGGGCGAAGATACGGCCGGGCAGCCAGCGCCCCGCCTGGGACTGGTGGCGCGCATAGTCGAGCTGCCAGCCGTCCTGCTCCAGCCGTGCCACGCGCCCGACCTCGTCCCAGCCCAGCGTATATCCCGTCTGCGGCCGGGGCAGACCGGTGACCCAGTAGCGCATACCCTCCACCGGCAGCCGCACGCCCAACACCCGCTCGAGCAGGGCCTCGCCGCTCACCGCCTCGAATTCGCCACCCTCGGCGGTGATCAGAAGCACGCGGTCTGGCTCGCGGCGAAGCCGAGCGACACCCTGCCCCAGGGGGGCGGTGAGCAGGATCTCATCGCGCGGCCCGTCGTGCTGCCAGCGGATGCCCCCCGAGAAGGCCTGCTCCCCGCTCTTGACCGAGATGCGGCCCTCCAGGCGGAATTGTTCGAGCGGCTGCGGCAGGGTCGTGGGGGCCTCGACAGGCTGGCGCAGTGGGGCACAGGCGGCCAGTGACGCAGCGCCCAGGCAGAGACACGCGGCGCGCAGCCATCGGCTGCCCGGGCCGGCACACATCCGACCGACCGACCCGCGCATCAGGGCATCAGCCGGCCGACGGTCTCCCGCAGGCTTTCGTTGTCGGGGTGTTCGCGCAGCGAGCCCTGCCAGATGCGCCGGGCCTCGTCGCGGTCCCCGCGCACCCACAGCGCCTCGCCCAGATGCGCGGCGATCTCGGGGTCAGGGCGCAGGGCGAAGGCGCGCCGCAGGTAGTCGATCGCCGCATCGAGCCGTCCCGACTTGAACATGGCCCAGCCCATGCTGTCGAGGATGAAGGGGTCGTCCGGGGCGAGCTTGAGGGCCTTCTCCAGCAACTCGATGGCCTCGGCGATGCGGTCGGTGCGGTCGGCCAGCGTATAGCCCAGGGCGTTGTAGGCGTGGGCGTGATCCGGCTTGAGCGCGATCAGCCGCCTGAGGTCCTGTTCCAGCACATCCAGCCGGTTGAGCCGCTCCGCCGCCATGGCGCGGTCGTAGAGCAGCTCGGGCGAGTCCGGCATCGTTTCCAGCGCCCGGGTGAGCAGTTCGAAGACGCCCGCGTAATCCTTCGCCTCGCGCAACATCTGCGCCTCGGCCTGGATGATCTGCACCCGCTCCGCCTCCCCCTCGGCCGTCACCTCGGCCAGCACGCGGCGTCCCTCTTGGATGCGGCCCAGCTTGCCTAGCAATACCGCCGCGCGCATGCGGGCATCGGTGTAATGGCGCCCCTCCGGCACACTCAGATACCATTCCAGGGCCTGCTCGAACTGGCGCCGACCCTCCGCCACCTGGCCCAGGTAGAGCCGGATCCGGTCCGCCTCGCCCATCTCGGCGTCCAGGGCCGCCTTGAAATGGCGCTCGGCGGCGTCCAGGTCGTTCATCTGCAGCGCCAGCAGGCCCAGGGAGACCACCACCTCGGCCTGGGCCGAGTCCTGCGCGTGCAGGATCTCGAACTCGGCGCGCGCCTCGGCGAAGCGGCTCATACGCGCGAGCTGCCGGGCGAGCGCCAGCCGCACCTCGCGCGCATCCGGATGCCGCGACAGGAAATCCCGCCAGTAACCGACCGCCTGATCGTCATCGCGGCGCTGCAGGATCTGGCCCTGGAAGAGGGCCACCGCCTCCCAGCCGGGTTTCAGACGCAGGGCCTCGTTGGCGGCCGCGATCGCCCGTTCGGTCTGCCCCGCGTGCCAGGCCACCTGGGCGAGCGCGAAGCTCGCCTCCGGCACCGTCGGGTAGGCCGCGGCCAGCTCGCTCATGAGGCTCAGCACGGCCGGCTTGTCATGGTGACGCAGCAGGATGTTGGGCAGTTGCAGGAAGGCCTCGCCGACCGGGCGGCCGCTTTGCTTGATGAGCCACTCCAGGTGTGGACGGGCCTCAGTCAGGCGGCCGGCGGAGAGCAGGAGCGAGACGTAGGTCTGGCGGGCCCGCGACGAGTCGGGCTCGCCTTCCACCCACAGCTGCGCGGTCTTGAGCGCCTGGGCCGGTTTGCGCGCGAAGATCGCGATCTCGGTGGCACGCTGGGCGATGCGCGCATCGCGGGTCTTGTTGGCCAGATCGACGAAGGCCTCGCTGGCGAGCGTGAGCTCCCCACGCTGGGCGGCGATCTCGCCGAGCAGGAACTGGTAGAGGATCTGCGGCGTGAGCTCGGTGCGGCTCTCGGCGCGCGGCGTCGGCTCGGCTGCCTGGGCCGGTTGTCGCGTGCTGCTGGTGTTGGCACAGGCGGTGACGGTGGCAAGCCCCAGCAGGACGGAGAGGAGGGCTTTGAGGGTCATGGTCGTTTCCATCGGGTTTGCGGGCACCCCGGCGTCATTATGCAGAAGGCAGGGGCAGGGGCGAAAGGGTTACACTTTGTATATAGAGCGCCCTTCCCCTAAAAAATGCCCGAACTGCCCGAGGTCGAGACGGTCCTGCGCGGCCTCGCCCCGCATCTGGCGGGGGCGCGCCTGCAGGGCGCGGAGGTGCGCAACCCGCGCCTGCGCTGGCCGGTGCCCGCGGCGCTCGACGCCCGCCTGCGCGGCCGCCGCATCGTCTCGCTCGGCCGGCGCGGCAAATACCTGCTGCTCGGTCTGGACCGGGAGGCTGTGATCCTCCACCTGGGCATGTCGGGCAGCCTGCGCATCCTGACCCGGGACGAGGCCCCCGGTCCGCACGACCACGTGGACCTGCTGCTGGAGGAGGGCCGGCGGCTGCGCCTGCGTGACCCGCGCCGCTTCGGCGCCGTGCTCCTGGCCGAAGACCCCATGCGCCATCCCCTCCTCGCCCGGCTTGGGGTCGAGCCGCTGGGGCCGGCATTCACCGGTGAGCACCTGTACCGGCTCTGCCGCGGTCGTGGCACGGCCATCAAACACCTGCTGATGGATGCCCACCAGATCGTCGGCATCGGCAACATCTACGCCAACGAGGCCCTGTTCCATGCGGGCATAGACCCGCGCACCCCGGCCGGACGGCTCTCGCGGCGCCGCTGCGAGGCCCTGGTCGAGGCGGTGCGCGCCACTTTGGAGCGGGCCATCGCCGCCGGCGGCAGCACTCTGCGCGACTTCGTCGACAGCACCGGGCGGCCGGGCTATTTCCAACAGGACTATGCGGTCTACGGCCGCGCCGGCCAGCCCTGTCGCCTTTGCGGCACGCCCATCGTGAGCCTCCGCCAGGGCGGCCGCGCGAGCTTTCTCTGCCCGACCTGTCAGAGGCGATGAGCGCGCGGCCGCCGGTGCCCCCGCGCCCTCCCCCTTAAGGTCGAACCCTAAAGCCGGCGGCCCGTGTTGCCGTTAAGATAGCGACCGTCGTCAGTGCCGTCCGAGGGCGGTCGTCATCCTGGAGACACCGGAGGATCTATGAGCAATGCCACGCTCGTCGCGGAGATCGAGGCCTACAGCCAGTGGCGCAACCAGCTGGCCGAGAGCATCACCGCCTACCGCCAGTGGCTGGGCCGCGAGGACCTGAACGACGCCCAGCGCGACCTGCGCCTGCAACAGCTGATCGACCGGCTGGCGGAGGACAAGCTGCACGTCGCCTTCGTCGCCGAGTTCTCGCGGGGCAAGTCCGAGCTCATCAACGCGATCTTCCTGTCCGAGCTGAAGCAGCGTCTGCTGCCCTCCACCGCCGGCCGCACCACCATGTGCCCGACGGAGCTGCTCTACGACGCGAACCGCCCGCCGCTCATCGAGCTGCTGCCCATCGAGACACGGACGACCAACGCCACGGTGTCGGAATACAAGAACTATCCCGAAGAGTGGACGGTCCTGCCCATCGACGTGAACGCGCCCGAAAGCGTGACCGAGGCGATGCAGGAGGTCTGCCGGGTCAAGGCGGTGAGCCCTGAGGAGGCCATGCGCTACGGCCTCTACGACCCGGAACACCCGGACGCCAGCCTCAACCTGAACGACGATGGCACGGTGAGCATCCCGGCCTGGCGGCATGCGGTGATCAACTTCCCGCACCCCTTCCTCAAACAGGGCCTGGTGGTCTATGACACGCCGGGCCTGAACGCCATCGGCGTCGAGCCTGAGCTCACCTTCAACCTGCTGCCCAACGCCCATGCGGTGCTCTTCGTCCTCTCCGCCGACGCGGGCGTGACCAAGTCGGACATCGAGGTCTGGCGCAGCCACATCCAGCCGCGCGGCAAGTCGCGCGGCCGCCTGGTCGCCTTGAACAAGATCGACGGTCTCTGGGACGAGCTCAAGACCGAGGCGCAGATCAACGCCGAGATCGAGGCACAGGTCAAGAGCTGCGCCGATCTGTTGGGGATAGAGCCCAACCAGGTCTACCCCGTCTCGGCCCAGAAAGGGCTGCTAGCCAAGATCACCGGCGACGAGCGTCTGCTCGAGCGCAGCCGTCTGCTCGCCCTGGAGCGCGCCCTCTCGGAGGAGCTGATCCCCTCCAAACAGGCCATCGTGCGCGATCAGACCGCCACCGAGCTCACCGACCTGCTGTCCACCACCGAGGCCCTGCTGCGCGCCCGGGAGCGCAACGTCGAGGAGCAGCTCACGGAGCTCAAGGGCCTGCAGGGGAAGAACCAGGACGTGGTCGAGCACATCATGCAGAAGATCGCCCAGGACAAGGAGGCCTTCGAGCGCGGGCTGCAGCAGTTCCAGGCCCTGCGCAGTGTCTTCTCACAGCAGAGCATCAAGCTCTTCGCCCACATCGGCCGCGACGTGCTCAAGAAGGAGGTGCGTACGGTGCGCGAGGCGATGGAGACGAGCCGCTTCACCACCGGCATCCGCTCGGCCATGAACAACTTCTTCATCCGCGTGGACGAGCACCTCGACCAGGCCATGGCCCAGGTGGAGGAGATCAACCGGATGATGGAGGCCATGTATGCCAAGCTCAACGCCGAGCACGGTATCCAGCTCATCACCATCCCCCCCTTCTCCATGCTCAAGTACCGCAAGGAGATGGCCCGTCTGGAGTCCACTTACGACCACCACTTCAACACGCTGCTCAACCTGCTGACCACGGAGCAGCACACCCTCGCCCGGCGCTTCTTCGAGACGCTGGCCAAGCGCGTGATCGAGGTGTTCGATGCCGCCAACCGCGAGGCGGAGAACTGGCTCAAGTCCATCATGTCGCCCATGGAGAGCCAGGTGCGCGAGCACCAGATGCAGCTCAGGCGCCGGCTGGAGAGCGTCAAACGCATCCACAAGGCGGCCGACACCCTGCAGGACCGCATTCGGGAGCTGGAGCAGGCCCAGCGCGAGATCAGCCGCCAACTGGGCGAGCTCGCACAGATGCGTGGGCAGATCGAGCGCTGCCTGGAGGGCGCGGCAGACGTCGCCTTGCAGCGGGCTGCCTGAGCCCGAGAGGCAGCGGCAGGCGCCTGCCGCCCCCGGCGGCGGGTCGGCGCCGGCGGTCGGCAGACCGCCGCCGGCCGTGGCTTACTTCCCGGTCAGCCGGTGGTATTTCTCCATGAGCTGCTCGCGGGTCTCCACGTAGTCGGGGTTCAGCGGGATGCAGTCCACGGGGCAGACCTCCCGGCATTGCGGCGTGTCGAAGTGGCCGACGCACTCGGTGCACTTGTTGGGATCGATCACGTAGATCTCCTCCCCCTGCGAGATCGCGCCGTTCGGGCACTCGGGCTCGCACACGTCGCAGTTGATGCATTCGTCGGTGATCATCAGGGCCATGCTCAGTCCTCGGTATCGCAACGTCAAACGGTCTTTGGATCCAACTTGGCGGCGAGTCGTTCCGCGATCAAGGGGGCGACGAAGGGGCGCACGTCGCCGCCCAGCCGGGCGATCTCGCGCACCATGCTGGCAGAGAGAAACATGTACTGCTCGCCCGGGGTCATGAACACCGTCTCCAGATCGGGATACAGGCTGCGGTTCATGCCGGCGAGTTGGAACTCGTACTCGAAGTCGGACACGGCGCGCAGCCCCCGCAGCACGAGATGCGTGCCCTCCTGCCGCACGAAGTCCACCAGCAGGCCGTCGAAGCCGACCACCCGCACGCCGGGCAAGTCGGTGAGGCTCTCGCGCGCCATCATGACGCGTTCCTCCAGGCTGAAGAAGGGTCGCTTGCTGGCATTGGCCGCCACCGCCACCACCACCTCGTCGAAGATGCGCGCGGCGCGCCGCACGAGGTCCTCGTGCCCGCGGGTGACGGGATCGAAGGTGCCGGGATAGACGATCTTGCGGGTCAAAGCGGTTCCAGCAGGCAGAAATGCGACAGGCCGGCGTGGCCCTCGCGCAGGATGCGCCAGGCGGCGAGGTCCGGCCGCGTGCCAAACTCGGCATAGATTCTACCGCCCGGATTGAGCCGTGTCGCCGCCCGCGCCAAGGCCGGGGCGAGGAGGTCGCTCGCGAATGGGGGATCGAGCAGGATCAGATCGAAGCGACCGCAGTCCCCCTCCAGGTAAGCCAGGGCATCGGCCCGCAGGATCCGCACCTGGGTCGCCCCGAGGGCTTGCGCGTTGCGCTCGATCGCCGCCAGGGCGCGGGGGTCGCGCTCCACCATCACCACCTCCGCCGCCCCCCGCGAGGCGGCCTCGAACCCGAGGGCGCCGCTGCCGGCGAAGAGGTCGAGACAGCGCTGTCCATCGAGGCGCTGCCCCAGCCAGTTGAACAGGGTCTCGCGCACCCGGTCGGGGGTCGGGCGCAGCCCCGGCAGGTCGGGAAAGCGCAGGACGCGGCTGCGCCAGGCGCCGCCGATGATGCGCACCCGGTTGGCCGGGCCCTTATCGGGTTTGCGCCTCGATCTGTCCACCGACCACGACCGTGTGCAGGGCCTCGGGCCGGATACGCGCGCGGAAGGCCCGCAGGATGTCCTCGCGCGTGACCGCCTCGACCCGCGCCGGGTATTGCGCCAGCCAGTCGAGCGGCAGCTTGTAGAAGCCGATTAAGGCGAGCTGGTCGAGGATCTTGCGGTTGCTGTCCAGGCGCAGGGGGAAGCTGCCGGTGAGGAAGTCCTTCGCCTGCCTGAGTTCCGCCTCGGTCGGGCCCTCGCGCAGAAAGGCCTCCAGGGTCTGCCGCACCACCTTGAGCGCCTCGTCCGTCGCCTCGCGCCGGGTCTGCAGGCCCATGCGGAAGGGGCCCAGCGCCTGCATGGGCGCGAGCATGCTGAAGGCACTGTAGGCAAGCCCGCGCTTGACGCGGATCTCGGTGAGCAGACGCGAGTCGAACCCGCCGCCGCCGAGGATGTAGTTGCCGACCACCAGAGGGAAGAAGTCCGGGTCGTCGCGCTTGATGGCGGGCAGCCCCACGAAGATGTGGCTTTGCGTGGCGTGGTGCGGGATCACGCGCTCGCTGCCGGTGGCTGCGACCTGGACCTCGGGCAGCGGCGGTGGCGCCTCGCCCTGGGGCAGGGCGGCGGTGAGGAATTCGGCCAGGGTCTGCGCCCCCGCGCGGTCGATGTCGCCCATGATCGCCACCGTGGCGTTGCGCGCCACGTAATGGCGCTGGTGGAAGGCACGGAGGTCCTCCACCGTGAGCCGCTCGATCGCCTCGATCTCCCCCGACGCCTCCTGAGCGTAGGGGTGGCCGGCGTAGAGGGCGGCCTGAAAGGCCTTCTCACCCAGGTAGTCGGGTTGGGTGACCGCCTCCTTGAGCCCGGCCACCGCCCGCGCCTTCTCGCGCGCGAGCACCGCCGGCGCGAAATGTGGCTCGGCCAGCACCGCACGCAGGACGGCGAGCGCGCGCTCGCGCTCACGTGAGTGGCTTAGGGTGCGCAGGCTGAAGCCGGCGCGGTCGGCATCGAAATGCCCGGAGAGCGCGGCGCCGACGTCCGCCAGGGCCTCGGCCAGGGCCTGTTCCGACCAGGGCCCCGCGCCCAGGCTCATGAGCTGTCGCGTCATGCGCGCGAGCCCTGCCGCCGCGGGCGAGGGGTCGCGCGCGCTGCCGGCATCGAAGGTCACGCTCACGTCCAGCATCGGCAGGTCGCGGTTTTCCACGAAATACACGCGCGCCCCGCTCGCGCTCATCCAGTGTTGGATGTGAGTCACCCCGCCCTGGGAGGGCGGGGCTTCCTCGCCACGCGCTCGAGCGGGGCCTTCGGCCCCGGACATGCGCTTCGTCTCGCTCACCCCGCCAGGAATGGCGGGGCTTGCGCTCGACCCGTGGTCGAGTCCCGCCCAGACCGGCAGGGCGAGGAGCAAAGCGATGGCGATGAGCAGGCGTTCAACGCGCATGGCGGTCTCCCATGGTCGGCGCCACTGGCGCGGCGCCCATCGCCACCGGCTGCGGCTCCAGACGGGCGAGGGTCAGGCGGTCGTCGACGAGATAACGCCGGGCCACCGCCTGGACCTGCTCTGGGGTGACCTCACGCAGCCGCTCGAAATGCAGCTTGCGCGCGCGATGGCTGAGGCCGGCGCTCTCCCACTGCCCGATCTCACGCGCCTGGAAAAAGAGCGAATCCTGCTGGAAGACCTGGCCGGCCAACACCTGGGCCTTGACGCGCTCGAGCTCCTCGCGGCTGACCCCTTCGTTCTGCACGCGCTCGATCTCACGACGCAGGGTCGCCACGGCCTCATCCAGGGGCTTGCCCTCGGCCGCGGTGAGGCTCACGAAGAACAGGGCCGGGCCGCGTGCCACCGGATCGTAGCCCGCCCCCACGCCCACCGCCACCTGCTGCTCCCGCACCAGGGCGCGCGGCAGCCGTGCCGAGGCATGGCCGTCGAGCACCCCCTCCAGGACCTCCAGGGCATAGGGCTCCCAGTCCGCCGCGGGGTCGGCGAGCCGGGGGACGTGCCAGGCGAGATAGGCGGCGGCGAGCCGCGCCGGCGCCTTCACCGTGACGCTGCGCATCCCGCGCGGCTCCGCCTCTGCGAGCGCCCGTCGAGGCAGCAGCGCGCGCGCCGGGATGGCGCCGAAGTGCCGCTCGGCCAGGGCGAACACCGCTGCGGGCTCGACATCGCCCACCACCACCAGCAGGGCGTTGTTGGGGGCATACCAGCGCTCATACCAGGCGCGCGCGTCCTCCACGCGCATGTGCTCGAGGTCGTCCATCCAGCCGATGATCGGGTGCCGGTAGGGATGGGTCTGGTAGGCGGTCGCCATCAGGGCCTCGAAGAGCAGCGCCTGCGGGTTGTCCTCGGTGCGCAGCCGCCGCTCCTCCTTGACCACCTGGATCTCCTTGGCGAAGGCCTCGGGCGAGAGGATGAGGTTCACCATGCGGTCGGCCTCCAGCTCGAAGGCCAGCCCTAGGCGGTCCGCCTGCAGGGTCTGGTGGTAGACGGTCGCGTCGCGCGTGGTGAAGGCGTTCTCGCGCCCGCCGGCGGCGGCGATGCGCCGCGAGAACTCGCCATCGGGCAGCGCGGCGGTGCCCTTGAACATCATGTGCTCCAGCACGTGCGCCACGCCGGTTAAGCCATAGCGCTCGTCCATGCTGCCGGCGCGGTACCACAGTTGGCTCACCACCACGGGCGCGCGGCGGTCGGGCTTGACGATCACCTTCAGGCCGTTGGCCAGGGTGTGTTCGAAGGTCTCGGGCTGTCCGGCCCGGGCGAGCCCCATGAAGCTCATGCCCAGCCAGGCGAGCAGGATCCAGGGCAGGGTCGCCAGGCGCAGGGTCGATCTTCGTCTCGTGTCGCGCATCGTCCGATCTTTAGAGGTCTACGTGCCGAAATGGACCGGCCGCTCGCCGGTCCGCCATCGGCTGCATGATAAGATTGAAACACATGCAACGCCCCATATGACCCCCGCCGCAGTGTTCGGTTTCTTCAAGTCAGGCAAAAAACCCTCCCCTGAGCCCGCGGCTTCGCCAGAGCCGGTCGCCACCCCAGCGCCCGCCGCCGCGCCCGAGCCGGTCACCACGCCCGAGCCTGCCCCCGCCCAGGCGGCCCACCCGGCACGGCTGGGCTGGGCGCAGCGGCTCAAGGCTGGCCTGGCCAAGACTCGCCAGGTCCTCAACACTCCAGTGGGCGAGCTCTTCCGCCGCCACACCCGGATCGACGAGACCCTCTACGCCGAGCTGGAGGAGATCCTCCTCACCGCCGACGTCGGCGTGGAAGCCACGGACTATCTGCTCGAGGCCCTGCGCAAGCGCGTCAAGCGCGACCGCCTGAGCGATGCCGCACAACTGCGCGACGCGCTCAAGGACCTGCTGCTGGAGCTGCTCACCCCGCTCGAGGCCCCGCTCGACGTCACCCGCGCCCGCCCCTTCGTCATCATGCTGGCAGGGGTCAACGGCGCCGGCAAGACCACCACCATCGGCAAGCTGGCCAAACGCTTCCAGGCCGAGGGCCGCAGCGTCCTGCTCGCCGCCGGCGACACCTTCCGCGCCGCGGCGCGCGAGCAACTCGCGGTGTGGGGCGAACGCAACCGCGTCGAGGTCGTCGGCGGCCAGGGCAC
The DNA here is from genome assembly GCA_046292095.1 of Thiobacillaceae bacterium. Classification (GTDB taxonomy): domain Bacteria; phylum Pseudomonadota; class Gammaproteobacteria; order Burkholderiales; family Thiobacillaceae; genus JANWZL01. The sequence continues at coordinate 14,788 of JBKBRS010000017.1, forward strand.
GGACCCCGCCGCGGTCATCTTCGACGCCGTGCAGTCGGCCCGCGCGCGCGGCATCGACGTCGTCCTGGCCGACACCGCCGGGCGGCTGCCCACGCAGCTCCACCTGATGGAGGAGATCCGCAAGGTGCGGCGCGTGATCCAGAAGGCCGACCCGAGCGCCCCGCACGAGGTGCTGCTGGTGCTCGACGCCAACACGGGGCAGAACGCGCTCGCCCAGGTCCAGGCCTTCGACGCGGCCATCCAGGTCACCGGCCTGGTGCTGACCAAGCTGGACGGCACCGCCAAGGGCGGGGTCATCGCCGCCCTGGCGCGGCGGCCGGGACATGCCGGCACCCCCATCCCGGTGCGCTACATCGGCGTGGGCGAGGGCCTGGACGACCTGCAGCCCTTCAGCGCGCGCGAGTTCGTCGACGCCCTGTTCGGCGACTGAGCATGATCGAATTCGACCGCGTCACCAAGCGCTACCCGGGCGGCCACGAGGCCCTCTCCGAGGTGAGCCTGAGAATCGCCCAGGGCGAGATGATCTTTCTCACCGGCCACTCGGGGGCCGGCAAGAGCACGTTGCTCAAGCTCATCGCCGCCATCGAGCGGCCCACCAGCGGGCAGATCATCGTCAACGGCCAGAACATCGGCCGGCTGAAGCGTGCCGCGCTGCCCTACTTCCGCCGCAACATCGGGCTCATCTTCCAGGACCACAAGCTGCTCTATGACCGCTCGGTGTTCGACAACGTCCTGCTGCCCCTGCACATCCAGGGCCTGAGCGGGCATGATGCCGCCAAACGCGCCCGCGCCGCGCTCGACAAGGTCGGACTGCTCGGGCGCGAGCGCGCGCGCCCCATCACCCTCTCCGGCGGCGAGCAGCAGCGGCTGTGCATCGCCCGCGCCATCGTCAGCCGGCCGGCGCTGGTCCTTGCCGACGAGCCCATGGCCAACCTGGACGACGCCTATGCCCACGAGATCATGGAGATGTTCCGCGCCTTCAACCAGGTCGGCGTGACCCTGGTCATCTCCACCCACAACCTGGACCTGATCCGCCGCTACGGCGGCCGCCGCATCACCCTCGCCCAGGGCCGGCTGGTCGAAGCCCAGCCGAGTGCCACCCTCCCGGTCACCGGGCCCCTGCCCGCATGAGCGCCTGGGTCGAACACAACCTGCACAGCCTGCGCGTGGCCGTCAAACGGCTCACCGAAGCCCCCCTCGCCTCGCTCTTCACTATCTTGGTGATCGCCGTCGCCATGAGCCTGCCGGCCGGCCTCTATCTGCTGCTCGCCAACCTCCAGCGCCTGGCCGGCGACGTCCCCACCGAGGCGGAGATCAGCCTCTTCCTCAAGGCCGAGGTCGGCGCCGAGCAGGGCCGCAAGCTCGCCGCCACGCTGGCCACCCGGCCCGAGGTGCGAAGCGTGCGTTTCATCGACCGGGACGAGGCGCTCACCCAGCTCACCGCCGGCGGCCTGGGCGAGGTGGCGGCAGGGCTACCCGCCAACCCCCTGCCGCACACCCTGGTCGTCATCGCCCGCGATCCCTCGCCCGCCAGCCTGGAACGCCTGCGCGAGGCCCTCGCCGGGCTGCCCGAGGTCGAACGGGTCAACCTCGACACCGACTGGGCCCGGCGGCTCGCCGCGCTGCTCGACCTCGGCCGCGACCTGGTCGCCATGCTGGCCATACTGCTCGGCCTGGCCCTGGCCACTATTACCGGCAACACCATACGGCTACAGATCTACGCCCAGCGCGACGAGATCGAGGTGGCCCGCCTGATCGGCGCCACCGACCGCTTCATCCGCCGTCCCTTCCTCTACTTCGGCGCCATCCAGGGCCTGGCGGGAGGGCTGGCCGCCTGGCTGCTGCTCGCCGTGACGGCCTTTTGGCTCGAAAACAGCGTCGCCCGGCTCGCCGCCAGCTACGGCACGACCTTTCGCCTCACCGGCCTTGACGCGCCCGAGGCCGCCGCTCTGCTCGGCGCCTCGACCCTGCTGGGGCTCCTCGGCGCCTACTTCGCCGTGGGATACACCCTGCGCGGGCTGGACACCCCGAGATGATCCCGCGTAACGGACATGGCCATCGGCTCCCCGGTGCCTAAATGTGGCCATTGGGCTATGGCCGCCTTAGGAGCGGCGAAAGCCGCGACCTTGGTCGTTGGCGTTACCGGGTCACGACTTTTGTCGATCCTACCACCGCTCTTCGATGTGGTCGGGGTTCAGGAGCGCCGACACAAACAAGCTCGCCGGGGGTGTTCGCTCCACCCACGCCGGCAGGGAACTTTGCGCCATTAGCACTCTCAACTAGAGAGTGCTAAACTTGTTACAAAAACCTTCGGAGGGCGCCGATGAACACAGCCACCCTGAGTTACCCCGTACCCACCTCGCTGGGTAGCCTGGAGAACTACATCCAGGCGGTGAACCGCTTCCCGATCTTGAGCGCCGAGGAGGAGTACACGCTGGCCAAGCGCTTCCGCGAGCACAACGACCTCGAGGCGGCGCGGCAATTGGTGCTGTCGCACCTGCGTCTGGTCGTGTCCATCGCCCGCGGCTATCTCGGCTACGGCCTGCCCCATGCCGACCTCATCCAGGAGGGGAATGTGGGCCTGATGAAGGCGGTCAAGCGCTTCGACCCCGAACGCGGCGTGCGCCTGGTCTCCTTCGCCGTGCACTGGATCAAGGCCGAGATCCACGAGTTCATCCTACGCAACTGGCGCCTGGTCAAGGTGGCCACCACCAAGGCCCAGCGCAAGCTCTTCTTCAACCTGCGCAGCCTCAAGCAGGGCGACGGTGCCTTGAGCGCACAGGAGGTCGAGGAGGTGGCGCGCACGCTCAACGTCCACCGCGAGGACGTGCGCGAGATGGAGGCCCGCCTCTACAGCCAGGACATCGCCCTGGAGCCGATCCAGGACGAGGAGGAGAACAGCTTCACCCCCATCGCCTACCTGGCCGCCCCCGACACCGACCCCACCCAACACCTCGAGCAGGCCGAGCGTGAGCGCCTCGCCACCGAGGGCCTGAGCCGGGCGCTCGACAGCCTCGATGCGCGCAGCCGCCACATCATCGAGGCGCGCTGGCTCAACGAGGACAACCCCGCCACCCTGCACGAGCTGGCGGCGGTCTATGGCATCTCCGCCGAGCGGGTGCGCCAGATCGAGGCCAAGGCCCTGCAGAAGATGAAGGCCGCGCTTGCCGCCTGAGCAAACCCATATGCAACGAAAAGCCCCGCATCGCGGGGCTTTTCGTCTGTACAGGGCTTAACCGGCTCAGAACAGCCGGCTCAGCAGCACGCTCAGCAGGCTCAGCCAGGCCCAGACGATCAACATGACCACCACGGTCATGGGCAGATTGGTCTTATTGAACAGGCGCAGCATGGCGGACTCCGATTGCGTCGTACTGGCCCCGATTCTAGCGCCGAAACGCCCCGTCGCTCAAGGCACGGCCAGCGGGCGGCCGGCAGCCCCTGTAGCGACGACATTCGCGAGCAAAGCCACATACCGAACCGCGCGCGCCCTGCCACTCGCCATCGACGCCCCCGTTTGCTGGGAACCAAAAAAAGGCCGTCTGCCCCGCTGGCGCGGCGCAAGCCGCCACACAGAAACCTGGCCGCAATGGGTCGCAACGGATGTCTCGCCCCTACAAGGGGACGCAATGCGTAGGAGCGGCATAAGCCGCGACATGTCCCGCTGTCTTGTGCGAGGGTCGCGACTTGCGACGCGCCTAACGGCCATGGCCGCTGCCACCCCAGAAGATGAAAGCGGCCATGGCCGTCCCCTCACCTCAAGCCCCTCCGGCCCTCTCTCCCGGCCTCTCTCCCTGAGGGAGAGAGGCGGGTCGAGCCTCCCCTCCCCCTCGGGGGGAGGGGTCGGGGGTGAGGGATGGGGAGGGGAGCGTCGTGAGTTGGCTGTGCCAACTTTCATGCCGAAAGGCTGGATGCTCAGCCCGCCGACGGCCACACGCGCCACAGCAGGGCCATGATCGCCGCAAACTGGCTCGCCCAGAACACGAACGACCAAGTCAGGAGGTTCGCCCGCACCCGCTCGGTCTGCGCGCGCACCTGCTCGATTTCGACCTTGAGCTCCGAGCGCACCTGCTCGACCTGCAGGCGCACTTGCTCGATTTCCTTGGAGAGTCCTAGGCGCACCTGTTCGATCTCTTTGGTGAGCTTGAGCTCGGTCTCTTTGAGCTCCGAGCGCACCTGCTCGACCTCGAGGCGCACCTGTTCGATCTCTTTGGTGAGCTTGAGCTCGGTCTCTTTGAGCTCCGAGCGCACCTGCTCGACCTCGAGGCGCACCTGCTCGATCTCTTTGGTGAGCTTGAGCTCGGTCTCTTTGAGCTCCGAGCGCACCTGCTCGACCTCGAGGCGCACCTGCTCGATCTCTTTCTGTAGCCTAAGCTCGGTCTCCTTGAGCTCCGAGCGCATTTGCTCGCCCTCAAGGCGCACCAGCTCGATCTCTTTCTGCAGTCTAAGCTCCGTCTCGCTCAAGTGCTGCCGCGTGGCCAGATCGCTCAGGTGCGGGTAGCGCGCCTCCAGCATCTCGAAGGCCTCGGCAATGACCTTGGCACGCGCGCGCTCGTCCGGCGCGTTGGCCAGCCGGTCGTACAGGTCGATGACGGACACGACGCTCATACACAAATTCTAGCACTGCTGGGGCGCGACGACGTGCAGGGGCGGGGGCGCGAGATGCGTCGTGCCTGCGAAGATGCGCTAGGGAAACGCTGATCAAATGGTCACTTTGGGTCTCGCCAGGTCTCGGCACCCCTGATCAGGTCAGCTTGCACAATTTTTGAGCAGAACAAGGGGTGCTGGAGGCCTTTTTCACTCTTTTATGGGTGCATTACCCCGTTTTCCCCAGATTCAGGACGCACTTTTCCCCTCAGGGTCGAGCAACCATCGGCGCGCCAGCACCAGGTTGGCAAGGCCAAAGAGGGTGAACAACTAAGCGGTATTCTTGGCCAAGCCCTTGTAGTGGGCCTTGCGGTGATGAAACAGGTTCTTCACCACATGAAAGGGATGCTCGTGTCAGGCGACACCGTAAATTGACCCCCTAGCGACACGAGGAATTAACCCCCTCGTTCGCAAGGAGGCCATCGTTGGAAACGAAGCACATTGAGGTAGATCCTGTACGC
>JBKBRS010000176.1:0-4371 GCA_046292095.1 Thiobacillaceae bacterium
TTGTACATGCCTGCCATGAGCGCTTCGCGCACGGCGTGAAGCTTGGCGTTCAAGCAGCGCTTGAGCGCCGCTGCCAAGGTGCCAGGGGACGATCGGCGCGATGATGCGCAAGCTTGTCCATGTGGCCTACGGGGTGCTCAGGTCGGGGCTTGCCTTCGATCCCCGCAAGCATGGGTTGGCGCTGTGTAGGAGGCCCGCTTGCGGGCCGAATCCGAACGGCGCGCTGCATGTGGTCTGCGGTTCGCGCCGCACGCGGCGCGCCTACCACGGGGTGGTCTGCTGGTTCGCGCCGCAAGCGGCGCTCCTACCGGGGGTCTGCGGTTCGCGTGGTAGGAGGCCCGCTTGCGGGCCGAACCCGAGCTCGGTGGTCGGCTCGGCATGAGTTACTGCGCGGGTACTCACCAGCCATCTGGACGCGCAGCAGTCTCTTCAATTCACACCACCGCCCCGCTCTCCGGCTTGGGCGGCTTGATGAAGTCCTCGCGCGACACCCCCAGCCACAGGACGATGGGGCTTGCCACCAACACCGAGGAATAGGTGCCCACGACGATGCCGATGGCCAGCGCCATAGCAAAACCCCACAGCACCTCCCCCCCCAGGAAAAGGATGGCCAGGACGACCATCAAGGTGGTACCGCTGGTGATGATGGTGCGCGACAGGGTGGCGGTCTTGGCGTTGTCCATGATGGCGGCCACATCGGTCATGCGCGTCTTGCGGAAGTTCTCGCGGATGCGGTCGAACACCACCACCGTGTCGTTGACCGAGTAGCCCAGCACGGCCAGGATCGCCGCCAGCACGGTGAGCGAGAATTCCCATTGGAAGGCCGACCAGGCGCCCAGCACGATGAAGATGTCGTGCGCCGTCGCGAAGATGGCGCCGACGGCGAAGCGCCACTCGAAGCGCAGGGCGAGATAGATGACGATGCCGATGGATACCACCAAGAGCGCCAGAGAGCCATCCTCGAACAGTTCGCGCCCGACCTGTGGGCCGACGAACTCGACCCGGCGCAGTTCCGCCGCCGGCGCCTGCGCCCGCAGCACGACGATCACCCGCTCGGAGAGCTGGGCCGAGGTTACGCCCGGCTTGACCGGCAGGCGGATGAGCACATCGGAGGCGCGCCCAAAGGTCTGCACCTGGGCGTCGCCATAGCCGTTCTTGGCCAGATGCGCGCGGATGGCCGGGATGTCGGCGGCGGACGGATAGCCGATCTCCATTACGGTGCCGCCGGTAAAATCCACCCCAAGGTTGAGCCCGCGGGTGGCGAGCAGGACGACCGAGGCAATGATCAAGGCCACCGAGAAGAAGATGGTGGTGCGCGCCCAGCGCATGAAGGGGATGTCGCGCTTGAGACGGAAGAGTTCGAGGCTCATGACGGGACCCTCAGATCGAGACCTTGGTCAGACGCTTGGCGCGACCGTAGGTGAGGTTGACCATGGCGCGCGAGACCATCACTGCGCTGAAGATGGAGGTGAGGATGCCTAGGCACAGCACCACGGCAAACCCGCGCACCGGCCCGGACCCCAGCCAGAACAGGGCGATGCCGGCGATCAGGGTGGTGATGTTGGCGTCCAGGATGGTGTCCCAGGCCCGCTCGTAGCCGGCGGCGATGGCCGCCTGCGGGCTCATGCCATTGCGCAGCTCCTCGCGGATGCGCTCGGCGATCAGCACGTTGGCGTCGATGGCCATGCCTAGGGTGAGCGCAATACCGGCGATGCCCGGCAGGGTCAGCGTGGCCTGCAGCATGGACAGCAGGGCCACCAGCAGGAAGAGGTTGGTGGTCAGGGCCAGGATGGAGATGAGGCCAAAGAATTGGTAATAGACCACCATGAACACGGCCACGGCGGCGAAACCGTAGAGGGTGGCGTTGAAGCCCTTCTCGATGTTGTCACGCCCCAGACTGGGGCCGACGGTGCGCTCCTCGACGATCTCCATCGGCGCGGCGAGCGCCCCCGCGCGCAGCAGCAGCGCGACGTCGCGCGCCTCCTCGGTGGAGTCCATGCCGGTGATCTGCACCCGCCCGCCGCCGATCTCCTCGCGGATCACGGGGGCGGTGACCACCTCGGTCTTGCCCTTTTCGATGAGCAGGATGGCCATGCGGCGGCCGACGTTCTCGCGCGTGACGTTCTTGAAGATGCGCGCCCCGCGGCCGTCCAGGTTGATGTGCACGGCGGGCTGGTTGTTCTGGTCGAAGCCCGCCTGGGCATCGGTGATGTATTCGCCGGTGAGCACCACGCTCTTCTTCACCAGGATGGGCTGGCCATTGCGTTCGTAGTAGAGCTCGTCGCCGAAGGGCGCTTGACCGCTCGCCATGGCCGCTTGCACCCGCGCCGGGTCCTGCATGGCCTCCTCATCCACCATCCGGATCTCCAGGGTGGCGGTGCGGCCGAGGATCTCCTTCGCCTTGGCGGTGTCCTGCACGCCCGGCAGCTGCACCACTATGCGGTCTACCCCCTGCTGCTGTATCACCGGCTCGGCCACGCCCAGCTCGTTGACCCGGTTGCGCAACGTGAGCAGGTTCTGCTGCAGGGCGTTTTCCTGCACCTTCACCTGCGCCGGCTTACTCAGCGTGGCGGTGAGCAGCAGCTCCTCGCCGCTGCCGCCCTCGCGTAGCTCCAGCTCGGGATAGGCCTGGCTGATCGCCTGGCGTGCCTCGTCGCGGGCGGCGGCCCCGCGGAAGCGCAGGGTCACCACGTCGCGCTCGCGTGCAAGGCTCGCGTAGCGGATCTTTTTCTCCCTGAGCAGCGTGCGGATGTCGCCCTGGTAGCGCTCGGCGGCGCGCTCGAGCGCGCGCGGCATGTCCACCTGCAGCAGGAAATGCACCCCACCGCGCAGGTCGAGGCCCAGGTACATGGGCAGGGCCCCGATCGAGGCGAGCCACTGCGGCGAAGCGGAGAGCAGGTTGAGCGCCACGGTGTAGCCCTGCCCAAGCGCCTGCTGCAGGACGTCCTTGGCCTTGAGCTGGGTGTCGGTGTCGGCGAAGCGCAGCTTGATGCTGCGCTCGTCCTGGGCGATGCCCGTGGGCCTGACCCCCGCCTGCGCGAGCACCCCCTCCACCCGCTCGAGCAGGGCGCTGTCCACCTTCTGGGTGGTCCGCACCGGCGAGACCTGCACGGCCGGCACCTCACCGTAGAAGTTGGGCAGGGTGTAGAGGAACCCGATGAGCAGGGCAACGGCGATGACGACGTATTTCCAGAGCGGGTAGCGATTCATTTTTTGGTGAGGGGTGAAGCGTGAGGGGTGAGGGGTAAAACGGGGTGAAGCGAGCTCACACCCAGGCCCCGATGCCTCACTGCATGTCTTTCATCGTGCCCTTGGGCAAGACGGCCTGGACGGCACCCCGCTGGAAGACGGTGTGCACCCCCTTGGCGATCTCGAGGGTGACGTACTGCTCTTTAAGGTCCACCACCCGGCCGAGCTGGCCGCCCGAGGTGATCACCTCGTCGCCCTTTTGCAGGGCCTCCTGCATCTTGCGCTGTTCCTTGGCGCGCTTCATCTGCGGACGGATGATCAGGAACCAGAAGATGACAAAGATGACGATGAGCGGCAGGAAGCTCAGAAAGGGGTCCGGCTGCTCGGCCGGGGCTGCGTAAGCGGGGGTTATCAGCATGGAATCACTCCGGCAGGAAACCGCGTGATTCTAGCATGCTCACCCTCGCGTCTCGCCCCCTCGGGCGTCCCGGAAGGCGGCGACGTAATCCGTCAGCCGTCCCGAGGCGATGGCCTCGCGCAACTCGCGCATCAGGCTTTGGTAGTAGTACAGGTTGTGCAGGGTGTTGAGCCGCCCGGCCAGGCTCTCGCCGGCGCGGAACAGGTGGTGCAGATAGGCGCGGCTGAAGTGCCGGCAGGTGTAGCAGCCGCACTCCGGGTCGAGCGGACTGGTATCGCTGCGATAGCGCGCGTTCTTGATGCGCAGCGTGCCCGTGCGGGTGAACAGCACGCCGTGGCGGGCGTTGCGGGTGGGCAGCACGCAGTCGAACAGGTCGATGCCTTGGCTGACGGCGTAGACGATGTCCTCCGGGGTGCCCACCCCCATCAGGTAGCGGGGGCGCTCGGCCGGCAGGGCAGGCGCCATGTGGGCGAGGATGCGTTGCATGTCGGCCTTGGTCTCCCCCACCGAGAGCCCCCCCAGGGCATAGCCGTCGAAACCCAGGTCGACCAGCGCGTCGAGCGACCGGCTGCGCAAGTCCTCGTACATACCGCCCTGGACGATGCCAAAGAGGGCGTTCGGGTTGCCCTCGTGCGCGCGCTTCGAGCGCTCCGCCCAACGCAGGCTGAGCTGCATGGAGACGCGGGCGCCATCCCATGTGGTCGGATAGGGGGTGCACTCGTCGAAGATCATCACCACGTCGGCATTGAGCACGCGCTGGATCT
>JBKBRS010000177.1:0-4370 GCA_046292095.1 Thiobacillaceae bacterium
CAGAGCGTGTCAAGGCCTATTTCAGGCATCCCTTAGCCGCCTATGCAGCACAGGGTATTTAAGGGCCGGGTTAATAAGTGAAGGGTGAATTCCGTGCAACCGGACCTCGAAGTCCTGTTGGGTTTAATAGTTGACAATTAAACTCGGGTATTGCATCATGCGTAATGCAAAGACACCGCAACATCAACCTGTAGAGAGGAACGACGCATGGAACTGAACATCAACGGCCGCATCATCGAGACCGACGCGGAAGGCTATCTGGTCAACCTGGAGGACTGGTCGCCCGAGGTCGCCGAGTATCTGGCGGCGCAGGACAAGCTGCCGCTGGGTGAGAATCACTGGAAGATCATCCACTACATGCGCGAGTACTTCCAGGAGTACGGCACCGCGCCGAACCTGCGCATCTTGCAGAAGGCCCTGAAGGAGGAGTTCGGCGAGGAGTGGGGCGACAAGAAATTCCTGTTCGACCTCTTCCCCTATGGCCCGGCCAAGCAGGCCGGGCGTTACGCCGGCACGCCCAAGCCGACCGGTTGCGTTTGAGTCAGAGGACTGAGGACGGAAGACAGAGGACTGTTGGCTTGCCGGCGCTTACGCGCCGGTTTGGCTACACTGCTGAGGACAGATGACAGAAGACTGAGCAAAGTGCTGGTGCCGTGCGCTGGAGTTCATGCAGTCCTCAGTCCTCGGGCTTCAGTCATCAGAAGCGTGCTAGCTTCGCCAGCGCTGCGCGCTGGCGCAAACCATCCGTCCTCTGTCCTCAGTCATCCGTCCTCAGCTCCCGCACCACCCTGAACCCCAGGTTGGTGTCCATCTCGTTGACCATGCGGGGGCGGCGGGCGGCGAAGCGGGCGTCGATCGCGCCCTCGAACCAGGAGCCGCCTTTGGTGACGATCCAGCGGCTGCCAGGGGCAGGCTGGGTGTGGGCCGGGTCGATCGGGCCCAACCAGGGGTCGGCGGTGAACTCCCAGACGTTGCCATGCACCTCGTATAGACCCCAGACGTTGGCGGGGTAGCTACCGACCTCACAGACGCGGTGCAGGGGCACGCAGAAGGGCAGCCAGCGACGCCATCCACTCGATGCCCGCCCACTGCCCAGGAGGGTGGCGGTATTAGCCTCGCCGCAGGCGAGCCGCTCACCGAAGCAATAGTCGGTTGCGCTGCCGGCCCGCGCAGCGTATTCCCATTCCTGTTCGCTCGGCAGGCGATAGCGCGCGCCGGTCTGCTCGCTCAGCCAGGCGAGATAAGACTGCGCGTCCTGCAGCGTGATGTTGATCACCGGCTGCCGCCCCTCGGACCGGAGCAGGTGGTCGGGCCAGACGAGCCCGTTGGCCTGGACATAGAAGTCGAATTCCTCGGCCGTGACGGTGTAGCGGCCGATGGCGAAGGGCTGGCTGACCGCGACCAGCCGCTGGCTGAGTTCACCGAAACGCCGGCCGTCATCGCTTGTCCCCATGAGAAAGCGGCCGGCCGGGATCACCGCGAGCTCAGGCCCCTCGCCACCGTCGCGCATCCGGTCGCGGAAGAAGCGCGACACGCTGGCCGCCTCGGCGGCTGCCTCTTGCAGGCGGCGTAGTTCGGCACTGCTCAGGTCGTGGACCCAGGGCAGGGTGGTGGTCTGTGGCATGTTGCTTTGTCGTGGACAAGACAGGAGAAGTTCACCCAGCCTGCCAGTGCCCCGACTTGCCCCCCCGTTTTTCCAGCAGACGGACTTCCTCGATCACCATGCCGCGATCCACGGCCTTGCACATGTCATAGATGGTGAGCAGGGCCGCGCTCACTGCCGTCAGGGCCTCCATCTCCACGCCCGTGCGGCCGACGGTTTCGGCGCGGGCGGTGCAAACGATGCGATGGTGCTCGCGTTCGACCGCGAAATCGACACTGACCTGGGTGAGCGCGATGGGGTGGGCGAGCGGGATCAGGTCGGGCGTGCGCTTGGCCCCCATGATGCCGGCCAGACGGGCCACACCGAGGACGTCGCCTTTTTTCGCCGCGCCCGCCAGGATCATGTCCAGGGTCTCGGGCCGCATGCGGATGCGCCCGCTGGCCACGGCCAGGCGCTGCGTCTCGGCCTTGCCGCTCACGTCCACCATTACAGCGTGGCCCTGGTCGTCGAAGTGGGTGAGTTGCGTCATGGGAGAGGGAACCGGTATGTGGGGGAGGTATCATACCCGCATGGGTTTACGCCACGCCATTGCGCTCGTCCTCATCCTGGCGCTGCCGGTCCGTGCCAGCGAGCTGCCGGACCTGGGCGAGTCGGCACGTGCCGCCTTCAGCGAGGCGCAGGAGGCGCGTCTGGGGCGGGAGATCATGCGCCAGATCTGGTCGAGAGGCGACTTCCTCGACGATGCGGAGCTGACCGAGTATCTCAATGTCCTGGGGGATCGGCTGGTCGCTGTGAGCCCCAGTCCCTATCGGCACTTCGAGTTCTTCGTCGTGCGCGATCCCACGATCAACGCCTTTGCCCTGCCCGGTGGCTACATCGGTGTGCACACCGGTCTGATCTCTGCCGCGCGCAACGAATCCGAGCTCGCGGCGGTGCTTGCACACGAGATCGCCCACGTCACCCAGAACCACATCGCCCGCATGGTCGATCAACAGCGCAGCGCCGGCCTGGTGTCGCTGGCGGCGCTCGCCGTGGCCATCCTCGCGGCGCGTTCCAACAGCCAGGTCTCGCAGGCCGCCGCAACCCTGGCCGGTGCCATGAATGTCCAGCAGCAGCTCGATTTCAGCCGGGATCATGAGCGCGAGGCTGACCGCGTCGGCCTGCAGATCCTCGCCCAGGCGGGCTTCGCCCCCGCCGGCATGGCCAGCTTCTTCGAGCGGCTGCAGGCCCAGGGGCGGCTGCTCGATAGCCAAGCGCCCGCCTATCTGCGCACCCACCCCCTGACCTTCCAACGCATCGCCGACATGCAGAACCGTGTGGCGGAGATGCCCTACCGCCAGCATCAGGACAGCCTCGAATTCCGCCTGGTACGGGCACGCGTGTGGGCCGACGAGGGAGAAGCGGGCCAGGCCACGCAGCGCTTCGAGGCCCTCTTGGCCGCCGAGCCCCGTGATGTCGCCGCCTGGTACGGCCTTGCCCGCGCCGCCCTGCGCGCAGGCCGCCTGGAGCGCGCCCAACAGGCCGTGGCGCGGATCGATGCACTGGACACCGCCACACCCCTGGTCGAGACGCTGGCGATGGATGTCGCATTGGCAGCCAACCGCCCGGAACAGGCCATCGCCCGGGGCGAACAGGCGCTTGCCCGCTACTCGGCGCATCGCCCGCTGGCCTACACCCAGGCGCACGCCTTACTGCTCGCCAGTCAGGCGGAGCGGGCCCTGCGCCTGGTCGACGAACAGCTCCTCACCTGGCCCGAGGATGCCGTGCTCTACACGCTTAAGGCGCGTGCCCACGGGGCCCTGGGACAGCGCCTGGAGGCGCATCTGGCCCAGGCCGAGGCGCATGTGCGTCAGGGTGCCTTGGCTGCCGCCATCGAACAGCTGCAGCTCGCGGTGGCGAGTGGCGGGCGTGATTTCCACCGGCTGTCGATCGCCGAGGCGCGACTGCGCGAGCTACGCGCCCAGCAGCAGCGCGAGGCGGCGCGGCGTTGAGGGAGTCGATCCGTCGCCCGCACAGGGTGTCGTTTGACACCGCCATTTAGTATGTTTGGGGCATTACCCTGCGCGCGCGCATGCACTATCGTTCGCACGTCCCGAGGGGTCAGCACTGTGGCCTCGGGCCGTCGGTCAGACACCCTGGTGGCGCCAGGGTGCTGAGGGAAAGACGCGAGCGTGGTATCGACGGCAACCACGGGTCCTCAAGTTTTCATGGAGAAGACGATGAACCATCAGCGTAGACAAGTGCTGAAGAGCGCCGGCGCGGCGGGCGTGGTCGGGGTCGCGGTGGCGGCTGGGCTGCTCAAGCCGACGGCGGTGTATGCCGATTGGAACGCGGCGGGCTTTGAGGCGCGCGAGCTGTCGGCGGCGCTCAAGGCGATCAAGGCCGAAGGGGCGGCCGACAGTGGCCAGATCACGGTCAAGGCCCCGGACATTGCCGAGAACGGCGCGGTGGTGCCGGTGGAGGTGACCTCCAACATTCCCGGTACCGAATCGATTGCGATCGTTGCTGACAAGAACAACTTTCCGCTCATTGCCCAGTTCGATCTGATGAACGGTGCGGAAGGGTTTGTCTCCACGCGCATCAAGCTGGGCAGCACCTCGCATGTGCGGGCGTTTGTGCGTGCTGGCGGCAAGATGCACACGGCGGCCAAAGAGGTCAAGGTCACCATTGGTGGCTGCGGCGGTTGAACGGACGGACTTGAGCGAGGAAAGGAAAGACCATGTCGCAGATTCGGATACGTGCTTCGCTGGTGGGTGACACCGCCGAC
>JBKBRS010000178.1:0-4299 GCA_046292095.1 Thiobacillaceae bacterium
GCCGGCAGCGTCGAGTACATCGCCTATGCCGTGCTGCTCGCCCTGATCGTCGGCGTGATCCAGCTCGGCCTGGGGCTGCTGCGCCTGGGCGTGGTGGTCAACTTCCTGTCGCACCCGGTGGTGGTCGGCTTCACCAATGCGGCGGCCATCATCATCGGCCTGTCGCAGCTCAACAAGCTGCTGGGCGTGTCCATGCCCAAGAGCGACATGTTCTTCCGCGACATCTGGGGGGTGCTCGCCCAGCTGCCGGACACCCACGTGCCGACGCTGCTCATGGGCGCGGGGGCCATCACCCTGATGGTGGTGATGAAAAAGCGCCTGCCCCGCTGGCCCAACGTCCTGGTGGCGGTGGTGCTGACCACCCTGCTGAGCTGGGCGCTGGGCTACGAGGGCAAGCGCGAGCTGCCCGTCGCGGCGGTGGCGCAGGCGGAGGTGCAGCAGTTACTGGCCGATTACCACGCGCGCGAGGGCCAGCACAAGGCCACCCAGGCGCGGTTGGCCGAGTTGCAAGGACGGCTGAAGGCCCAGCGCGGGCAGATGCGGCCGCAGGACGTGATCGCCCTGCGCTACGAGATCGACCTGCTGGAGCTGCAGGCCCGCGGCGAGGAGAAGGTCGCGCGCGAGATCCTCAACCAGCTGCGCAAACTGCAGTTCGAAACGGACGGTAAGCGCCTCTACATCACCGGGCTCGCGCCGGCCGGTGCGAAGACCGATGGCAAGCGCTGGCGCATCCGCAAGATCGAGGACGGGCGCCTGAAGCTGGTCTCCGGCGGCGAGGTGGTGGGCACCATCCCGGCGGGCCTGCCGGCCTTCGGGCTGCCCGTCTTCGAACTCGGTCGCGTGCTGGATCTTTTGTCCGCCGCCATCGTCATCGCCCTGGTCGGCTTCATGGAGAGCATCTCCGTGGCCAAGGCCATGGCGGCGAAGACCCGCCAGCGCATCGACCCCAACCAGGAGCTGATCGGCCAGGGCCTGGCCAACGTGGCGAGCAGCCTCTCCAATGCCTTTCCGGTGGCCGGCGGCTTCTCCCGCACGGCGGTGAACATGAACGCCGGGGCGCGCACCGGCATCGCCTCGGTGGTGACGGCCGTCGTGGTCCTGATCGCCCTGCTGTTCCTCACCCCCCTGCTCTATCACCTGCCGCAGGCAGTCCTGGCCGGGATCATCATGCTGGCGGTGATGAGCCTGTTCAACTTCGCCGCCATGAAGCACGCCTGGCAGGCGCACCGGCACGACGGGGTGGCGGCGGCGGTGACCTTCGTCGCCACCCTGGTGTTTGCGCCCAACCTGGACTACGGCATCCTGGTCGGCACCGCCGTGGCCATCGTCCTGTTCCTGGCGCGCCGCATGCGGCCGCGGGTGGCCCGGCTGTCGCGCCATCCCGACGGCACGCTGCGCGACGCGCGTGTGCACGGGCTGCCCGAGTCCGAGGCCATCGTCGCCCTGCGTTTCGACGGCTCGCTCTACTTCGCCAATGTCGCCTACTTCGAGGACGCCGTGCTCGGGGCGCTGGCCAACAACCCCAAGGCCCGATACGTGCTGATCGTGGGCGACGGCATCAATGAGCTGGATGCCTCCGGCGAGGAGCTGATCCACCACCTGGTGCACCGGCTGCACGACCATGGGGTGACACTGGTCTTCTCGGGGCTCAAGAAGCAGGTGCTGGAGGTGATGCAACGAACCGACCTCTACGCCACTATCGGCGAGGCGAACTTCTTCCGCACCGAGGACCAGGCCTTGGCGGCGATCTATCAGCGCCTGGAGGCGGCGGGCTACGACCGCAGCCAGTGCCCGCTCAACCTGCCTGAGCGCAGGGACCTGTTCGAGTGAACGGGGGCGGGGGAACCCGCGTGCGCTCGGAGAGTCGTTCAGGTTTCGCCCCACACGCCGACAGCGGATGTCCGAGACGACCACCCTGACCAACGCCGGCCTGCGCGAGCGGCTCCGTGGCTTCATCGAAGATGCGCGCACGCAGCGGGTCGTCCTCATCCTGATCCTCATCAATGCCGTGGCCCTGGGCCTGGAGACGTCACCATCGGTCATGGCCATGGCCGGGCCGTACATCCTGGCCCTGGACAAGGCCATCCTGTCGGTCTTCGTGGCCGAGATCGCCATCCGCCTCTTTGTTCACCGGCTGGCCTTCTTCCGCGACCCCTGGAGCGTGTTCGATTTCCTGGTGGTGGCCATCGCACTGGTCCCCGCCACCGGCCAGTTCAGCGTGCTGCGGGCGCTGCGCGTGCTGCGGGTGTTGCGCATCCTGACCATCGTGCCGTCCATGCGCAAGGTGGTGGGGGCGCTGCTGGCGGCCATCCCCGGCCTGGGCTCCATCGCCCTGGTCCTGGCCATCATCTACTACGTCTTCGCGGTGATCGCTACCAACCTGTTCGCCACGACCTACCCGGTATGGTTCGGCGACATCGGCCGCTCGCTCTACACCCTGTTCCAGATCATGACCCTGGAGAGCTGGTCGATGGGCATCGCCCGGCCGGTGATGGAACACTTCCCCTATGCCTGGGCCTTCTTCATCCCCTTCATCCTGATCGCCACCTTCACCATGTTGAACCTTTTCATCGCCATCATCGTCAACGCCATGCAGTCCTTCAGCGAGGCGGAGCACAAGGATACGGTGGCGGCGGTGGAGGCGGCGCGCGAGCATATCGAGAGCGATCTGCACGCCGAGCTGCGGGCGCTGCGACAGGAGATCGTCGCGCTGCGACAGTCCATGGACGCACGCGCGCGCGGCTGAGCGCGGTCGGCCGCGCCCTCCAGCCGCAGCTCGCCCGCCGTCAGCACCCCGGCATAGAGGTCGAGCGTCGCCTGGTCACCGGGCGCCCGCGAGGCGCGCAGGAACACGGGCGCACCGCGCTCCTCGCCGATGCCGTTGTGCACCGGGCCGTTTTCGTCCAGACGGAAGCGCGTCGAGCGCCAGGCCGCCGAGGCGAGTGGGGTTGGTGAACCCGTAGTCGGTGTCGTCGTAGCTCAAGGTCACGCCGACGCGGCGTTCGCCGCCAAGGTCTCTCTCTGCGCCCCGGCACGCAGGATGAGCCCTTGCGCGTCGTAGTCACCGCCACCGTCCAGGCCGGCCTCGCCCTGATGCACCGGGGTGACCGAGACGAAGGGCCGCCAGCCGGTCGCCTGGGCCTGCGCGCCAGTTGCTGCGAGCAGGGTCAGCGTGAATGGGATGGCGTGGCGACTGGGCGCGGATAGGCGGTGTATGGGGGGCTCCGAAGGGGGGTGGCGGGACGTTGCGGTGGCCTGGCTCGGGACTTGCCGCCGGGTCGGCCGGCTGCGATTGGCTCATCTGAATGCGCCAGACGTGGCTGAGTTCACGCGCCACCGCAGGCGCTCAGCCCGCGAACAATCCCTGCCGGGCGGCGTCGCTGATCGCTACCACGGCCGGGTGGCGCAGGCGGCGCTCGGCCGAGATGGCGTAGAAGCGCTCGCGCACGGCATCGGTGCCGCCGATCGAGGTCACCCCATACAGCCGCACGACCTCGCTGGCGATGACCTCCGGGGCCGGGAAGACACCCACGCCGCCGCTGCCGAAGGCCTTCATGAGCGCGCTGTCGTCGAACTCGCCGACGATGCGCGGGCGGATCTGCAGCCGGCCCAGCCAGCGCAAGATGCCCGCGCGCAGGGCGCTGTCCTCGCCGGGAAGCAACAGCGGCGCCCCTTCCAGATTGTGTGGGAAGGGGCCGCTCAACCCCGCCGCCAGGGCCGGTGTGGCGAAGAAGCGCACGCCGCACTCGCCTAGGGCATGGCTGTAGCCCTTGACCTCGGTGCCGCTGGGCAGGGGGCTGTCGGACAGGACCATGTCCAGGTGGTGGATGGCCAGCGCGGCGAGCAGGCGCTCGAGCTTGTCCTCGCGGCAGACGATGCGCACCGGCTCCGGCAGTTGCAGGGCGGGGGTCAGCAGGGCGTAGGCGATGGCCTTGGGCACCGCGTCGGCCACACCCACGCGAAACAGGACGCTGCGGCCCTGCGGGCGGCTGCGCAGCAGCTCCTCCAGCTCGCTGCCCACCTGGAAGATCTCGTCGGCATAGGACACGACCAGACGGCCCGTCTCGGTCAGTTCCAGTCGCCGGCCACGGCGGCGCAATAGCTGGGTGCCGAGGTCCTCTTCGAGGACCGCGACCTGGGCGCTGACGCTCTGCGGGGTGAGGCCGAGGCGCTCGGCGGCGCGGGCCACGCCGCCGGCCTTGGCCACCGTCCAGAAGTAGTGGAGCTGGCGGTAGTTGAGCATGTGGATACTTCGGATTATCCGAATGATAAATCAGAAATATTCGGCTGTTTTTTGAT
>JBKBRS010000179.1:0-4240 GCA_046292095.1 Thiobacillaceae bacterium
CCTACCTGGGCGGCGATTTGCACCTCACTCGGGCGGAGGGGGTGATCCATCCCTGCCGCGACAGCGACCGCCTGCTGGTCTCGGACCCTGCCACGGCCCGCCCTGCTGTCCTGGTCTGGTATGAGGCGCAGGCGAGAGAGATCCTGGGCGCGCGCCTGGCGGCGATCTGCGCCGCACATGCCCTGGCGCTGCCGCCCTGGCGCTTGAGCGACGCCCGCACGCGCTGGGGTAGCCTCTCCGCGCGCGGGGTGGTGAGCCTGAACTGGCGCCTGGTCATGGCCCCGCTGGCGGTCATCGATTACGTGATCTGCCACGAACTGGCACACTTCCGCGAGCGCAACCACTCGCCCGCCTTCTGGCGGGCGGTGGCCGCCCTGTGTCCGGATTATGCGACGGCACGTCGGGCGCTGAGGCAAAATGGCGGCTGGTATTTTCAGTTTTGAGGGATCAAACATGCGCATCTTGCATACCATGCTGCGGGTCGGCGATCTGGACCGCTCCATCGCCTTCTACACGGAAGTGCTGGGCATGCGCCTGCTGCGCCGCAAGGACTATCCGGAGGGCAAGTTCACCCTGGCCTTCGTCGGCTACGGCGATGAGTCCGAGCAGGCAGTGCTGGAGCTGACCTATAACTGGGGCGTGGACAAGTACGACCTCGGCAATGCCTACGGGCACATCGCCATCGAGGTGGAGGACGCCTATAAGGCCTGTGAGGCGGTGGCGGCCAAGGGCGGCAAGGTCACCCGCCCGGCAGGGCCGATGAAGCACGGCAACACGGTGATCGCCTTCGTCGAGGACCCGGACGGCTACAAGATCGAGTTCATCCAGGCCGGCACGGCCGGCTGGTCGCGTCAGTCGGGTGACTGAGGCGGCACAGACGCCGAATGGTCTGCCAGGGCGGCGAACTCGGCGACGCTGAGGGTCTCGCCCCGGCGGCCGGGGTCGATCCCCAGGGCGGCGAAGGTGGCCGCGTCGATCATCCCCTTCAGCGTGTTGCGCAGGGTCTTGCGGCGCTGGCCGAAGGCGCGCGCCACCAGTTCTGCGAAACGCCTGGCGTCGCGGTAAGGGATCGCCGCGGCTGGCAACGGCAGCAGGCGGACCACGGCGGAGTCCACCTTGGGCGGCGGGCGGAAACAGCCGGGGGGCACGTTGAAGAGTTTCTGGACCTGGAAACGCGCCTGAAGCATGACCGAAAGACGCCCATAGGCCGGCGTGCCGGGGGTGGCGGCCATACGCTCGACCACCTCCCGCTGCAGCATCAGATGCATGTCGCGAATCCGGGCGGCGGCGTCTGCAAGGTGGAATAGCAGCGGCGTGGAGATGTTGTAGGGGAGATTGCCGACCACGCGCAAATCGGGACCCAGACTTTCGAAATCAAAGCCGAGGGCATCGGCCTCGTGCACCGTGATGGGCAGCCCCGCCGCCGCCTCGGCCCGCCAGCGGGCTGCCAGGTCACGGTCGAGCTCGACGACGTGCAAGTGCCGCAGGCGCGCCAGTAGCGGCCGTGTGAGCGCGCCCAGTCCCGGGCCGATCTCGACCACGCGGTCGTCCGGCTGCGGGGCGATGGCGGCGACGATGCGGGCGATGATGCCAGGGTCGTGCAAGAAATGCTGCCCGAGCGATTTGCGCGGCCGGTGTCGTTCCACCCTCAGTCCTTGCCCTTTGGGCCGTGGCCCCGCCGCCTGGCGATCTCGGCGGCCAGGGCGATGGCGGCGCGCAGGCTGCCGCTGCCGGCCCGGCCGCTGCCGGCGAGGTCGAGCGCGGTGCCGTGATCGACCGAGGTGCGCACGATGGGCAGCCCCAGGGTCACGTTCACCCCGCCGCCGAAGCTGGCGTATTTGAGCACTGGCAGGCCCTGGTCGTGGTACATGGCGAGCACGGCGTCGGCGCGGTCCAGGTACTTGGCCTGGAACAGCGTGTCGGCCGGCAGCGGCCCCTCCAGGGCCATGCCCTCGCCGCGCAGGGCCTCCAGGACCGGCGTGATGACCTCGATCTCCTCGCGCCCCAGATGCCCGCCCTCGCCGGCGTGCGGGTTGAGGCCGGCCACCAGGATGCGCGGACGGGCAATGCCGAAGTCGCGTTGCAGTCCCGCGTGCAGGATGCGCAGCGTGGCGGTGAGGGATTCCGGCCGGATGGCGTCAGCCACCGCCCGCAGGGGCAGGTGGGTGGTGGCCAGGGCGACGCGGAGGGGGTGAGGCGTGAGGGGTGAGGCGTGAGGGGTGAGGCGTGAGGGGTGGGCGGGGGTGCCGACTAGCATCATCACCACCCGCGGCGTGTCGGTGAGCTCGGCCAGGTATTCGGTGTGGCCGCTGAAGGCATGGCCGGCGGCGTTGATGACGCCCTTGTGCACGGGGCCGGTGACGAGACCGGCGAACTCTCCGGCGAGGCAGCCGGCGACCGCCCGCCGCAGGCATTCCAGCACGTAGCCGGCGTTGGCGGCATCGACCTGACCGGGTGTCGCTGCCGTGGCCAGGGGCAGGGAGAGCAGGCTCAAGGGGGCGCCGGTCGCGGCCGCGTAGTCGGGCAGGTCTAAGGGCAGCCCGAGCAGGCGCGCCCGCTCGGCGAGCAGTGCGCGGTTGGCGATGAACACCAGGCGGATGCCGGCCGGCGGCGTCTGCGCCAGGGTCACGCACAGATCGGGGCCGATCCCGGCGGGCTCGCCGGCGGTGACGGCGAGGGGCGGCGTCACCGCCTCATGCGCCACGCCTCAGTCCTCCAGACGATATTCCACGTAGGCGCGGTCGCGCATCTGCCGCACCCAGTCCTCGAAGGCCTCGTCGGCCTTGCGCGCGCGGATGGCCTGGCGCGCCTCGAAGCGGCGGCGCTCCTGGGTGATGTCCTGGTCACGGCGCTCCAGCACCTGGATCAGGTGCCAACCGAAGGGCGATTGGATGGGCTGGCTCACATCCCCGGGCTTGAGCGCCTCCATGGCGCGCTCGAACTCGGGCGCCGTGTCGCCGGGGGAGAGCCAGCCGAGGTCGCCTCCCTTGGAGGCGCTCAAGTCGTCGGAGTGCAGCCGGGCCAGCTCGGCGAAGTCCTCACCGTTGACGACGCGCTCGCGCAGTAGCCGCAGGCGGTTGCGGGCATCGGCGTCGCTGACGATCTCGTTGGTCTTGATGAGGATGTGGCGGGCGTGGGTTTGACGGATAACGGTGGGCACGTCCTTGCCGCGTTTGTCGAGCAGCTTGAGGATGTGGAAGCCGTTGTGGCTCCTGAGCACGGGGGTGAGCCCCCCCACCGGCAGGTCGCGCACGGCGCCGACGAACAGCGTGGGCAGTTGTCCCTCGGTTCGCCAGCCCAGAACCCCGCCCTGCAGGGCGTTCTGCGCGTCGGAATAGGCGGCGGAGACCTGGTTGAAATCTGACCCGGCCTTGAGTTCCGACAGGGCCTTGTCGGCGCGCGCGCGCAGTTCGAGTAGCTGCTCGGGGCTCGCCCCCTCGGGGGTGACGACCAGGATGTGGGCGAGCAGGTACTCCGTCTGGCGCCCGGCATCCTGGCTGGCGTTGGCGAGGTAGTCGTCGATCTCGGCATCGGTGACCACCACCTTGCTGTCGATCTCCCGCTCGCGCAGCCGACCGATGATCATTTCGTTGCGCACCTGCTCGCGGAAGGCGTTGAAGTCCACGCCCTCCTGTTCCAACGCGCGCCGGAACTGGTCGAGCGGCATGTTGTTCTGTTGGGCGATGCGGGCCAGCGCGCGGTCGAGCTGCGGGCCATCGATGCGGATGTTGGTGTCCTCGGCGAGCTTGAGCAGGATGCGCTCGGTGATCATGCGCTCCAGCACCTGCCGCTCAAGCAGATGGCGCGGCGGCGCCGTGGTGCGCTGCAGGGCGAGCTGCCGCAGGGTGCGCTCGACGCTGCGCTTTAGTTCATGCTGGGTGATGACCCCGTTGTCCACCACGGCGACGATGCGGTCGAGCAGGACGGGCGCGGCTGGCAAAGGCAAACTGAAGGCCAGGAGAAGGGCGGCCAGGAATCTATGGCAGGTCGATTTCATCGCTCTTGGTGTATCCCGTGATGCTGCGTCTCAAGACTTCCAGGGGGTTGGGGCCCAGCGCGGTAAGCCCCCGCAGTTCCAGCTGAAGGTAGAAGGCGTTGCTGGCATTCGCCGCGCTCACGGCGATGCGCTGGGCCACGCCGCGCAGGGTCCAGCAGCCGGCGTTGTGCTCGAAGCCGATCAGGCCCTCGACCAGTCGCGACTCCTGGAAGGAATAGTTGATGCGACCCAGCCCGTACCACT
>JBKBRS010000180.1:0-4228 GCA_046292095.1 Thiobacillaceae bacterium
CCCGTGAGCTCGATCAGGATGCCCGCGAGCTTATCCTCCCCCACCAGGACGTCGTTCGGCCACTTAAGCCCCGCCCTCGCAGCCCCCATGGCCCGCATGGCGCGCACGAGGGCCACCCCCACGGCCAGGCTGAGTCCCGAGAGCGCTGAGACCGGCCGCTCGAAGCGCCACAGCAGGGAGAAGGTCAGCCCCGCCCCCAGGATGCCCAGCCAGTCGCGCCCGCGTCGGCCGCGCCCTGCCGTCTGCCACTCGGCGGCGAGCAGGGTCCCGTGCGGCGCGCCGGCGGCGGCCAGGGCGAGCAGCCGCGCGTTGGTGGAATCAACCTCGGGCTGGCACAGGACATGCAGTCCCACCGGCGCCAGCACCGCCGCCAGGTGCGCCTCGTCGAGAGGCTCAAAGGGCCGAGTCAGGCGGTAACCACGGCCCGGGACGGTCTGCACTCGCACGCCGTAAGAGGCGGCATCGCGCAGCAAACCATGCACACTGGCGCGGGAAACCCCAAGCTCGCGGGCGATGACCGCACCCGACTGGAAGTCATCTACACGCAACCGGCCGAGGACCGGTAACAGCAGCGGATGCAATGCCTCATAGATGTCAGAGGATCTGACGGGGGCCGGCGAATCAACGATTCCAACACTGCTGGACGTCTTCGGCATCCCCAGCCGTCCCATTGCCATTCGCATCGCCCGACATACCCTTGACCCCTGTATGGGTGAGGGTCAGTGTCCCGCACTCGTCGCCCGCTTGCGCACCCGTCGGCACGGCCTGCAGGGTGTAGCTCTGGGCGGCGATGGCAGAGACGGAGATGTTATAGCGGGCCGTACCCTCCTTGGGTGACTGGGTCAGCCCGGTCAGTGCAGGCGCGGTGGTGCCTTCCGGGTCGGTCGAATACCGCCCGTTCGTGGTATAGAACCGCTCCATGAACCCGGCCGCCTCCATCAACACCGCCTTGGCCTCCGCCCGTGCGCTGCGGCGGATGTGGTCCTGGTAAGAAGCCACCGCCACCGTGGCCAGGATGGCGACGATGGCCACCGCCACCAGAAGTTCGATCAGGGTGAAGCCCCTTTGCCCGCTCATCAACTGCGCCTCCCTACGATCTTGCATACACCCGCAAACATAGCAAATTTGCACCCCGTTCCGGTACTTGACGGGCTCATTCGATGATCTCCCGCCATGAGACACGGCCCAACCGTAAGCCCTGCAGACGGAAGCCTTCGGTCTTGGTTTTACCGGTGATGTCCTGTGCCAGCATCACCCCCTTGCCCACGCCATAGTCGCGCAGAAAAATCGCTGACTTGCTCAACCCGCTGAGCTTGAGCGCGGCGAGCTGAACGGGCTCCGTCGTGCCGAAGTCGAAGATGCTCGCCTCGGGCATGGAGCCTGTGATGGGATCGAGTTCATAAAGCCAGCTCTCGCCGCCGGCGCTGCAGGGGTCGGCCGTGGGGCTGACGCTGCTGAACAGGATGCGGCCGGATACGAATTGTGCCGGGGAAATGATCCGCTCGCCCCCGCCCAAGGGCAGGTACCAGCCCTTTTGCGTCGAATAATCGACCGGCGCGACCGTGGAACGCCGTATCGTGCGACCTTCCACGATCATCTGGGCGGTGACGGACCGTGCCGCTAGGTCAGCCCGCGTGAGATTGCCTGACCCCGAGTCGAGGACGGCATAAATGGCCCGCTCGGCGGTGTCTGTCACATCCGCGCTGGATACCAGCCGGCCGCTACCAAAATAGACCATCACGCCGTCCTCGCCCGCAGGCGGGTCGCCCAACCGGGGCGCCGCCTGGATCGGCTCGCCGCCGGTGGTGAACAGGGGTTGCCCCTCATAGGCCACCCGCCATTCGGTGGGGTTGCTGCTGGACAGATCGAATTTCCACAGCCGCCCCAGGTTGTCGCCGGCATAGACATGATCGATGATGCCGTCTCCGTTCTCGTCATACAGGGTCGGCGACATCAGGCCGTTGTCCAGGCCGCCGGCACCGGCATCCGCGTCGATCTTCTTGATCACCGCGCCGGTCTTGAGGTCCAACAGGAACAACACCGCATGGCCGTTGGCGCTGTTGTAGCCATTGGCCACGACGGCCGCCCACAGGCCGTTGTTGAGCTTGGCAATGAGCGGCCGCGCATGCGTGTAGCCTAGATCGGCGTCATTGGCGCTGGAGAACTCCCACAGCACCTTGTTGGCGTCGAAAGCGCAGGGGTTGGTCACATCCAGGGCGAACACCGCTCGCCCGCCGTTGCCCAATCCACCCAACAGGAGTGTGCGCCACTTGTTTCCATCGCCGAGGTCGAGATAGGCATCGCCAGCATAGAGGGGGCCATCGACGTAGAAGCGGTGGGTGTAATCGGGCTTGGCCAGATGCGGCAGTCTCCCGACCACAGCGCCCGGCACATAGGCCAGCGCCTCCTGACCCAGGCCAGCCGCATCGCACAAGGAACCGCCCGCTCCCTCGCCGGCGACGAAGCCGTGCACCATGCCGTCGTTGGCGCCGACATAGACCATCTTCACCCGATCCTTCTTGCCGCCGACAAATTCCCGATAAGACTCGCCCTCCCCGCTCAGGCGAGTGAG
Organism: Thiobacillaceae bacterium; assembly: GCA_046292095.1. Lineage (GTDB taxonomy): Bacteria > Pseudomonadota > Gammaproteobacteria > Burkholderiales > Thiobacillaceae > JANWZL01. The sequence goes on from JBKBRS010000180.1 coordinate 2,573, forward strand.
CGCCGGGAAGAACTCGTCGCCCACGTAGACGGGATCGGCGTTGACGATATCGCCCAGCAGGCTGGTGCGGCTACGCAGACTGGTTCCCTCTTTGCTGCGGTCGCCTTTGAGCCAAGCCATGACCTCGGCCTTGTCGATCTCTCCGGCGGCGGCATCGAAAGCGAGTTTCTGTGCCGGCGAAAATTGCCATAGTCGAATGTCACGCCGGTCAAGCCGTTCCAGGTCATGATCTTGCGTCCGCTCTCCGGTATCACTGCCTCCCACTCCGGTGTTTCCTGTGGCTTGCCGGCGGCGTCCAGGGGGTGTGCGGCTAGACTGCCGCTTGCATCCGCAGCCACAAAGGCTGCCTTGTAGACATGAGTGCCGGCGATGCTCTCCGTGGTAGAGATGCTGCTGGCGAGGGCAGAGGCAGATGCAGCACGCGCCAGAACGGCCTCCACCGCCTGGGTAATACCCGCGACGATGGTATCCACGTCCTGCGCCGGGATGAACAGCCCACGGCTGTTGAGCGCCGCGCGCCAGAAATCATAGATGAAAGCTCGTGGCGTCAAACCCGTCCTTATGCTGACATATGGCCACCCTTTGGTCAGATCGGCGACGATGGGGCCGCCATACATGTCACCGACCCAGTCCGTGCTCAAGGCCGATGGACTGGTGTTGACCACCAACAAGTTCACCATATGCTGCCAGGTCGCCGGGTCGTTCTTCGGGTTCCAGAAGCGGGTGTCGAAATCGCCAGTCTTGTCGGCAAGGTAGGCTGGGACATTGTTGGGCAAGCCCGGCTTCAGATCCTTGGCCCAGTAATACAGGGCGAGGCTACCCAATGTATGACCAGCCGTTGTATTGTCCGCGCCACCGTTTTCATCCCAGCCGGTTTTGTTATTGTTTCCCGGGTTCATGCGATAGGGCGCACGCGGTAGCCATGCGGACGGATCCGGGTTGATCTCTGAGGGGGGCGCAGGCGGCAGGCTCGTGCAGACATCCATGTGCTTGCCCATGCAAGGGTAGCCGTTGACGCGGCTAGCGACGTCATGGCCGCTTACGTCCTGGTCGTTGTTACTCCAGCCCGGGCCGTTGAACATGATATGAAAATTCTGCCGGCAACTGCGCATGGAGGTCGAAGAATCACGAGGATTGTCTCGATATGCGTTGTCGCGCATGAAATATTCCGCCGCGCGGATCATCGCCGAGCGGGCGGTGTTGGGTGGAGACGGGGCGTAGGGAATGGTCTTGATCCAGTCGTAGAACGCCAGCGCGTGCTCGGATTCAAAATTCGACAGACGATTGTCGTAGGTTTTTACCGTACCACCCAGATCGACGCTGCACAGACGGTGCCAATCCGTGTCGCCCGGCATCTCCAGGCCGAATCCTGCGCATAATTGTTCTGGCTTGTGCGGCTGTCCGTGCGCCTGCCAGGCCAGCCGCACCTTGCCTTCCAGCTTCGGGAAGGCTCGCAGCATGGCCGAAATCGAGATCATCTGCACCGTACGGTAATAGCTGAACCAGTTGGCGAAGTTGGTCTTAGCCTCAGTCTCGTTCGAGAATCCGCCGGCGGCGAGGTCTTCGGCGGACCCCACCTTGACATAACGGTAACAATCTTCGTCTTTTGGATCGGAGGCATCGCAATTCGGCAAGGCGTTGTCGCGCTGGTAGTAG
>JBKBRS010000181.1:0-4163 GCA_046292095.1 Thiobacillaceae bacterium
GGTGGCTGAAGCCGCCTTCCACGCCGCCGCGCTCGAACTGGCGCAGGCCGGCATCTCGGTGTTGCGCAAGGCCTGACTCACCACGCGAAGCCAAGCAAAAAGCGCTTGGCTTCACACGCGAACAGCGCGTTCATCACCTCACCCGATCCACCCCTGCGAAGGAGCAGACCATGAGCACCATCACCCTGACCCCCACCCAGCACGCGATCCTGGCCTACGCCCTCGAACACACCGGCGGCCGGATCGAATGGTTTCCCGACAACATCAAAGGCGGTGCCCGCAAGAAGGTGCTGGACGGCCTGTTCAACCGAGCACTGATCACCACGGACGGCGCCAACTGGTTTGTCGCCGCCGAGGGCTACGACGCCCTGGGGCTGCCGCGCCCCGGCGCGAAGACGCAGCGCCGGGGCTCGTTCGAGGCCCATCTCGACCGGATCATCGCCAACGCGCAAAGCGCGCCCGCCGCCGCGAGCGATCCCGAACTGGAGGCCGCCGTCACCGCCGCCGAAGCGGCCTGGACGCGGGACGCGCAGCGCACCGCCCAGCCCCGCCGCACCCGCGCCCACAGCAAGCAGGCCCAGGTCATCGCGATGCTGCGCCGCCCCGAGGGCGCCACCGTTCGCCAGATCGTCGAGGCCACCGGCTGGCAAAACCATACCGTGCGTGGCGCGCTATCTGGCGCATTGAAGCGCAAGCTGGGACTCACCATTACCAGCAGCAAGTCAGACCAGGGCGAACGGGTCTATCGCATTCAGGATTGACCACTTCCCCACGCTTCGATTGCGCGGGAAAACGTCGCACCTTCGAAGTCCCGCGCGATTTTTCCACTGGGGCCGTAGCTCAGCCCCGGCACGCGCAGGACGACTTGCTGCTGGGGTAGCTCGCAGGCGGCAAAGTAGGCAATCAGTCGCCGATCGAGCGCCACCAGGGCGAAGATGTCGATCTCGTCTTTGCCGTAGATGCGCTTGTCATGCTTGCGGGTGGTACCCGCCGAATGGAAGAAATATGCAGGCGTCACTCTGCGCTGTACGGCGGGCGTCTTCGCGACGAGCGTCGATTTCACCTGCACGCGCAGATGCGCGCTCCCCGTATCGACCATGATGTCGTATGGGACACCGGGCCCTGCCAAGTAGGCGGTCCAGCCGGTCAGCAACAAGTCCGCGCAAACCAGATGCTCTGCTGCTTGCCCGATTTCGGTGGTCGGGCTCGTTCTGATAGAGCGGTTGCCGGCCCGCTGAACAGGGGGCATTCTGAGTTCCGGCAACTCCGGCAGATCGAACAGCCCTTGCTGCGCAGACGGACTACTCCTGGGCAGACTCACAGGCGACCTCATCAAAGGCCATGCCGTCGGCTTCTCGCATAGCCTGCCGGCCCGTCCACCCCTGCCATCGCCGCACGATCACATCCACGTACCTTGGATCGAGCTCGATCAGCCGCGCCACACGCCCGGACTTCTCGGCGGCGATCAGTGTCGTGCCCGAGCCGCTGAAGGGGTCGAGCACTTTGTGGCCCGGGCGGCTGGAGTTGCGGATCGCACGCTCGACCAGTTCCACCGGCTTCATCGTCGGGTGCAGGTCGTTCTTCTGCGGCTTGTTGAAGTGCCACACGTCGCCCTGGTCGCGGTCGCCGCACCAGTGGCGAGTCGCCCCCTCCGGCCAGCCGTAGAGGATCGGCTCGTACTGACGCTGGTAGTCCGAGCGGCCCAGCGTGAAGGTGTTCTTGGCCCAGATGATGAAGGTCGACCAGTGGCCGCCGGCGGCGCGGAAGGCCGCCTGCAGCGTGTCCAATTCGCTGGAGGACATGGCGACGTAGATCGCGCCACGGCAGTGGGCGATGGTCGGCCTCAGCGCCGCCAGCAGAAGATTGTGGAAGCCTTCGCCCAGCGCGTCGTTGAGGATGGGGCGATGCTTGCCGCGCAGCGTGTCGCGGGCCGAGTTGGCGTAGTTCACGTTGTAAGGCGGATCGGTGAAGACCATGTCCGCCCGCTCGCAATCCGGAAACAGGCGCGCGTAGGCCTCGGCGGTGGTCGCGTCGCCGCACACCAGCCGGTGGGGGCCGAGCAGCCACACGTCGCCGGGCCGAGAGACGGGATCCTCGGGCATGTCCGGCACGGCATCGTCGTCCGTTTGCCCGACGTGCTCGGGTTCCTCGCCCGCCAGCAGATCGGCCAGCGCATCGGCGTCGAAGCCGGTCAGGTCCAGATCGAAGCCCTCGGCCTGCAGGTCTTGCAGTTCGAGGCGCAGCAGTTCCTCGTCCCAGCCCGCGGCCTCGGCGATGCGGTTGTCGGCGACACCCAATGCCCGGCGCTGGGTTGGCGTCAGGTGATCGAGCACGACCACCGGCACCGTGGCCAGCCCCAGCCTCTGCGCGGCGGCGAGCCGCCCGTGCCCGGCGACGATCACGCCATCGGCCCCGGCCAGGATCGGGTTGGTGAAGCCGAACTCGGCGATGCTGGCGGCGATGCTCGCGATCTGGGCGTCCGAGTGCGTGCGGGCGTTGCGCGCGTAGGGCACGAGCTTGGTCGTCGGCCAGTGCTCGATGCGCTCGGCGAGCCACGAGGCGGTCATGCCGGCACCTCCGCCTCGCGCTCGGTCGCCACCTCGTCGAAGGTCCGACCGCTGCCCTCCAGCACCGGCACGCGGTCCGGGTGGTGCTGCATCCAGCGGCGCAGGGCCACGTCCACGTACTCGGGGGCGAGTTCGACCGCGCGCACCCGGCGACCCGTGAGTTCTCCGGCGAGGATCGTGGTGCCCGAGCCCGCGAACGGCTCGAAGACGATCTCGCCCGCGTCGGTGTAGGCCTCGATGAAGAACTTCGGCAGGCCCACCGGGAACACCGCCGGATGGTCGATACCTTCACCGATGCGGCCGCGCTGGCGCGTCACCTCGATGACGGAATCCGGGATGCGGAAGTCCTGCGTCGGCAGCCCCGCGTGGCACCAGGCGCCGACCTTGCCGTCCTTGCCGCGCATCGCGGTGGACGATCCGTCGGCGCGCAGGTGGGTGTCCTGCCCGGCCCACTTGCAGGGCACGATCTTGTTCGGCTTGCGCGAGCGGCGGTTGAAGTGGAAGACGAACTCGTGACGCGGGGCGAGCCGTCCGGCCCAGTCGCCGGGCACGGTCACCGCCTGGTCCCACACGTACCAGCCGAAGCGCCGAAAGCCCTGCGTGCGCATCCATGCGATCCAGCCGTCCCAGTACGGCTGCCACTCGCCGTCGCGATGCACCAGGCCCAGGTTGACCAGCACCTGCGCGTCCTCGCGCAAGGCCGTTCGAGCCGCGCCGAACACGCCCTGCATCAGGGCATCCCAGTCGGGGATCCCGCCGGTGGTGTAGTCGCGCTGGTTGGCATACGGCGGGCTGGTGAAGACCAGGTGCGCCCGGTCGCCGGCCATCAGGCGCTGCACGGCCTCGGGGTCGGACGCATCGGCGCACAGCAGGCGGTGCTCGCCCAGCCACCACAGATCGCCCGGCCGGCTGAGCGGGACCGCGGGCGGGGTGGGGAGTTCTTCCTCGGCCGCGTCCTCGTCGGCGCCGGCCTCCTCGGTCGTGGCCTCCCTCCCGAGCGCGTCCAGCCAGCGCCCGATCTCGTCATCCATGAAGCCGGTGAGCCCCAGGTTGTAGCCGGCCTCGGCGAGTTCGGTCAGTTCCAGCGCGAGCATCTCCTCGTCCCAGCCGGCGTCCAGCGCCAGCCGGTTGTCGGCCAGCACCAGCGCGCGCTTCTGCGCCGGGCTCAGGTGCGCCAGTTCGATGACCGGCACCTTCTCGAGTCCGAGCCGGCGCGCCGCCGCCAGACGCCCGTGGCCGGCGATGATGCCGCTCTCGCCATCGACCAGGATCGGATTGGTCCAGCCGAACTCGACGATGGAGGCGGCGATCTTGGCGATCTGCGCCTCGGAATGCGTGCGCGGGTTGCGGGCGTAGGGGATCAGCGTGGCGAGGTCGCGGTATTCGACGTGGAGGCCTTCACGCATGGGCAAAACGAAACCCGCCGCAGGCGCGCAAGGCCCGGGGCGGGTGGCGTGGATTCGCGTGGCGGTGGTGACGGGACCGGTGGCCCGAGTGGTAACCGGTAACCCGGTAACCTCGATTCGCGCTCAGACGCTAGACAAGCGCCGCGCTCGCGCCCCCCGCATGGCACAGTGCCCAGGAAGGACCCGTGCT
>JBKBRS010000182.1:0-4108 GCA_046292095.1 Thiobacillaceae bacterium
ACCGGAGGCAAAAATCTCTCGCATCATCGATCTGTTACGAAACGGTCAGAGCGGTCAACTGCGGTTTTTAGGATAATAGCGGCAACGATGTCGAACCTGCGAACCTGCCGGGCCCAACCCAGCCGCCAGCCGATGGCCCCGCGCCGGCCTACGACGATCCGCCCACCCGCCCGATGATCGCCCGCATCCTGCGCAAGGTGTTCGGACGCCGGCGCGCCCCCGCCACACCGCGCATCCTGCCGCTCGAGCAACACGGGATCACGCGCGAGCGCATCTCGCCCTGCGCCCTCAAGGTCTGCCGCACCCTGCGCGAGGGCGGCTATGCCGCCTTCGTGGTCGGCGGGGCCGTGCGCGACATGCTGCTAGGGCGCGCGCCCAAGGACTTCGACGTGGCCACCGACGCCACGCCGGACCAGATCCGCGCCCTCATCCGCCGCTCGCGCATCATCGGCCGCCGCTTTCGCATCGTGCACGTCTATTGCGGCGGCGAGACCATCGAGGTGACCACCTTCCGGGCGATCAACCCCCAGGGCGAGGAGGACGAGGCGGAGCGGGTGACGGCCGAGGACGGCTTGATCCTGCGCGACAACGTCTTCGGCACCCATGCCGAGGACGCCGCGCGGCGCGACTTCACGGTCAACGCCCTGTACTACGACCCTGAGCGCCAAGAGATCTGGGACTGGCACGGCGGCGTGGAAGATGCCCGGCGCCGGGTGTTACGCATGATCGGCGACCCGGCCACGCGCTACAAGGAGGATCCGGTGCGCATGCTGCGGGCGGCGCGCTTCGCGGCGAAGCTCGACTTCCACATCGACCCGGCCACGCGCGCCCCCATCCCCCAGCTCGCCCATCTGCTCGCCCGCATCCCCGCCGCGCGGCTATTCGACGAGATGATGAAGCTGCTGCTGTCGGGGCATGCCGAGCGTGGCGTGCACCAGCTGCGCGCCGAGGGTCTGCACCACGGGGTGCTGCCGATGCTGGACGCCATCCTCGATGACCCCGCGCGTCAGGCCTTCCTGCATGCCGCGCTGCACGACACCGACGAGCGGGTACGGCGTGGGCAGTCGGCCTCGCCGGCCTTCATGCTGGCGGGGCTGCTCTGGTTCGACATGCGCGCGCAATGGCGGGCGCGCGAAGCGGCCGGCGAGCCGCCGCTGGCGGCGCTGCACGCAGCCATGGAGGAGACGCTCGAGCGCCAGCGCGAGCGCCTGGCCTTCCCGCGCCGCTTCGACGGCATGATCAAGGAGATCTGGCAGTTGCAGCCGCGCTTCGAGAGCCGCAGCGGCGCCCGTCCCTACCGGTTGCTCGCCCATCCGCGCTTCCGGGCCGGCTACGACTTCCTGCTGATTCGCGCCCGCGGCGGCGACGCCCCGCAGGAGCTGGCCGACTGGTGGACCCGCTTCCAGGACGCCGACGAGGCCACGCGCGCGGCGATGCTGCTGCCCGCCGGTGCAGAGGGCCCGCGCAAACGACGCCGCCGCAAGCGCCGTCCGCGTGGGGCGGAGACGCCGACCGCCGCCACGGTGCAGGAACAACTGCATGCCGCCGCCGGTTGATGTCTACATCGCCCTGGGCGCCAATCTGGGCGACCCGGTCGGGCAGCTGCTGCGGGCCACCGATGAGCTGGCCGCCCTACCCCACAGCCGGCTCTTGGCGCGCTCCTCGCTGTACCGCAGCCGGCCGGTGGGCGGCCCCGCGCAGCCCGACTACGTCAACGCCGTGGTCTGCCTCACCAGCGCGCTCAAGCCGCGCACGCTGCTGCGCCATTGCTTGGCCATCGAGGCGCAGCACGGCCGCCAGCGGCTGCAGAAAAACGCCCCGCGCACCCTGGACCTGGATCTCCTGCTCTATGACGGGCTCATCATGCACGAGCCCGGCCTCACCCTGCCGCACCCGCGCATGCATCTGCGCGGCTTCGTCCTCCAGCCCCTGGCCGAGATCGCGCCGGCGCTGGTCATCCCCGGCCGTGGGGCGCTCGCTGAGCTTTTGGCGGCGGTGGACACGAGCGACCTGGTGCGTCTGGCCGAGCCGCTCCAGCGTCGCGCCGCGGGCTAGAGCCTCCCGACCGATGCTGATCGAACACTTCCGCTACATCGCCGTGGAGGGCCCCATCGGGGTCGGCAAGACCAGCCTCGCGCAGAAGCTGGCACGCCTGCTCGATGCCGAGCCGCTGCTGGAGCAGCCCGAGGCCAACCCCTTCCTGCCGCGCTTCTACGAAGACCGCCGCCGCTATGCCCTGCCCACCCAGCTCGCCTTCCTGCTCGCCCGCTATGAGCAGACCCGGCCGCTCGTCCAGGGGGAGCTGTTCCAGCGCGCGCGGGTGGCCGACTTCCTGCCGGAAAAGGATCTCTTGTTCGCCCGCCTCAACCTCGATGAGTCCGAATTCCGGCTCTACCAGAAGATCCACGCCGACCTCAAGCCGCCGGCGCCACCGCCCGATCTGGTGATCTATCTGCAGGCCACCCCCACCACCCTGATGGAGCGCATCCGCCGGCGCGGCCGTCCCTATGAGCGCGCCCTGGATATCGGCTATCTGCGCGAACTCGCGGACAGTTATGCGAAGTTCTTCTACCATTACGAGGCCGCGCCACTGCTGATCGTCAACAGCGAGCATCTCGACTTCGTCGCGCGCGAGGACGACTTCGAGCTGCTCATGCGCCGCATCCACGACATGCGCGGCCGGCGCGAGTTCTTCAACCGGGGGGGCTGATGTTCCTGCCACAACTGCTCGCCAAGTCCGCCAAGGGCGAGAAACTCGTCGCGCTCACCTGCTACGACGCGAGCTTCGCCCAGCTCATGGTGCGCTGTGGCATCGACATCCTGCTGGTGGGCGACTCCCTGGGGATGACCATCCAGGGGCATGCCACCACCCTGCCCGTCACCCTGGAGCACATGCTCTACCACACCGAGGCGGTGGCGCGCGGTGCGGGCGGGGCCGCCTTCGTCCTCGCCGACCTGCCCTTCGGCAGCTATCAGGCAAGCCCAGAGCAGGCCTTCGCCGCCAGCACCCGTTTGCTCGCCGCCGGGGCCAACATGGTCAAGCTCGAGGGCGGCGGCGTCTTCGCGCCCACCGTCCGCTTTCTGGTCGAGCGCGGCGTGCCGGTGTGCGGCCATCTGGGGCTGCTGCCGCAGTCGGTCAACCGCACCGGCTACGCGCCGCAGGGGCGCGACGTCACGAGCGCCACGCGTTTACTGCAGGATGCCGAGGCGCTCATGCAGGCAGGTGCGCAGCTCATGGTGCTGGAGTCCATCCCCTCCGTCCTGGCTGAGGAAATCACCCAGCGCCTGGACATTCCCACCATCGGCATCGGCGCCGGCCCCTACTGCAACGGCCAGGTCCTGGTCCTGCAGGACCTGCTGGGCCTCACCCCCAAACCGCCACGCTTCGCCCGCGACTTCCTAACCGGGGCCCTCTCGGTTGAGGAGGCCCTCGTCAACTATGCCCGCGCCGTTCGCGAGGGGACCTTTCCGGGCCCGGAGCATTGCATCTGATCAAAGGACAGAGGACTGATCGGGCGTAGCATCGCTGCGCAAGACTGACGACGCACGATTCCCATGCGGCTGATCCACTCCATCGCCGAGCTGCGCCGCGCCCTGGACGGGGCGGAGGCGGCCTTTGTGCCGACCATGGGCAACCTGCACGCCGGCCACCTCGCCTTGGTCGAGCAGGCGGGCCGGGCCGGCCGGCCGGTGGTAGTGAGCATCTTTGTCAACCCCTTGCAGTTCGGACCCGGCGAGGACTATGCGCGCTACCCGCGCACACTGGAGGCCGATTGCGCCTTGCTTGAGCCCCTTGCGGTCGATTATGTCTTCGCGCCCGCCGTCGAAGAGCTCTATCCCGAACCGCAGCGCTTCCTGGTCACGCCGCCGCTCGCCGACGAACTTTGCGGCGCACACCGCCCCGGGCACTTCGCCGGCGTGTGCACGGTGGTGTTGAAGCTCTTCAACATCGTGCAGCCGCGCCATGCGGTGTTCGGCAAGAAGGACTACCAGCAGCTCCATCTCATCCGCGCCATGGTGCGGGAATTCAATCTCCCCATCGCCATCCTCGCCGGCGAGACGGTGCGCGCCGCCGACGGCCTCGCCCTATCCTCGCGCAACGGTGATC
>JBKBRS010000183.1:0-3979 GCA_046292095.1 Thiobacillaceae bacterium
CTGCGCCTGGTGGGCCAGCAGAAATACCGCATCTGGCGTATCTACATGGCCGGCTCGGCCTATGCCTTCGAGCGCAACTGGCTCGCCCTGTTCCAGATCCTGGGCGCCAAACCGCTACCGAACGGGCGGCAAGAATACCCCTTCAACCGGCGGCATCTGTGTGGTGAAGGGTGAGGCGTGAGGAGCGAGAGGTGAGAGGAAAAGAGAAAAGGGGCTTGTCGACCTGGCTCGTCACCCTGGCAGTGGTCGTGTCATCGTTCCATCCACCCGCGCAGGCCGACTGGCGCGGCTTCGAGCGGGACTTCGACGCGGAGGAGAAGCCGTGGCGGGAGATCGAGGCGAGTCTGCCGGCCTATCCCCGCCCCGAGAACCTCGTCGCCTTCGAGGTGAGCGCCGCCACGCGCAACCGGCACTTCCTCGACGCCGCCTCGTTGAGCGTGGGCGAGGACGGTGTGGTGCGCTACACGGTGGTGATCCGCAGCGTCGGTGGCGCGGAGAACGTGAGTTTCGAGGGCATGCGCTGCGATACCGGCGAGCGCAAGCTCTATGCCTTCGGCCGATCGACCGGTTCAGGCGGGGGCGAGTGGGTGCGAAACCGCTTCGCCCGCTGGGAGCCCATCGCCGCGCGCCAGGCGACGGGCTATCACCGCGAACTCTTCTACCACTATCTCTGTACGGTGGAGGGCAAGGGCGATCTCGCCGCCATCCGCCGCTATCTGCGCCAGGGTGGGCTCTATCGCGACGGCGAGCGCGACGTGCGTTGACGCTCCTCAAACCAGGGCGGTGCGCCGTGCTGTGAGGAGCCGGTGCGCGAGCCAGCCCAAGGCGAGATAGAGGGCGGCGCTGCCTAGGTAGGGCGGGTAGTAGCCCATCACACGCTGGGCGTATTCAGCCGCGCTCATCTCCGGGAAGAGACCGGAAAACGCCCAGAACGTCGCATTGGAGACGACGAAGGCGAATGTCACCGCCAGGGCGCTCACCGCGGCAAAACGCACGGGCGGCAGCTCGGGCCAGGCCCTGAGCCAGCGTCCCACCTGCCAGAGCAAGGCATAGGTCGGCAGCAACCCCCAGTAGGCGGGCGTCAAGCACCAGCCCGCCTCCGTGGCGCTTTGCGCCAGGCCGACATCGATGGCGAAGGCGAGCGCCATGAAGGCGGCGAAGGCGCCCCAGCCGGCGAGCCACATCCCGCCCAGCAGGAAGACCGCGAGCGAGGCGTCGGGCAGGCTCACGAAGCTGCCGAAATGGCCAATGCGGGTGATGGCCATGAGGGCGAGCAAGGCGATCAGGGTCGAACGGACAGGCATGGGGATCTCCTTGGAGGTTTCGGCACTATTTTAGCCATTGCAGCGCACGAAGGTCTCAGAAATGCCATTCAAGCTGGAGGTGGCCGCTGCGGCCGGCTGTGTTGTAGCCATGCACGAGGCTGTAGTCGCGATCGAACAGGTTGTCGATCCGTGCCGCCAGGGCGAGGTCGTCACGCAGCCGATAGCGGCCGCTGACGTTGAACACCGTATAGCCGGGCAGGCGGATGCGGCTGAAGTTGGTCGCGTGGATGTCCTCACGCGACCCCGAGGCCTTGACCTCGGCCGCGACGAGCCAAGGTCCGTTCTCGTGCCGCAGGGTCAGGCTGCCCAGGCGCCTGGCCCGGCGCAGCAGCAACTGCCCGCTGTCGGCATCGCGCGGGTCCTGCGCGGTGAGGCTCAGCCCGACCTGGATGTCGGCCAGACGGCCCGAGGCCGAGAGCTCCCAGCCATCGACCTCGGCGCGATTGAGGTTGACGTTGCCCGCCGGCCATTGATAGACGATGAGGTCGCGCGTGCGGGTGTCGAAGTGCACCAGGCGGGCGAGCCAAGGGCCGCTGGCATATTGCACCCCCGCCTCCCAACTGCGCGCCTTCTCGGGTCTGAGGTTGGGGTTGCCACCCCAGGCGGGGTTGTAGAGGTCGTTGAAGGTCGGCGCGCGGAAGGCCGTACCGGCGTTGGCGAGCAGCCGCCAGCCGGGTGCCACTTCGAGGCCATAGCTGGCCAGCCAGGTGCTGTGGTTGCCGAAGTCGCTGTAGTCGTCGGTCCGCAGGTTCATTTGCACACCATGGCGCCCGAATTCGCCGACATAGCCGGCGGCGGCATGTCTGGCCTCACGCCGGGTGCTTGTGTAGGCGGCGTCGCTCGCGACCCGTTGGCTCAGCCAGCCCAACCCCAGGGTGAGGCTTTGGTCCGGAGCGATTGTCATGGTGTTGAGCCAGTCGATCTGGCGGTTGCGGGTGTGCACCCGGCCGGCCGGCGTGGTGTCGAGAAAACTGTCCAGGGCGTCGCGGCTGGTTGCGAGCATCAACCGGCTCGTCCACTGTTCGCTCAAACGGTTTTCGCTCGTCAGTTGCAGGGCGTCGAGGTCCTGCTCGGAGCGGTTGCTCCATGTGCCGTCGTATTCGACCCGGCCACGGCTGAAGCGGCCGAGGGCGGACAGGGTGTGGCCGAGCTTGAGGTCATGCGCCAGGTTGAAGGTGAAAGTGGTGTTGCGGTAGCCGTCGCGGTCGAGGTCGGACGCGGCAAAGACGAAGGGCGTTGGGATGAATTCGGGCCGGGCGGCGGAGAAACCGTCACTGTCTCGGTATGCCAGGCCGAGGTGAAATCGCGTCGCGCCGATCTGGCCGCCATAGCCACCGCTCAGCGTCCTGGCGCCGTAACTGCCCAGACCGGCGCGCAGCTCGCCGCCCGGCCGCCCGGCGCCCTTGCGGGTAAAGATCTGGATCACCCCACCGATGGCCGAGGCGCCATAGAGGGCGCTCACATTGCCGCGCACGATCTCGATGCGCTCAATGTCGGCGAGCATGATCTGGTCCAGCGCGGCGGCGCCGGTGGTGGCCGAGTCGATGCGCTGGCCGTCGAGCAGCACCAGGGTCTGGTTGCTGTTGGCCCCGCGTAGGAAGAGGCTCGACTGCGCGCCAATCCCACCCGATTGCGTGACCTCGATGCCGGCCTGCTGGCGCAGCAGAGCGGGCAGATCAACCGCCTGGCTGGCTCGGATGTCGGCCGCTGTGATCACCGTCGTGTGTCGGAGGCTATGGGTGAGCGGCTGGCGCACCCGGCTGGCGGTGACCACGATCTCGTCCAGATAGGTGTCGGTCGCGTCGATCTGGGGGGCGGCCGTCAGGCCTGTGGCAACAACGAGGAGGCCGCCGCCCAGGGCGGCCATGGCAGTGGTTTGCATCTTTCGTCCTTTCCCGCAAGCCCGCCGCTTGCGTATTGAGCGGTTGGTATGACTACGGGGAGAGGACGGCCAAGGTCGCCGGTGCGCCGCACCCCGCAGCGTCCTGGGATGACGGGCCGGTATCCGGGCTCGCGCATGAGGCTCAAGGTCCGCCTTCCCGGACGCATACGTCCAGTGGCTTGGTGTGGACCGCCGTGAGGCGCTTACCGTTGCGGGGGCAGCACAGGCCTTGCACCTGTTTCCCGTTTAACCAGTGGTTGGAAAGACCACGGGCACCACGTCGATCGGGGATGTTACCATGAAAGCCCCTGATGGACATCCTACCGGACGGTACCCGACCACCTAGGCCACCGCGGCAGGCAGCCCGCTTGCGGGCCGAACCGGGGGCCGAATCACAACGGTACGTCGCAAGTAGTCGTGGTTCGCGCCGCGAGCGGCGCCTAAACCACGCGCGTTTGGGGTTTGTCGGCAAGGGATTGCCGACCTACAGTGCCTCGCGTTTGGGGAAGTCGGCAACGGATTGCCGACCTACGGTGCTGGGAGGAGGTCCGCTTGCGGGCCGAACCCTGGTCGAATCCAAACGACGCGTCGCATGCGCTCTGCGATTCGCGCTGCCAGCGGCGCGCCCACCACGAGGTGGTCTGCCGCTCGCCACGGCTTTCATGGTGATGCGCAAGCGAGACGATCATGATGGGTTATTAAACCGGCCCTTAAATATACTGGTTTTTGAAGCGTTTTCTGCTAGACTGTGGGCATGGAGAAGATTGATGCA
>JBKBRS010000184.1:0-3841 GCA_046292095.1 Thiobacillaceae bacterium
GTCGAAAAGCCGCTCGGCTTGATGCGCGATCTCGTGCAGATATGCCCGCCAGGCGGCACCGTGCTCGATCCTTTCCAGGGCAGCGGCACCACTGGAGTTGCCGCACTTATGGAAGGGCTACGATACATCGGCATCGAGGCGGTTGAGCACTATCACCGCGTGGCATGTGAGAGGCTGGCCCAGGCAGAGGATGGCGCGTCATGACCCGCCCCATCCTCTACCCCTACCAGCGCCGGTATCTCGCCGACGCCTCGCGCTGGAAGGCCGCGTGCTGGAGCCGGCAGACCGGCAAGACCTTCACGACGGCCCTCGAGGCGGTGCTCGACTGCCTCACCGCCGAGGCCGAAGGGCGCATCGCGCGCTGGACGATCCTGTCGATCTCCCGTGACCGCGCGATCGATGCCATCCGCACCGGCGCTGCTTTGCACGCCCAGGCGATTGGCGCGGTCTACGAGCTGCTGATGGACGACAGCTTGGGCATCGAGCAGCAGGCGGCGATGGTGAAATTCCCCGGCGGCTCCTACGTGCGGGCGATCGCCGCGCGGCCCGAGACGGCGCGCGGCATGAGCGACAACCTGATCCTCGATGAGTTCGCCCACCACAAGGACAACCGGGCGCTGTGGCGGGCGCTCGTTCCCGTGGTCTCCAAGCCCAGCCTGAAGATTCGCGTCATTTCCACCCCGAACGGGGTGGGCGACATGTTCCACGAGATCATGACCGCCGACGATGGCCTGTGGAGCCGCCATGTGGTGACCATCCACGACGCGGTGGCCGACGGTCTGCCGCGCGACATCAATGAATTGCGCCGCGCCGCCCGCGACCCGGACACCTGGGCGCAGGAGTTCGAGTGCGTGTTTCTGGATCGCGCGGGCCGGGAGTGGCTCACCTATGAGGAAATCCTCGCCGCGCTGGAAGCCCCGCCGCTTCCGCCCTATGACGGCAAGCCGGTCTATGTGGGCATGGACATCGCCGCGCGCGGCGACTTGTCGGTGATCGCGGTGCTCGAAGACGTGGGCGCGGGCGTCTTGGCGCTACGCGAGATGCAGGTGATGCGGGGCGAATCGTTCGCCGCGCAGCTCGCCAGGCTCGATGGCGTTTTCCGCGCCTACCGGGTGGCGCGCTGCTGCATCGACCAGACCGGCATGGGCGAAATGCCGGTGCAGGAGGCGCAGCGGCGGCATGGGCAGTATCGCGTCGCCGGGGTGCTGTTCACCGCCCCGGTGAAGCTCGACCTGGCGGTGGCGCTCAAGGACCGCATGCAGGCGCGGCGGCTGCTCTTGCCGCCGGGTGCGCTCGCTGAGCCGAAAGAGGCGCTGATCGACGACCTCAGGGCCGTGCGCATGGAGCCGGGCGCGGGCGGCGTGCCAAAGCTTCTGGCCGACCGGGATGGCGCGGGCCATGCCGACCGCTTCTGGGCGCTGGCGCTGGCCTGCGCCGCCGCAGGCGAAGGCGTGCCGGTGTATGGCTACGAGAGTGTGGCGCGGCGAACCTTCGCGCCGCGCTTCGATGATCTGGATGGCGCTCGAGGCGCCTGGGAGTGGGCAGGATGGTGACCCCGAAAAAACAGGATTTGACCGGCGAGATCGCCCGCCCGTCGCAAACGGGCCTGCGCTCCGTCTGGCAATGGCGGCCGCTGGCCTCCATGACACCGGCGATGGTCGCGGACATCTTGCGCCGCGCCGCGATGGGCGATGCGCACGATTTTTTGATCGCTGCGGACGATATCCGCGAAAAGGATCTGCACTACCGCGCCGTGCTGCAAACCCGCACGCTGGCGGTAGCGGGGCTCCCTATCGACATCCAGCCCTGGGACGACTCCGCGCCGGCCAAGCGCGCGGCGGATCTCGTTCAGGACGTACTGCGCGAATCCGACCTCTACCCCCTCATCACGCACCTGATGGACGCGGTGGCCAAGGGCTATGCGGCGGCCGAGATCGTCTGGGAGACCTCCGGGAGCACTTGGTATCCGCGCGCCATCCTGCCGCGCGAGGCGCACTGGTTCACGTGGGATCGCGACACCGGGCGGCTGTTGCGCCTGGTGGACGGCAGCGTCGAGGGCGCGGAGATTCCGCCTTACCGCATGATCGTGCACGCTCCGCCGGTGGCCGCGGGCATTCCGCTTTTGGGCGGGGTGGCACGCAGCGCCCTGTGGGCGTGGGTGTTCAAAAGCTATGCTTTGCGTGACTGGGCGCGGTTTTGCGAACTCTTCGGTCAGCCGATCCGCGTGGGCAAGTACCACCAGGGAGCAAGCCCCGAGGACGTGGCGGTGCTCAAGCAGGCAGCCTTCAGCCTGGGCAGTGATGCCGCGGCGGTGATTCCGCAGGAGATGGTGCTGGAGCTGGTGGAGTCGGGCAGCAAAAGCGCCAGCGCCGACCTGTATCACCGGCTGATCGACTACCTGGATCGCCAGGTGAGCAAAGCTGTGCTCGGCCAGACCATGACCACGGACGACGGATCATCCCTGGCGCAGGCGAAGGTGCACGCCGAGGTGCGCGCCGACATCCTCAGAGCCGATGCGCGCGCGCTTTCCGCGACGCTCATGCGCGATCTCATCGCCCCCATCGTGCGGCTCAACCTGGGCGACGACGCGCCGCTGCCGATCCTGAGGCTCATCGTCGAGGAGCCGGAGGACATGGCGGCGCTTGCCGACCAGGTGGTCAAGCTCTCTGCTGCCGGGATGCCGATTCCGCAATCCTGGGTGCGGGAGAAGTTCGGTATCCCCGAGGCGGCTTCTGACGAGCCGGTGCTCAGTCCGGCTCAACCGGGTCAAACTGGGCCAAACCCGAATGGCGAACCCATGGCGAACCGAATCGCGGACCGCGCCGAAACTTCGGGTTCGTCCGTCGCCGTGCACGCATTGCATGCGACAAGCCACGCGGCCGAGGCCGCCCAGGACGACCCGATGGATATCGACGTGGCCGGCCTCATGGCCGACCGGATGGAGGTCGAGGCCGAGCCAGCCTGGCGCGCGATCATGGCCGAGGTGCAACGAATCGTCGATGAGGCCGAGAGCCTGCCCCAGCTTCGCGACGCGCTGCTTTCGGCTTACGGTAACTTGCCCACCGAGGAGCTGGCGCAGGTGATGGCGCTGGGCTTTGCCGCGGCGGAGCTGGCCGGGCGCTTCATGGTGCGGGAGGAGTCGGCCTGATGGACATCGCAGACATTGCGGACGAGGTCATCCGCATACAGCTAGAGGCGACGCTGCGCCAGCGCTACCCTGCGGGACCATCCCCGACCGGACGGTGCCTGTGGTGCGGCGAGCCGCTACCCGAGCCGCTGCGTTGGTGCGATGCGGCCTGCCGCGATGACTGGGAGCGCCACTATGCCCGCCGCGCCTGACATCGCCGCCGTCTTGCGCCGCCCGTTCGACGAGCAGGTGGCGTTCTTCCGCGGCAAGCTGGGCGACCTCGTGCCCACGGCGAAGTGGGACGACCTCTGGAAGAGCCAGCACGACCGCGCCTTCATGGTCGCAGGCGCCGCCAAGGCGGATTTGCTCGCGGATCTGGCCGAGGCGGTGGATAAGGCCATTGCCGATGGCGAGACGCTGGATAAGTTTCGCCAGCGCTTTGGCGAGATCGTGCAAAAGCACGGCTGGCACGGCTGGACCGGCGAAGACAGCAAGGCCGGGCGCGCCTGGCGCACGCGCATCATCTACCAGACCAACCTCTCTACCAGCTACGCCGCCGGGCGGCTGGCGCAATTGCGCCAGGCCGGGTTCAAGTACTGGGTGTATAAACACTCCGGCGCCGAGCATCCGCGCCTGCAACACAAAGCCTGGCACGGCCTGACATTGCCCGCCGATCACCCCTTCTGGCAGGCGCACTATCCGCCCAATGGCTGG
>JBKBRS010000185.1:0-3816 GCA_046292095.1 Thiobacillaceae bacterium
AGAGCGTGTCAAGGCCTATTTCAGGCATCCCTTAGCCGCCTATGCAGCACAGGGTATTTAAGGGCCGGGTTAATAAGGATTCGCCGGGCTGTGCCGAAATCGAGACTGGTATAGCTTGCCATACGGCGAGCCCTTCCCTCTGCGGGGCCAGTCGTACAGACAGCGGAACAGACGCATGACGGATTTTGCGAGATCACTAGAACAGGCAGATGTTGGTATCGCCACAGCCGATAACGCCACGATCGGCGATGGCGGGGTGGAGACGACGGGGCCAGCCGTCGCCGAACCCAAGCCCCCCAGACCGAACCGGCGCGCACACCCGCGCTATCTAGCGCGCTGGCGCGCCGCCCTAATCGGCGAGCGGGTCCGCCACCTCGGCAGAACCGAGAACGTTTCCATCTCCGGGGTGGCCGTTGTCTGCGACGCCAACTTGCGGCCCGGTCAGGAACTGAACGTCTACCTGGAGATCCCGCAGAAGAACAGCAACCAGCCCGCCGTCTTCGAGGCGCTCGCAGTGGTCATGCATTGCACCCTGACGCCCCAGGGCTTCCGGCTGGGACTGTCCTTCCGTTTCTTCCGCGGCGACTCGCAATCCATTCTGCGTAAGGCCCTGAGTTCCGGCAATTACCGCGAGCTGGTCGATCCGCACTTCTCCTAGCGTCTGAAGCCCTGGATCGACGGTCACTTGATCGTCGGCCGCCGCGGTGGCTGTGGCGGTGGAGCCAATGACCTGGCACGGACGAGGCGCGGGGAGGGCCCAAACACATCCAGCATTTCTGGTGAGTCCCACGACCTGGCTGATGACCACGAGACCGCGCTCGACTGCACACCCTGCAGGCGGCGGCCGGTGAGGCGGTGGAACAGGTACGGAAGGCGGTGCTTGAGGCCGCACCCGGCGGGCTTCTACTGATCGTCGATGGGGCAGTCCCCACGACGACGGCGCGTCTGAACCCTGGCCGCCTCAGCCCCCCGTCATGTTCATGAAGCGGATCAGCTTCGCGGGTCGTTCGACGAATTCATGCCGTTCGGGCTTGAGCGCAAGGGCCTGGTGCATGGCCTCGGCAAGGGCCTGGTCGCTGGCCTCCTCGCGTAGCAGGCTGCGGAAGTCGACGCGTGCCTCCTGGCCCAGACAGAGGTGGAGCTGCCCGTCCACGGTGAGCCGCACGCGGTTACAGGTGGCGCAGAAATGCTGCGATAGGGGGGTGATGAAGCCCACCGTGAAGCGCCCGTCCGGCGTGCTCAGATAGCGCGCCGGCCCTCCGCCTGGCATGACCGTGTCCACCAGGCCGAAACGGGTTTGCAAGGCCCGCTTGATCGGTTGTAGGTCGACGTAACCCATGCGCCGGGCGGTGTCCCCCATGGGCATCAGCTCGATCAGGCGCAACACATAGCCGTGCGCGAGGCAGAACTCCACCATCGCATCGACCTCGTGCGCGTTGTCGCGCATGACCACCATGTTGAGTTTGATTGGCGCAAAACCCGCGGCTCGGGCCACGGCCAGTCACGCCAGGATGTCGTCGAGGACAGGGCGGCCGTTGATACGCTTGACGGTATCGGGATCGAGTGAATCCAGGCTGACGTTCAGCCGGGTCACCCCCGCGGCCTTGAGCCTCTCGGCCATGCCCGCGAGCTGGGTGGCATTGGTCGACAGCGAGAGGTCCTCGATGCCGGGGATTTGGGCGATGCGCCGGGCAAGCTCGTCCACGTGACGGCGCACCAGCGGCTCGCCGCCGGTCAAACGCACTCGCTTCAAGCCCATGCGGGCGAACACGCTCAGCAGGCGCTCGATTTCCGCGAAGGTCAACCAGTGGGCGGGTTCCTCGAAACCCTTGAAACCCTCCGGGATGCAATAGGTGCAGCGGAGATCACACCGGTCGGTGACCGATAGCCGCAGGTATTCGATGGCACGACCGAAACGGTCTATGAGCACGGTGCCGAACCCGGTTTGTGGATTGGATTGTCAGTTATTCTATGCCGAATTGGAGAAGCGGCCACGCTCGCGTGCGCACCCTCTTGAGCAAGATCAAGATTCCCCTTCCCTCGCGCCAGCCTTTCAGGCCCACACCGGCCCTTGCTACCCGGTATGGGTATCCCTTCATGTGTATGCGTGCGATCGTCGGCAGCCTGGGCGGCCTGCGCTCCTCGGCGGGTGGTTGTGGCCGGTCATGCGTGTCGTAGAGCTCACCTATCATCCCGACAGTGCCGCGCTGTTCACTGTCTTCGCTGCCGAGCCCTGGTCGGTTTGGCTCGACGGTGGCGGCGCCGGCGGACATGGGCGCTGGGACATCCTGGCGGCGCGACCCTATGCCACCCTGGTCAGCAGCGCGGGCGTCACCGAGTACCGCCAGGGCAGCCACCTGGACCACCTCCGCTGTGACCCGCTCGAGGTATTGCGCACCGTTCTGGACGCACGCACGCAGCCCCAACCTTGGCCCTTCTGCGGTGGTGCCATCGGCTATTTCGCCTATGACCTCGCCCGCCAGTGGATGCGCCTGCCCAGTCTGGCACGGGACACAGCGGTCTGGCCGGACATGGCGCTGGGTTTCTATGACTGGGCTGTACTGGTCGACCACCACCAACGCCGTAGCTGGCTCGTCCACGCCGGTCGGCAGGCCATGCCAGCCGAGACCTGGCGTGACCTGGTCGCCCGCTTCCGTCGGCCGGCCGGAACCTTTCGTCGTGCCGCCTTCGGCGTGCGTGGCCCGGTCGAGGGAAGTTTCAGCGCCGAGGGGTACCGGGCCGCCTTCGAGCGGGTGCAGGCCTACATCCGCGCCGGGGACTGCTACCAGGTTAACCTCGCCCAACGCTTCGTCTGTCCGGTCGAGGGCGATCCCTGGGCAGCCTACCAGGTCCTGCGGCGCATCAATCCGGCGCCCTTCTCGGCCTATCTCTCGCTGCCTTGGGGGGCGGTGTTGTCCGCCTCGCCAGAGCGTTTCCTGCGGGTCAAGGAAGGCCTGGTCGAGACACGCCCAATCAAAGGCACCCGCCGGCGCGTCCAGGATGTGCACGAGGACGCCATGCTGCGTGAGGCCTTGCAGTCGAGCGTCAAGGACCGTGCCGAAAACCTGATGATCGTGGACCTGTTGCGAAACGACCTGGGCAGGGTCTGCATACCCGGCAGCGTCCAGGTCCCGGAGCTCTTCCGAGTGGAGAGCTTCGCCACCGTGCATCATCTCGTCAGCACGGTGACCGGACGACTGCGCCCCGGCGAGGATGCCGTCTCGCTCCTGTGCGCGGCCTTCCCGGGCGGCTCGATTACCGGCGCCCCCAAGCTGCGCGCCATGCAGATCATCGAGGAACTCGAGCCCCACCGCCGTGGCGTGTATTGCGGCGCCATCGGCTACCTGGGTTTCGACGGCGGCATGGACACCAACATCGCCATCCGCACACTCACCTGGCGTGACGGGGGCCTCACCTTCTGGGCCGGTGGCGGCATCGTCGCCGACTCGGCGGCAGAGGCCGAGTACCAAGAATGTCTTGACAAGGCGGCAGCCGTCTTCCAGATGCTTGCCACCTACCCGGGCCAGCAGTAGCGCTGGAATGGGTTGATGGGGAAAGCGCGCGGGCTCGTTTAAAATAGAATACAGGCTGCGGTCGCCAGCCCTGCGTGCAGTGCACGGCGTGTGATATGGAGGTGTGGCCGAGTGGTTTAAGGCACCGGTCTTGACCATGCCGCGCACGCGGCATGGCAGTGTAGGCTAACATTCGCTTGCGAATGTTAAGCCCGCGCCAGCGGGCGTGCCGGAACTAAAACCGGCAACGCCCAGTTCCGAACGGAGGTGTGGCCGAGTGGTTTAAGGCACCGGTCTTGACCAT
>JBKBRS010000018.1:0-19874 GCA_046292095.1 Thiobacillaceae bacterium
CCGTTCATACCAGCCCTTGCTGCGGTTGACCAGCTTGACCACCAACAGCATCACCGGCACCTCGATCAGCACCCCCACCACGGTGGCCAGCGCCGCACCCGACTCGAAGCCGAACAGCGAGATGGCCGCCGCCACCGCCAGCTCGAAGAAGTTGGACGCGCCGATCAGGGCCGAGGGGCAGGCCACGCTGTGCTGCTCGCCCACCTGACGGTTGAGCCAGTAGGCTAGGGTCGAGTTGAAGAAGACCTGGATCAGGATGGGCACCGCGAGCATAGCGATGATGAGCGGCTGCTTGAGGATGGCCTCGCCCTGGAAGGCGAAGAGCAGGACCAGGGTGGCGAGCAGGGCGAGGATGGAGGCGTGGCCCAGGGTGGTGAGGACCGCGTCGAGGCGCCCCTCACCCTGGCGTAGCAAATGCTTGCGCCAAGCCTGGGCGATGGCCACCGGGATGACGATGTACATCACCACCGAGATCAACAAGGTGTCCCAGGGTACGGTGATGGCGGAGAGCCCCAGCAGCAACCCGACGATGGGAGCGAAGGCGAAGACCATGATCAGGTCGTTCAACGCCACCTGGGTCAGGGTGAAGTAGGGGTCGCCGTTGGAGAGCCGACTCCAGACGAAGACCATGGCGGTGCAAGGCGCGGCGGCGAGCAGGATGAGGCCGGCCACATAGCTGTCCAGTTGCTCAGCCGGCAGGTAGGGGGCGAACAGGCCGCGGATGAACAGCCAGGCGAGCAGCGCCATGGAGAAGGGCTTGACCGCCCAGTTGACGATGAGGGTCACGACTATGCCGCGCCAGTGCGCGCGCACCTGGGCGAGCGCGCCAAAGTCGATCTTCATCAGCATGGGGATGATCATCACCCAGATGAGCAACCCCACCGGCAGGTTGACCTGGGCCAGCTCCAGGCGGCCCAGGGCCTGGAAGGGGGCGGGGAACCACTGCCCCAGGGCGACGCCAACGACGATGCACAGGGCCACCCACAGGCTCAGCCAGCGCTCGAAGAAGCTCATGGGCGCGCCCGCCGCCCGGCGGGCGGTGACCTCGCATTGTGCGGACATGTTCACAGCCCCAGCGCTGCGCGCACCGCCGGCACCAGGCGGGCGCGGATGTCGTCGCGCACGCGCAGGAAGGATTCCAGCGGCTCGCCGTGCGGGTCGTGGAAGGGCAGGTGCAGGCTGGGCACCGGACGGGGGAAGACCGGACAGCGCTCGCGCGCGTTGTCGCATACGGTCACCACCAGGTCGATGGGTTCATTGATCACCGCCTCCACGTCCTTGGGGTGGAGCCCCTCGGTGGGCAGGCCGGCCGCCTTGAGCGCGGCGATCGCGCCGTCGGCCACCTTGGGCTGCGGGCGGGTGCCGGCGGAGATCGCGCGCACCTGCGGGGCGAGGTCGTGGTTGAGGATCGCCTCGGCCATCTGCGAGCGGCAGGAGTTGCCGGTGCACAGCACGAGGACGGTCTTCTGCCTGGTTTCGGTCATGTCGGGCTCCGGGTGGTGGTGACGATCGGTTGCAGGGCCGGCGGTGCGCACGCCGCGCGCGTGTCACCGCAGCAGTTCTCGCTCAAATAGTCGATCAGGGCGTGCATGGCGGCGAAGTCGGCGGTGTAGCGCACATGCCGCCCCTCGGGGTGCGGGTGGATGAGGCCGGCGTGGGCCAGCGTCTTGAGATGGAAGGACAGGGTGGCGGGGGGCAGCCCCAAAGCAGAGGCGATCTCGCCCGCCACCCTGCCGGCCGGTCCGGCCTGCACCAGCAGGCGATAGACGGCCAGGCGGTGCGCCTGGGCCAGGGCGGTCAAGGCCTGTACGGCCTGATTCAATTCCATGTTTCCAATATTATCGAAACGAACACCCGCCTGCAAACCCGAACCAGCGCACAATCCAGTCCGCTATCCTTACACGGCTAACGAACCGATACCCCTAACGGATATGACTCTGAGAAGACGCCCCAGTACATGAAAGTGATCTCCGTTTCCCTCACCCCCACCCCCTCTGTGGGCCTGCGGCCCATCCCTCGCTATGCTCGGGACCGCAACTTCGTTGCGTCCTGCGCCCTTCGGGCTGGTCCCGCTTGCGGGAGAGGGGAGCTTCGAGAGCCGGCTCGCCAACTTTCATGCTAACGGACATGCCACGGCAGCGTGCCACCCCTGTAGAATGAAACAACTGAACGGCTTGCTTGCCTACCAAAGTTAGAGGCGCCAGGGGTGGCGCTTGACCGAGGTCGATGAGTTGGCCGTTCGATCGCGAGTAGTTCGTTTCGTTCGTTTCGCGACATCATCGTCGGCGAGGCTTTTATGCGCCCGTCAATCACGTTGTTTCATGTTAAACGATGCGCAACGAGGACTGGATTGACCGCAGCCGTGCCGCCCTGTGGCACCCCTGCACGCAGATGAAGCAGCTGGAGACCGCGCCGCCCCTGCCCATCGCCCGCGGCGAGGGGGCGTGGCTGATCGACTACGCCGGCCGCCGCTATTTGGACGCCATCTCGTCCTGGTGGGTGAACCTCTTCGGCCACGCCAACCCGCGCATCAACGCCGCCCTCGTCGATCAGCTCAACCGCATCGAGCACGTGATCCTGGCCGGCTGTACACACGCGCCCGTGGTGGAGCTGTCGGAGCGGCTCGCGCGGCTGACCGGCCTGGGACATGCCTTCTATGGCTCGGACGGGGCCTCGGCCGTCGAGATCGCCCTCAAGATGAGCTACCACTACTGGAAGAACTGCGGCCGGCCGGAGAAGACCGGCTTCGTCAGCCTCAGAAACGGCTACCACGGCGAGACCCTGGGGGCCCTGTCGGTCACCGACGTGGCCCTGTTCAAGGACACCTATGCGCCGCTGCTCAGGATCACGCATCAGGTGATGAGCCCGGACGCGCGCGCGGCCCGGCCCGGCGAGACGGCCGAGGACGTCGCCCGCCGCGCCGCCACGGACCTCGCCGCCTATCTCGAACGGCACGCCGAGACCACCGCCGCGGTGATCCTCGAGCCGCTGGTGCAGGGCGCCACCGGCATGGCCATGTACCACCCGCTCTACCTGCGGCTCGCACGTGAGCTGTGCGACCGCCACGCGGTACACCTCATCGCCGACGAGATCGCCGTGGGCTTCGGGCGCACGGGTACGATGTTCGCCTGCGAGCAGGCGCCGGTGGCCACCACCTCACCAGCCCTCCCCCCTCAAGGGGGAGGGGGAGGCACGAGGGTGGCCGACATCGCCGACTTCGTCTGCCTGTCCAAAGGCCTCACCGGTGGCTATCTACCGCTCGCCGCCGTGCTCACGCGCGAATCGATCTACGCCGCCTTCTACGACGACGCCACCACGCGCGGCTTCCTGCACTCGCACTCCTACACCGGCAATCCGCTCGCCTGTCGGGCGGCGCTGGCGGTGCTGGACATCTTCGAACAGGACGATGTACTCGCGGCCAACCATGCTCGCGCCACGCGCCTGACTGAGCTGCTCGCGCCGGTAGCACGCCACCCGCGAGTGGCCCACTTCCGCCACACCGGCATGATCTGGGCCTTCGACGTGATCGACGCCCCGCCCGCCTTCGCCCGCGACTTCCACCGCCGCGCCCTCGACCTCGGGGTCTTCCTGCGCCCCATCGGCCACACGGTCTATTTCATGCCGCCCTATGTGATCGGCGAGGAGGACATGCAGCGGCTCGCCGAGGTCACCCTGTCCCTGCTCGACCGGCTCTGAGCGCAGTCATCAGAACGGCCAGACCAGCGGCACGATCAGGACGGTCAACACCCCGGTGAACAGGGTGAGCGGCACGCCCAGGCGCAGGTAGTCATTGAAGCGGTAGCCGCCCGGCCCCATCACCATGAGGTTGGTCTGGTAGCCGATGGGGGTGGCGAAGCTGGCCGAGGCGGCCTTCATAATGACGATGGCGAAGGGCAGCAGGCTCACCTCCAGCCGCGCCGCGGCGGCCGCGGCGATGGGGAACATGAGGGCGGCGGCGGCGTTGTTGGTGATGACGTTGGTGAACAGCGAGGTGACCAGGAAGACCAGCGCCAGTGTGAGCCAGGGGTCGTCGCCGGCCAGGCCGATGAGCCCCCCGGCGATGATCCCGGCGGCGCCGCTCTTTTGCAGCGCCAGGCTGATGCCGAAGGCGGCGGCGATCACCAGCAGCACCTGCAGGTCCACCGCCCGGCGCGCGGCAGAGGCGCTGGTGCAGCGGGTGATCAGCATGAGCCCGGCCGCCAGCATGGCCGCCTCGAGCAGCCCCAGGAGCCCCAGGGTCACGCTCGTCACCATGCCGGCCATGATCGCCAGCGCCAGCCAGGCCCGTTCGTGGCGCACCGGCGCCGAGTCGTCCAGGCGGCTCACCAGCAGGAAGTCGCGCGTGTTGCGGTAGCGCTCGACGAAGTTGGGATGCGTCTCCAAGAGCAGGGTATCGCCCGGCCGCAGGACGATGTCGCCGATCTTGCCCGGCACGCGGCGGCCGTTGCGCGCCACGGCGAGGATGGCGGCCTGGTACTGGGTGCGGAAGCGGCCCTCGCGGATGCTCTTGCCCAGCAGGGGGAAACTCTCGGAGACCACCGCCTCGACCAGGCAGCGCGCGTGCCGCGGGGAGCCGAGCTTGAAGACCTGGTCGGTGGCCGGCACGAGGCCGGGGAGCTTCTGCAGGTCGCGCACCGAGTCCACCAGGCCGGCGAAGAGCAGGCGGTCGCCGCCGCGCAGGACCTCGGTGGGTGCGACCGCCGGCATGATCTGGCCGTCGCGCTCGACCTCCACCAGATACATCCCCGGCAGTTGCCGCAGGCCGGCCGCCTCGATGCTGCGGCCAGCGAGCGGGCTGCCGGGCTCGACCCGCATCTCTACCGTGTACTCGCGCGCGTCCTCCAGCAGGCTCAGCGCCGGCCGGCGCTCCGGCAGCAGGCGCCCACCCAGCAGCACGACGAAGGCGATGGTGAGCAGCAGGGTGGGCACCCCCACCCAGGCGATGTCGAACAGGCCGAGCCCCGCCTCGCCGGTGTGGGCGATCAACATGCCGTTGACCACCAGATTGGTGGTGGTGCCGATCAGGGTGCAGGTGCCGCCGGCGATCGCGGCATAGCTCAGGGGCAGCATCAGGCGCGAGGCGGACAGGCCGTGTCGCTTGGCCCAATCCTGCACGGCCGGGATGAACATGGCCACCACCGGCGTGTTGTTGAGAAAGGCGCTCAGTGCCGACACGGGGGTCATGAGCCGCAGCTGCGCCCAGGCGAGCGAGCGCGGCCGCCCCAGCAGGGCCTGCGACACCCGCACCGTGCCGCCGGTCTCCTGCAGCCCGGAGACGACCACGTAGAGCACCGCCACCGTCACCATGCCCTCGTTGGACAGGCCGGAGAGGGCGTCGGCCGGAATGATGACGCCGGCGAGCAGCAGCAGGGTGAGGCCGCCCAGCATGACCACATCCGGCGGATGGCGGTTGCGCGCCAGCAGGCCCACGCACAGGGCGACGACGGCGAGGGTGAGCCAGGCTTGCCAGGACATGAGCGGGCGTGGTTACACGTGGGGCATTCTCACTATAGATGCCGGGTCAAGCTGTGATACCTTGACGCCTGTCTGCAGCCGGCGGCCTGCCACCATGACTGCCCGGCTGCATCCCGAGGAGTGTTTGCATGGACAAGACCCCGCCGATCATGCCCCTCCTGGCCGCCCTCTGCCTGGCCCTGCCCGGCGCCGCCCTGGCTGACCGCTGGCACGATGACCGCCGCGGCAGCGAGTACCGCGAGACTTTTCGCGACGGCCCCTGCACGGTCAAGCGCGAATTCAAGCCCGATGGTGGCTACAAGGAGACGCGGGAGTGCCGCGGCGGGCGCGAGGGCCCCTATCGCCACGCGCGGGGGGATTTTGAGGAGCGTTTCCGCGACGGCCCCTGCCGGATCGAACGGGAATGGCGGCGCGACGGACGCTACACGGAAAAGATCGAGTGCAAGGGCGACCGCCGGGCGAAGCGGCACAAGCAGGCGACGGTGGTCGTCGCCCAACCGCCCTGGATCGTGGTGGAAGGCGGTGGCCCGGTCTACCGGCCCGGCTGGGAGCCACCCCCTCCCAAGGCGCCCTCCGGCAGCATCATCTATTGCAACCGCGACGTGGTCGGCGGTGTCATCGGCGGCGTGGTCGGTGGCCTGCTGGGTAGCCAGATCGGCAAGGGCAGTGGCCGTACCGCCGCCACCATCGGCGGGGCCATCGTCGGCGCCCTGATCGGCGGCGCCATCGGTCGGGAGATGGATGCCCAAGACCAGGCCTGCGTGGCCCATGCCTTGGAGTTCGCCGAGACCGGGCAGCGAGTGACCTGGCGCGACCCTGCCAGCGGCCGCGACTACGCCGTCACGCCCGGCCAGGTCGAGTTTGGCCCGGACGGGCGCTATTGCCGCGCCTATGAGACCGAGATGGTCGTGGGGTCGGAGCGCCGGACGGTGCAGGGGCAGGCCTGCCGGGAGCCGGACGGGCTCTGGGCGCCGGCGCACTGAATCCCCCGCCCACTCAGCGCGGTTGCAGCAACTGCCCCTGGGGCACCGCCGGCTCGGGTAGCTCGTCGCCCTCGACCGCGCGCACGCCGACCACGAAGTATTCCGTCTCGCCAAAGCAGGAGGTCGGCACGAACTTGTGCTGCTGGTAATGCAGCACCACCCGCCGGCCGGCCAGGCGGTTGATCGCCTCGGCCACCGTCTCTTCGCGCACGCTGAAAGCGAACTTCTCCGGGATCGCCCCGGGCATGGTCACCATGGCGATCTCACCCTCCCAGGTCTTGCACAGCCAGCCCTTCTTGGAAAATTTCTGCACGTAGCCGGCGCGCTCGCCCTCGGAGTAGCTCCAGGTGAGCGCCAGCCAGGTCCAGGCGGCGAACAAGAGCACGATCGCGACGACGGCGACGATCAGGTAGCGGGTGAGTTTGGGTGGCATGGCACGGCTACGTGATTCGTGTTCTGGCGAGTGTATCGCAAAGGCGGCCGAGCGACGTCTGACCTGGGGACGGCGGCGCCTGCAACAAACTGAAACATCTGCGCCGCCGGATGAAGTGATACGGATACAAATATCCCCTATGTTGGAATCATTCCAAGGCTGGCGCGCTACCCTCCACGGGCCGTCCGCCGCGGAATGGATACAGGTCATAGCATTGCTGATAGGAGGTCTAAGATGAAACACCCGAAACCGATGGTATCGATGATCGTTCTGAGCCTGGCCCTGGCGGCCGGTGGCCCGGTCTGGGCCCGGGGGGGTGGCGGCATGGGTGGCGGTATGGGTGGCGGTATGGCCGGGCCGGCGCAACCCGCCCAGATGCAGAAACGCACCCCGCAGGAACCGGTCCAGCAACAGGATCGCAAGCGCATCCATCAGGAAGAGCGGCAGCAGGTCCAGACGCAGGAACGCCTGCGCGATCCGGCAGCCGCGCCCGTCCAGGAACGCATCCGCACCGAAGAGCAACAGCAGCTGAGGCTCAACGAGCAGCAGAACGACCAGACCCGGCTGCGCACACAGGACCGAGAGCGCGTGCATCAGCCCTGAGCCGGGCAAGCGGCTCGGGGAGGCGTGCGGTTTATTCCGAGTAAATTTGTCAACTTTAGGTACCGCCCGCTACAATGGGCTCTCAGTCCGGAGTCCACCATGCCCAACCGCCTCGCCCAGGAGACCAGCCCCTATCTGCGGCAGCACGCCGACAACCCGGTGGACTGGTATCCCTGGGGTGAGGAGGCCCTGGCACGGGCCCAGGCCGAGGACAAGCCCATTCTGCTATCCATCGGCTACGCCTCCTGCCACTGGTGCCATGTCATGGCGCACGAGTGCTTCGAGGACCCCGAGGTGGCGGCGGTGATGAACCGCCACTTCATCAACATCAAGGTCGACCGCGAGGAGCGGCCGGACCTCGACCAGATCTACCAGAGCGCGCACCAGCTGCTCGCCCGCCGCCCGGGCGGCTGGCCGCTCACCGTCTTCCTGACGCCGGATCGGGTGCCCTTCTTCGCCGGCACCTACTTCCCCAAGACGCCCCGCTATGGCCTGCCCGGCTTCATCGAGGTCCTGGAGCACATCGCCACCGCCTATCGCCGCGAGCGCGCGGCGATAGAGGACCAGAACGCCGCCCTGCTCGAGGCCCTGGCCGCGGCCGAGCGGCAGCCGGGCGCAGCGACCGTGGCGGAGACCGCCGTCCTCCAGGCGGCGCTGATCGACCTCAAGGCCGGCTACGACCCGATGCACGGCGGCTACGGCCGGGCGCCCAAGTTCCCGCGGCCGACCGATCTGGCCTTTCTGTTGCATGGGGGTGACGCCGAGGCCCGCGCGCAGGTGCTCACCACCCTGCGCCACATGGCCGAGCGGGGCTTGATGGACCAGGTCGGCGGCGGTTTCTACCGCTACTCGGTGGACGAGCGCTGGGCCATCCCCCACTTCGAGAAGATGCTCTACGACAACGGCCCGCTGCTCGGGCTCTATGCCGATGCCTGGGCGCTGACCGGCGAGGCGGTGTACCGCCGCGCGGTCGAGCTCACCGTGGACTGGCTCGATCGCGAGATGACCACCCCGGAGGGCCTGTTCTGGTCGGCCCTGGACGCCGACTCGGAGGGTGAGGAGGGGCGCTACTACCTGTGGACGCCGCAGGCGGTTGAGGCCCTGCTCAGCCCCGAAGAGTGGGCCGTGGCCGCGCCGCGCTGGGGCCTGGACCAGCCGCCCAATTTCGAGGGCCGGGCCTGGCACCTGGGCAGTGAGCGTCCGCTCGAGGCGATCGCGCACGAGCTGGCCATCAGCTCGGAGGCGGCGGCCAAGCGGCTGGAACAGGCCCGTCGCAAGCTCCTGGCCGCACGGCAAGCACGGGGGCGGCCGGGCCTGGACGACAAGGTGCTCACCGCCTGGAATGCCCTGACGATCCAAGGGCTCGCCCGCGCCGCACGCCGCTTTGACCGCCCGGACTTAGCCGAGCGCGCCACCCAGGCAGTGGATGCCCTGCGCGCGCGGGTCTGGCGCGAGGGACGCTTGTACGCCAGTTGGCAGGGTGGCACGGCCAAGCTGAACGGCTACTTGGACGATCATGCCTTCCTGCTCGCCGCCCTGCTGGAGCTCATGCAGGCCCGCTTCCGCGTAGAATACCTCGCCTGGGCCCAGGCGCTGGCCGACCGCCTGCTCGACCGCTTCGAGGACCCCGAGCGCGGCGGCTTCTGGTTCACCAGCCACGACCACGAGTCGCTCATCCAGCGCTTAAAGCCGGTGCACGACAACGCCACGCCGGCCGGCAACGCGGTGGCGGCCCTCGCCCTCATCCGCCTGGGCCACCTGCTCGGCGAGCCGCGTTACCTCGCTGCGGCCGAGCGCACCCTGCTGCTGAATACCCCCGGGATGCGCGCGCAGCCCGCCGCCTATCCCGGTCTGCTCATGGCCCTGCGTGAATACTTGTACCCGACCGCCGTGGTGGTCATGCGCGGTCCGGCGGACGCGCTGGCCGAGTGGCATCGGCGCCTGCAGCCGATCTGTCCTGACAACGCCCTGTGTCTGGCCATCCCCGCCGACGTCGTGGACCTGCCGGATGTCTTGACGCAACCGGTCCATTCCTACGTCAGCGCCCGGGTCTGTACCGGCGTCGATTGCTCGGACGAGATAGTCCGATTTGACTATTTACGGGCTATTCTCAACGTCTAAGCTGCCCGTTATCATGCGTGACGCAATTGTGCAACCCTCTTTCAAGGAGAATGCTATGAAAGCGCCCCTCACCGTCGTCGCCGCCGCCGTGCTGGCCCTGTCCGCCAACGCCGCCTTCGCCAGCAAGGATCTGGCACAGAAGAAAGGTTGCTTGAGCTGCCACCAGGAAGCCCGCAAGGTCGTCGGCCCCGCCTTCAAGGACGTGGCCAAGAAATACAAGGGCGATGCCAAGGCCGAGGCCCACTTGCTCGAAGTGATCAAGAAGGGGGGCAAGGGCGTGTGGGGCAACGTCCCGATGCCGCCCAACCCGAGCGTGTCCGACGCCGACGCCAAGGCGCTCGTGCAGTGGATCCTGTCGCTCTGAGAGGCGACCTCGACCCACGAAAAGGCCGGCTCGACCGGCCTTTTTCATTGCTGTGGTATAAATGCGCGGTCTGCCGCATCACCATCGAGGGGACGCCGCCATGCGACACACACGACTAATCAACGCCATCCTGACCCTGGCTGTCGCCATCGGCCTGGCCGGCTGTGGCCAAAAGGCGGAAACGACGGACGGCAGCGAGATCGTCAGGATCGGCTCCGTCGCCCCGCTCACCGGGCCGCAGGCGCACATCGGCAAGGACAACGACAACGGTGCGCGGCTCGCGGTCGAGGAGATCAACGCCCAGGGGCTCACGCTGGGCGGCAGGAGGGTGCGTCTGGAGCTCTTGAGCGAGGACGACCAGGCTGACCCCAAGACCGCCACCATCGTCGCGCAAAAGTTGGTCGATGCCGGGGTGGTGGCGGTCATCGGGCATCTCAATTCCGGTACCACCATCCCCGCCTCCAAGTACTATCACGACGCCGGCATCCCACAGATATCGCCCTCGGCCACCGCCATCGCTTATACCGCGCAGGGTTACAAAAACGCCTACCGCGTCATGGCCAATGACGAGCAGCAGGGGCGGGTCCTAGGCCAGTATGCGGTGCAGAAGCTGGGGGCGCGCAAGATCGCCATCATCGACGATCGCACCGCCTATGGCCAGGGCCTGGCGGATGAATTCGAGCGCGCCGCGCGCGCCGCGGGCGCCGAGATCGTCACCCGCGAATACACCAACGACCGCGCCACCGACTTCACCGCCATCCTCACCGCCATCAAGGGCAAGAACCCGGACCTCGTCTTCTTCGGCGGCATGGACCCGCAGGCTGGTCCCATGGCCCAGCAGATGAAGCGCCTGGGGCTCACCGCCCGCTTCCTGGGGGGCGATGGCATGCAGAACGCCAACTTCCTGAAGCTCGCCGGCGAGAGCGCGGAAGGGGCGATCGCCTCGTCGCCGGGTCTGCCGCTCGACGCGATGCCCGGCGGGCCGGATTTCAAGCGCAAGTTCGAGGCCAAGTACGGGCAGATCCAGATCTACGCCCCCTACGCCTATGATGCCGTCATGGTGCTCGTCGACGCCATGCGTCGGGCGGATTCCCCTGAACCGGCCAAGGTCCTGGCCGAGCTGCCCAAGACCGACCACCAAGGCGTGACCGGGCAGATCCGCTTCGACGCCAAGGGCGACATCCAGGGCGGGGCGGTGACCCTCTACCAGGTCAAGGGCGGCGCCTGGCAGGTCTTGGAGACCATCCAGTAGAGCCGGCCGGGGGCTGGCAGCGCACGCAACAAGGCTTGCCCCAGCGCTTTCGGCCTGAACCCACGGCGCGCAGTGGATATCTTCGTCCAACAGCTCATCAACGGCCTGGTCCTGGGCAGCATCTACGCCCTGGTGGCGCTGGGCTACACCATGGTCTATGGCATCCTGGAGCTCATCAACTTCGCCCATGGCGAGGTGACCATGATGGGGGCCATGGTGGCGCTCAGCGTGATCGGGCTGCTGCTGGGCCTAGCCCCCGATCTGCCCGGCCTGCTGGTGGTGCTCGCCGGCGCGCTCGTCGCCATCCCCGCCTGCATGCTGCTCGCCTTCGTGATCGAGAAGGTGGCCTATCGGCCGCTGCGGCGCGCGCCGCGGCTCGCCCCGCTGATCACCGCGATCGGCGTGTCCATCGTCCTGCAAAACGCGGCCATGTTGATCTGGGGCCGGCAGTACGTCTCCTTCCCGCCGCTCATCCCGCAGGCGGGCTTCGAGGTGCTGGGGGCGCACGTGACCTCGCTACAGATCTTCATCGTGCTGCTGTGCACCGCGGTGATGGCGGGGTTGTGGTGGCTGGTGCAAAAGACCCGGCTGGGCCGCGCCATGCGCGCCACTGCCCAGTCCAAGGAGGTGGCCATGCTGATGGGCGTGGACATCGACCGCGTGATCTCCGCCACCTTCGTGATCGGCGCGGCGCTGGCCGCCATCGCCGGTGTGATGGTGAGCGCTTACTACGGTCTCGCCCATTATTACATGGGCTTCATGCTGGGCTTGAAGGCCTTCTCGGCGGCGGTGCTGGGCGGTATCGGTAACATCGCCGGGGCCATGCTGGGCGGGCTGCTGCTGGGGGTGATCGAGGCCCTGGGCGCCGGCTACATCGGTGATCTCACCGGCGGCTTCCTCGGCAGCCACTACCAGGACGTCTTCGCCTTCTTCGTCCTGATCCTGGTGCTGGTGCTGCGGCCCTCGGGTCTGTTGGGCGAGCGGGTGGCCACCCGTGCTTGAGCGCCTGCGCCGCCCGCGCCGCCGCGCCGAGGCCCGCACGGCGCTGATCGTCCTGGCCGTGTTGCTGACCGTGCTGCCCTTTCTGGTCGAGGCGGGGCTTTCGCGCAGCTGGGTGCGGGTGCTGGACTTCGCCCTGCTCTACGTGATCCTCGCCCTGGGGCTCAACATCGTCGTCGGCTATGCCGGCCTACTCGACTTGGGCTTCGTCGCCTTCTACGCCCTCGGCGCCTATCTCTACGCCTGGCTGGCAAGCCCTCACTTCGGGCTACACCTACCCTTCTGGGCCATCCTGCCCTTGGGGGCGGGGCTCGCCGGGGTCTTCGGCGTGCTGCTGGGCGCGCCGACCCTGCGATTGCGCGGCGACTATCTCGCCATCGTGACGCTGGGCTTCG
The DNA here is from genome assembly GCA_046292095.1 of Thiobacillaceae bacterium. GTDB lineage: Bacteria > Pseudomonadota > Gammaproteobacteria > Burkholderiales > Thiobacillaceae > JANWZL01. The sequence goes on from JBKBRS010000018.1 coordinate 12,626, forward strand.
GCGAGATCATCCGCATCTTCATGAACAACCTGAACGCCCCGGTCAACATCACCAACGGGCCGCAGGGGATCAACCTGATCGATCCGGTCATCATCGCCGGCGTCTCCTTCGGCAAGACCCAGGAACTGTTCGGCATCACCTTCGCCTCGGCGCACTTCTACTATTACCTCTTTCTCGTCTTCACCCTGGCGACCCTCTTCATCGCCTACCGCCTGCAGGATTCGCGCATCGGCCGCGCCTGGGCGGCGATCCGTGAGGACGAGGTGGCCGCCGCCGCCATGGGCATCAACACGCGCAACATCAAGCTGCTCGCCTTCGCCATGGGGGCGGTCTTCGGCGGTGTGGCCGGCGGGCTGTTCGCCGCCTTCCAGGGCTTCATCAGCCCGGAGAGCTTCACCCTGTGGGAGTCCATCCTCATCCTGTGCATGATCGTGCTGGGCGGCATGGGCCACATCCCGGGGGTGATCCTGGGCGCGGTCCTGCTGACCGTCCTGCCCGAGGCCCTGCGCTATCTGGGCGACTGGCAACGCGCCGCCTTGGGGCAGGTTGTGGTCGATCCGGGCGACCTGCGCATGCTGCTCTTCGGCGTGGCCCTGGTGCTGATGATGGTCTACCGGCCCGAGGGGCTGATCCCCTCGCGCCAGCGCAAACGCGAGTTCCACGCCGAGGACGGGGTGGCCGTCCAGGAGCAGGCGAGCCTCTACGACAGCCGGGCCTAAGCCGCATGGCCACGCTTCTGAGCGTCAACGCAGTGAGCAAGCGCTTCGGCGGCATCGTCGCCCTGGATGACGTGACGCTCGCCGTCAAGGCCGGCGAGATCTACGGCCTGATCGGCCCCAATGGCGCCGGCAAGACCACCCTGTTCAACTGCATGACCGGGCTCTACAGCGTCAGCCACGGGGAGATCCTGCTCGACGGCCGGCCGATCCACAACCGCAAGCCGCACGCGATCGTCGAGCTGGGCTTCGCCCGCACCTTCCAGAACATACGGCTATTCACCAACATGACGGCGCTGGAGAACGTCCTGGTCGGCCGTCATGTACGCACCCGCGCCGGGGTGTTCGGCGCCGTGCTGCGCGACGCCGGCACCCGCGCCGAGGAGACGGCCAGCCGCGAGCGCGCCCGCGCCCTCCTCGACTTCGTCGGCCTCGCCCACAAAGGCCGCACCCTGGCCGGACACCTCGCCTACGGCGAGCAGCGCCGGCTGGAGATCGCCCGCGCGCTTGCCACCGAGCCGCGGCTGCTGGCCCTGGACGAGCCCGTGGCCGGCATGAACCCTTCCGAGCGGCGGCAGATGGCGGAGCTGTTCCTGCGTCTGCGCGCGCAGGGCCTGACCCTGCTGCTGATCGAGCACGACGTCAAGCTGGTGATGGGCCTGTGCGACCGGGTGGCGGTGCTCGACTACGGCCGCAAGATCGCCGAGGGGCCGCCGGAAGCGGTGCGCCGTGACCCGGCGGTGATCGCCGCGTATCTCGGGACGGAGGCCGCCGCGTGAGCCTGCTCGCGGTCAAGGGGCTCAAGGTGGCCTATGGCGGCATCCAGGCCGTGCGCGGCATAGACCTCAGCGTGGACGAGGGCGAACTGGTCTGTCTGATCGGCGCCAACGGGGCCGGCAAGAGCAGCACGCTCAGGGCGCTGACCGGCCTCATACACGCCGGCGGCGACATCCGGTTCGCCGGTCAGCGCCTCAACGGCCTGCCGGCACATGCCATCGCCCGCCTGGGGGTGGCCATGGTCCCGGAGGGGCGGGGCATCTTCGCGCGCATGACCGTGGCGGAGAACCTGGCCATGGGGGCCTATACCCGGCGCGATGCCGGCGTGGCCGCCGATCTCGCCCACGTCTACGACCTCTTCCCGCGGCTCGCGGAACGCCGCGGCCAGGTGGCAGGGACGCTGTCCGGTGGCGAGCAGCAGATGCTGGCCATCGGTCGCGCGCTCATGAGCCGGCCGCGGCTGCTGCTGCTGGACGAGCCGAGCATGGGGCTGGCGCCGCTCATGGTGGCGAAGATCTACGAGACGATAAAGGCCATCGCCGGCGCGGGCGTCACCCTGCTCCTGGTCGAGCAGAATGCCCACCTGGCGCTCAAGGCGAGCCAGCGGGCCTATGTCATGGAGAGCGGCAGCATCCGCTTGAACGGCCCGAGCGCCGAGCTGATGCGCGACCCGGCGGTGCAAAGCGCCTATCTCGGCGCCTGACGTTGCCGGTGGGCAACACTCCGCCGGCCGCCACGTGCCGTAGCCATCTGGAAAACCAAATACTCTAATATTCAAAGGCTAAAATCCAACACATGTGTGCGACTTCATTGCACACGCAACGCCGAACGCCCCATCCAACCGAAACCAAGTGGAGTCACGTATGAAACTCGCCCCTCTCGTCAGCGCCCTGGGCTTAGCCCTCACGAGCCAATTCGCCCTTGCCCAGCAGGCCTCCGGTCCCGAGCAGACCGCCACCCAGCTGATGGATCCGGCCAAGGTCGTGCAGCCCATGCAGGATCCCAAGGCCGCCGTGCAGACCATGACCAACCTCATGGATCCGGCCACCATGATGATCATGATGCAGCGCAGCATGGACCCGGCCACCTACACCAAGATGGCCCAGTCCGGCATGTCGCCCGACATCCTGCGCGCCTACATGGGTTTCCTTGATCCGGCCATGTACACCCGCTGGCTCGCCGCGGCCATGGACCCGAACTTCTACACCGCCGCCCTGGCCCCGATGCTCAACCCCAACATGTACTTCAAGTGGATGACGGCGCCGCTGGATCCGCGCATGCTGCAGATGGCCCTGGCCCCGCTGAACCCCGCCCTGTACATGAACTGGGCCATGGCCCCGCTGGCCCCGGCCAACCTGAACCTGATGCTGGCCCCGCTCAACCCCAACCTCTACGCCCAGTGGATGGCCGCGGCCATGAACCCGCAGACCTATGGCGCCTGGGGTGCCTTCCTCAACCCCGCCACCTACAGCAACATCCCCAACCCCTTTACGGCCCTGACCCAGCCGGCGCAGCAGCAGGCTCCGGCGGCTGCCACGGCGGCGAAACCGGCCGAGAAGAAGTAAGCCGGAAAACCGAGGCGAGCAAGAGGGCGGACCATGGGTCCGCCCTATTCGTTTGCAGACTAGCCACTGGCCGGTGCGGCGCGTCGGCCTCGCCGGCAGTCGTACACCCGCGACTCGGTGATGACCAGATCGACCGGGATGTCCCAGGGATCGTGCGGCAGCCGCTCGTCCCGCTGCGCCTCGAAGGCGAGCCCCACCCGCAGCGGCTTGCACCAGTGCCGACGGCGACGGAGGTAGGCGAGGCTCGCGTCGTAATAGCCGCCGCCCATGCCCATGCGGTAGCCGGCGGCGTCGAAGCCCAGCATCGGCAGGAAGACCACCTTTAGCCAGGCGATGCGCAATCGGCTCGGCTTATGGCCGTACTCTGGGATGCCGTAGCGGTTGACCGACCAGTGCCGCGCCAAGCCGCCCAGGCGGCTGAACCAAAGCCGCTTGCCCCCGTGCCAGCCGCCCGCGCGGGGCGGGACCACGGGCAGATAGCAGCGCGCCCCCATCCACAGGGCCCGGTTGAGCAGGGGCAGACAGTCTACCTCCCCCTTGGCCGGCACGTAGAAACCGATGCGCCAGCCGCGGCGGATCAGCCCCCGGCGCAGGGCCAGGCGCTCGATCACCCGCCCGGCACGCTTGCGCACCGCCGCCGGCACGGCCGCGCGCCGTGCGCGCAAGGTGCGACGCAGCTGCCCCTTATCCAGGCTCGAACCCGGTGTCTCGGTCGAGTCGATCAATATGGCTGACGGTGTGAATTTGGGTTGAAGGCGATAAGTGTAGGGCTGCCGAGACGGAAACCAACACAGTCCTCCGTCCTCGGTCTTCAGTCATCAGGGAGCAGCCAGCCGCGCGCAGCGTACAAACCGACTGTCCTCAGTCCTCTGTCCTCATAAGAGACGACCCCCCGCATAGGCCGTCCGGACCGCAACTCTTGAACCCAGGGGTTCAAGGTGGCCACGGCGCATCGCCTTCAGGCACATGGACACGGTGCCACGCGCACACCGGCGAGCTCTAGCCGCAGCCGAGGCTTTGCGTATCGGTTCACAGAATACGCAGCCCTCGCGCACCCAGCAGGGGGTCAGAAGAGATTATCCTGTTGCGCGAGCGCGGTATCAAGCAGCGCATTGAGCTGCTCGACCTTGCTGCGGGCGGCGCTGTCGTCGGCCGCGGGCGGGCGCGCGGCGAGGTAGTCGTGGGTGATGTTGAGCGCCGCCATGATGGCGATACGTTCCAGCCCGATCACCTTGCCGGTGTCGCGGATCTCGCGCATCTTGCGGTCGAGGAAGCTCACCGCGGCGAGCAGGGCCTCGCGCTCCTCCTCGGGGCAGGAGATGCGAAACTCGCGTCCCATGATGGCGACGTCGAGACTGATGTGGCGGGGTGCGGCCATCAGTCGGGGATCTTGTCGTAAAGGGCTGCCAGGCGCGTGCGGGCCTCGGCCAGGCGCTCGTTGAGCAGCTTGTTGTCGTTCTCCAAGGCGACCACCTGCTGGCGCAGGCGCAGGTTTTCCTCCCGTGTGGCCTGCCAGCGCTCCAGCAGTTGGTTGAGCTTGTCCTCCAGGGCGTTCAGTCGCTCCAGCATGGCAAGACTATAATTGCCGCGTTTTCGCCCCGTCAACCACCGCGGCCCCTCGTGGGTCGCGCCCCGCATGCGCGTCCTCCTCCTGTCCGACGTCTATTTCCCACGCATCAACGGGGTCTCCACCTCCATCCAGACCCTGCGTCGCGAGCTCTTGGCCGCCGGGCACGAGGTGACGCTGGTGGCCCCCGACTATGAACGCAGCACGCCCGAGTCCGGCGTGCTGAGGGTGCGCGGCATCAGCCTCCCCTTCGACCCGGAGGACCGGTTGATGCACTGGCGCGAGCTGAATGCCGCCCTCGATGCCGCCCCGGGGCCGTTCGACGTGGTGCACGTGCACACCCCCTTTCTCGCCCACTATGCCGGCCTGCGCCATGCCCGCCGGCATGGCACGCCGCTTATCGAGACCTATCACACCCTGTTCACCGAATACTTCCACCACTACCTGCCCATCCTGCCGAGGGAATGGCTCAAGGCCCTGGCACGCAGGATTTCACGCCGGCAGTGCAACGAGGTCGACGCGGTGATCGCGCCCTCCGGCCCCATGCGCGAGGCCTTGCTCGAATACGGTGTCGCCACCCGCATCGAGGTGATCCCGACCGGGCTGCTGCCGGAAGCCTTTGTGCCGGGCAATGGCGCGGGCTTCCGCCACGCCCACGGTCTGCCGCCTAATCGGCCGCTGCTGCTGTTCGTCGGCCGTGTGGCCTTCGAGAAGAACATCGGCTTCCTGCTCGATATGCTGGTGGCCCTGCAGCGCACCCATCCCGAGGCCTGTCTGGTCATCGCCGGCGAGGGGCCGGCCGAACGCGAGCTGCATCGCGAGGTGCGCCGGCTCAAACTCACCGACAGCGTGCGCTTCGTCGGCTACCTCGACCGGCAGCGCGAGCTGCCCGACTGCTACCGAGCGGCCGACGTGTTCGTCTTCGCCTCGCGCACCGAGACCCAGGGTCTGGTCCTGCTCGAGGCCATGGCGCAGGGCACGCCGGTGGTGGCCCTGGCGGAGATGGGCACCCGCGACGTGCTGCGCGAGGGCGAGGGCTGCCGCATCGCCCCGCCCGACCCAGCCGGCTTCGCGCGCATCGTTGCGGAACTCCTCGACGACGCCGAGGCGCACCGGCGGCTCGCCGCCGCGGCCGTGGCCTATGCCCAGGCCTGGCGCGCCGAACGCATGGCGGAGCGGGTGGCGGCCCTCTACGCCGAGCTTGCCGCCAGCACACCCCGATCGGGCTGAAGGCGGCCGCATGCAGACCGTGCCCTATCGTGGCCGCTTCGCCCCCACGCCCAGCGGGCCGCTGCACTTCGGCTCCCTGGTGGCCGCACTCGGCAGCTACCTGGAGGCGCGCCGGCACGGCGGCGAATGGCTGTTGCGCATCGAGGACGTGGACCCGCCACGGGTGGTGGCGGGGGCAGCGGACGCCATCCTGCGCACCCTGGAGGCCTTCGGTTTCGAGTGGGACGGAGCGGTCCTCTACCAGAGCCGGCGCCTTGCCGCCTACCGCGACGCCCTGGAGCGGCTGCAGCGCGAGGACTGGGTCTATGCCTGCACCTGCAGCCGCAAACGGATTGCCGCCGCGGCGCGGCGTGGCGTGGACGGGCCGGTCTATCCCGGCCACTGCCGTGCGCGGCGGGTGGGGCTGGGCCCGGCCGCCCTGCGCCTGCGCGTGCCGCAGGCGCGCATCGTCTTCGACGACGCCCTGCATGGGTGCGTGGGGTGCGATGTCGCGACGGAGTGCGGCGACTTCGTCCTGCGTCGAGCGGATGGCGTCTATACCTACCAGCTCGCCGTAGTGGTGGACGACGCCGCCCAGGGCATCACCCATGTGGTGCGCGGCGCCGACCTCATCGCCTCCACCCCGCGCCAGATCGTCCTGCAACGGGCCCTTCGGCTACCCACGCCGCAGTATCTGCACCTGCCGGTGGTGCTGGACGCGCGCGGGGACAAGCTGTCCAAGCAGACCCTGGCGCAGCCCATCGACCCCCGCGCGCCGCTACCCGCCCTCATCGCCGCCTGGGCATTCCTGGGTCAGACGCCACCGGGCCGACTCGCCGGCGTGCAAGAGTTCTGGTCCATGGCCCGGGCGGGCTGGACGGCCACACGCATCCCGCCGTTGCGCGGCCGCCGTCTTTGAGCCGGGGTGTCGGCTGCCAGCGCGCTGGCCAGGCCTGGACCGCCGTCAGCGTCCGGCCAGGCTTAGCAGTCTGGCGCGGCCCTTGCCGACGATGTCCTGTAAGGCGTTCTTGATGTTCCGGCGCAGGGCATGGCGGGAGTAAATCACCGTGCCCGCCTCGCCCTGGCGATTGGGGTCATATAGCCCCGGCAGCTCACGGGAGAGGATGGCAAAGAGGTTGTATTCGTATAGGACCCGCCGGCGCGCCTCCAGGATGGCGGGCAGGCGCCGCTCGTATTCGTTGCGAGCGATGGCCTCGCGGATGATTCTTGCCGCGCCGTCGGGGTCGCGGATATCCAAAGGGATGAAGCTCTCGGGCGGGAAATACGCGTCGGCATTCGGGCAGCCGCAATAAAAAGGCAACGCCAGGCCCAGGAAGGCGTCTGCGAGCTTTTCCGTCCAATGATGCAGGGCGAAGTGGTTCTCGACCGCAACATGGTATCGGTAGGCATCCAGG
>JBKBRS010000186.1:0-3791 GCA_046292095.1 Thiobacillaceae bacterium
ATTCATGCGGCGCGTGTCGGATTCTACATCGTCGCTGGGGAAATCCTCCCAGGCGGGATGGAAACGTACCACATAGCCCTCGCCCTCCTGGCGGACCACGCAGGGCACCACGCGCGCGCCGGTGATGCGGGCGAGCCGCGGCAGCGCGGTGACCGTGGCGGTCGGCACGCCGAAGAAAGGCACGAAGATGGCATCACGTCCGCCGAAGTCCTGGTCGGGTAGATAGTAGAACGGCAGGCCTTGGCGAATGGCGCGCAGGGCCGGCTTGATGCCCTCGTGGCGGGCGATCAGCTCGGAGCCGCCGAAGCGGCTGCGGGCATGGCGCAGCATGCGGTCGATATGGGGGTTGCGCACCCGCTTGTAGATGGAGGCGAACTTGACCGGCAGCAGGGTGAGCCGCACGCCGCCCAAGTTCAAGCCGACGAAGTGCGGCGCGAGGAGGATCAGCGGCTGGCCCAGGTGGCGCTCGAAGTGCTCCAGCCCCTCGAGCCGCACCAAGCCTTCCAGTTCTTCGCGGCTGCCCCACCAGGCCACCGCTTCCAGCAGGCTCGCCCGCCCCAGCGCGCGGTAGTGCGCCTTGAGCAGCCGCCGCCGCGCCGCCTCGTCAAGTTCGGGAAAACACAGGCGCAGGTTGGTCTCGCCGATGCGGCGCCGCGTCCTGCTCAGGGCGTGGAGCACGAGGCCGAACCCCTCGCCCAGTCGACCCAGGGTCGGGATGGGCAGCAGGCGGTAGAGCACGTAGAGCAAGGCGATGCCCAGGCGGGTCATTCTGTCCCCGCCTCCTCACCGGGCGGTGGCGGCGCATCGCCTGGCCGCTTGTAGCGGCGATAGCGCCAGAGGTACTGTTCTGGGTGACGGCGGATGAGGGCCTCCAGGGCGGCATTGAGGCGCGCGGCCGCCGCCGCGTCGTCAGCGGAGAAGTCGGGCAGGGGCTCCACCCAGAGCCGGAACCCGCGGCCCCAGGTCAGGCGCTCGCAGAACAAAAGCAGCGGTACCGCCCCGGTGGCGCGGGCCAACCGAAAGGCCAGCGTTGGGGTGTAGGCCGGCCGGCCGAAGAAGGGCGCCCAGACGCCGTCGCCGCGGCTCGCCACCTGGTCGGGCAGGATGCCCGCCGCCTCGCCGCGTTTGAGGGCGGCGAGCAGGGCTCGCACTCCTTTGATGTCAGGGGCGGCCAGGCGTGCCTGACCACGTTCACGCCCCATGCGCATGAGGCGGTCGGCCCAGGCCTGGCGCGGCGGCCGGTAGAGCTCGACGATGGGCATGTGGCTGGCGACATAAAGCCCGGCTAGTTCCCAGCAGCCCAGGTGCGGTGTCATCGCCAGCACGCCGCGGCCGCTCTGACGCGCGGCCTCGAGGTGTTCCAGCCCGCGCACCTCGCGCACCAGGGCGATGGACGCCGCGAATGGCCGCAGCCAGACCGGCAGGAGCTCCAGCACGCCCATGCCGAAATGCATGGCCACCCTGAGCCGAAGCCCCAGGCGGTCGAGGCCGGCCTGGCGCAGATTGACGCGCAGGTCGGCACTCCGCCCCGAGAAGGGATGCGCGACGAGACCCAGCAACGCACCCAGGGCGTGCAGCAGCGGCAAGGGCAGACGGGCGGTGAGGCGCAGGATGGGGAACATGCCCGTGGGGGCGGGTGTGTCGTTGTTGACGGTCGGTGCGGACAAGGCTAGCATGCCCATACCGCCGAGTTAACGGACAACTTGCAGGGCGGGTGGTCGCGTCGGGTGCAAGCAGCTCTGGCCGCGAGCCGAAAAATACTGCTAAAGCGTCGCCTGCTCTGGGCCCGGAGCCGGTAACGCCGGCAAGACGGGCCCAAGTCGTTTTTGGAGCAGCGATGAACGAATTCCTCTTCACCTCCGAATCGGTCTCCGAGGGCCACCCTGACAAGGTGGCCGACCAGGTCTCGGACGCCATCCTCGACGCCATCTTCACCCAGGACCCGCACGCGCGGGTGGCCTGCGAGACCCTGGTGACCACCAACCTGTGCGTGCTGGCCGGCGAGATCACCACCGCGGCGGTGGTCGATTACAACAGCGTGGCGCGCGACGTCATCCGCCGCATCGGCTACAACGACCCGGCGCTCGGCTTCGATGCCGACAGCTGCGCGGTGATGACCACCATCCACAAGCAGTCGCCGGACATCGCCCAGGGGGTGAACGAGGGCGAAGGGCTGTTCCTCGATCAGGGGGCGGGCGACCAGGGCCTGATGTTCGGCTATGCCTGCAAAGAGACGCCGCAATTGATGCCCCTGCCCATCTATCTCGCCCACCGCCTGGTGGAGCGCCAGGCCGAGCTGCGCAAGGACGGGCGGCTGCCCTGGCTGCGGCCGGACGCCAAGAGCCAGGTGACCGTGCGCTATGTGGACGGCCACCCGGTACACGTGGACACCGTAGTGCTCTCGACCCAGCACCACCCCGAGATCTCGCACGGACAACTGAGCGAGGCGGTCATCGAGGAGATCATCAAACCGGTGATCCCCAGGGAGATGATCAATGGCAACATCAAATACCTGGTCAACCCGACCGGCCGCTTCGTCATCGGCGGCCCGCACGGCGACACGGGTCTGACCGGCCGCAAGATCATCGTCGACACCTACGGCGGTGCCGCCCCGCACGGCGGCGGCGCCTTCTCCGGCAAGGACCCCTCGAAGGTGGACCGCTCCGCTGCCTATGCCGCCCGTTATGTCGCCAAGAACATCGTCGCCGCGGGGCTCGCCAACCGCTGTCTGGTGCAGGTGGCCTATGCCATCGGCGTGGCGCAGCCGGTGTCGCTGATGGTGGAGACCTTCGGCACCGGCAAGATTCCCGAACACCGCATCGAGGAACTGGTGCGGCAACACTTCGATCTACGCCCCAAGGGCATCATCCAGGCGCTCGACCTGCTGCGGCCGATCTATGCCAAGACCGCGGCCTATGGCCACTTCGGCCGTGACGAGCCGGAGTTCACCTGGGAGGCCACGGACAAGGCCGAGCTGCTGCGCACCGAGGCAGGCATGTGACAGCATCGGCTCGAGACGACCCACACCGCATACCCCGAGGGGCGCTGCGACCTGTCTCACACGGCAGGCCAGGCTCGGGGTGAGGCGGATCGTGATACAACGGCGCCCGTTCATTATGGAGATGAATGAATGAACGCACCTGCCAACTTCACCGACTTCCACGTCGCCGATCTAGCGCTCGCCGACTGGGGCCGTAAGGAGATCGCCATCGCCGAGACGGAGATGCCCGGCCTGATGGCGATCCGCGAGGAGTATGCCGCAAGCCAGCCCTTGAAGGGCGCGCGCATCTCGGGCAGCCTACACATGACCATCCAGACCGCGGTCCTGATCGAGACTTTGACCGCGCTGGGGGCGCAGGTGCGCTGGGCCTCGTGCAACATCTTCTCCACCCAAGACCACGCCGCCGCCGCCATCGCCGCCCAGGGCATCCCGGTGTTCGCCTACAAGGGCGAGAGCCTGGAGGAATACTGGCAGTTCACCCACCGCATCTTCGAGTGGCCAGACGGCGGTTACTCCAACATGATCCTGGACGACGGCGGTGATGCCACCTTGTTACTCCATCTCGGCGCCAAGGCGGAACAGGACCCCTCCGTGCTGGATCACCCCGCCAGCGAAGAAGAGCGCATCCTCTACGCCACCATCCGCGAGCGGCTGAAGCACAACCCCACCTGGTATTCCACCCGGATCAAACACATCAAAGGCGTGACCGAGGAGACCACCACCGGCGTGCACCGCCTCTACCAGATGCATGCGCGGGGGGAGCTCAAATTCCCCGCCATCAACGTCAACG
>JBKBRS010000187.1:0-3765 GCA_046292095.1 Thiobacillaceae bacterium
TGATCGGCGTGGACCTGCTGCCCATGGCCGCGTTGGCGGGCGTGCATTTCATCCAAGGCGATTTCACGGCGACGGAGACGCGCGCCGAGATCGAAGCGGCACTCGGCGGCGGCCGGGCCGACCTTGTGCTCTGCGACGCAGCCCCCAATATCTCCGGTGTGACGGTGGCCGACCAGGCCAGGAGCTATGCCCTGGCGGAAGAGGCCCTGGCCTTTGCCGTGGAGCATCTGCAACCCAAAGGCGCGTTTCTGGTCAAAGTTTTCCAAGGCATCGGCTTCGAGGCGTTCGTCAGGCTCATGCGCGCCAGCTTCCAACAGGTGTTGGTGCGCAAACCGGAGGCCTCGCGCGATCGCAGCCGGGAGTTGTACCTGTTGGGTCGCGAATTGCGGCAGAATTGAACTTTCCGGGGCGCCGGCCGTTGATTCTGCTGCAGCCTCGCGCATGTAACGAAAGGAGTGGATTTGAACAATCTATTCAAGAACGTCGCCATCTGGCTGGTCATCGCCCTGATCCTCATGACGGTGTTCAACCAGTTCGGGTCCCGGCCGGCCACTCAGGCCCAGGTCGATTATTCGCAGTTCATCGAGGAGGTGCGCCAGGGCCAGGTGGCCAAGGTCACCATCGAGGGGCAGGTGCTCAAAGGGGTGCGCGCCGATGGCCGGCGTTTCACCACCTACGCGCCCTCCGACCCCTGGCTGGTGAGCGACCTGCTCAAGAACGGCGTGGTGGTGGAGGCCAAGCCAGAAGAGCAGCCCTCCATGCTGATGAGCATCTTCATCTCCTGGTTCCCCATGCTGCTGTTGATCGGCGTGTGGATCTTCTTCATGCGCCAGATGCAGGGCGGCGGCCGCGGTGGGGCCTTTTCCTTCGGCAAGAGCCGCGCGCGCATGCTCGACGAGTCGAGCAATACGGTGACCTTCGCCGACGTGGCCGGCTGCGACGAGGCCAAGGAAGAGGTGGCGGAGCTCGTCGAGTTCCTGCGCGACCCGTCCAAGTTCCAGAAACTGGGCGGCCGCATCCCGCGCGGCGTGCTGATGGTGGGCTCGCCCGGTACCGGCAAGACCCTGCTCGCCAAGGCCATCGCCGGCGAGGCCAAGGTGCCTTTCTTCTCCATCTCCGGCTCGGATTTCGTCGAGATGTTCGTTGGCGTCGGTGCGGCGCGCGTGCGCGACATGTTCGAGCAGGCGAAGAAGCACGCCCCCTGCATCATCTTCATCGACGAGATCGATGCGGTGGGCCGCCAGCGGGGCGCGGGGCTGGGCGGCGGCAATGACGAGCGCGAACAGACCCTCAACCAGCTCCTGGTGGAGATGGATGGCTTCGAGGCCAACACCGGCATCATCGTCATCGCCGCCACCAACCGGCCCGACGTGCTGGACCCCGCCCTCCTGCGCCCTGGCCGCTTCGACCGCCAGGTGGTGGTGCCGTTGCCTGACATCCGTGGCCGAGAGCAGATCCTTCTGGTGCACATGCGCAAGGTGCCGGTGGCGCCCGACGTCAAGGCCGACATCATCGCCCGTGGCACGCCGGGCTTCTCGGGGGCGGATCTCGCCAACCTGGTCAACGAGGCGGCCCTCTTCGCCGCCCGCGCCAACAAGCGCGTGGTGGACATGGAGGACTTCGAGCGCGCCAAGGACAAGATCATCATGGGCGCGGAGCGCCGATCCATCGTCATGCCCGAGGAGGAGCGGCGCAACACCGCCTATCACGAGGCGGGGCATGCCTTGGTGGCGAAGCTTTTGCCGAAGACCGACCCGGTGCACAAGGTCACCATCATCCCGCGCGGCCGTGCGCTCGGCGTGACCATGCAGCTGCCCGAGACCGACCGTTACAGCATGGACAAGGAACGCATCCTCTCCACCATCGCCGTGCTCTTCGGCGGCCGTATTGCCGAGGAGGTCTTCATGCACCAGATGACCACCGGTGCGTCCAACGACTTCCAGCGCGCCACCGATCTGGCGCGGCGCATGGTCACCCAGTGGGGCATGTCCGAGGCGCTGGGGCCCATGGTCTACGGCGAGGAGGAGGGCGAGATCTTCCTGGGTCGCTCCATCACCACGCACAAGAACGTCTCCGAGGCGACCATGCAGAAGGTCGATGCCGAGGTGCGGCGCATCATCGACGAGCAGTATGCGCGTGCACGCAAGCTGATCGAGGACAACCGCGACAAGATCGAGGCAATGGCGCAGGCCCTGCTCAAGTGGGAAACCATAGACGCCGAACAGATCGACGACATCATGGCCGGGCGTGAGCCCAGGCCGCCCAAGCCGGTATCCGCCCCGCCGGTGCCGCATGACAGCGCCCCCAGCGCTCCGGCGCCCAGCGCCACACCCGCGGCCGAGACCTGACCGACCCTCGCTCGCGGCCCATCGATGACGCTGGGCCGCGTTGCGCCTCAGACCAAGACTTGCCGATGTTCCTCTGCGGCCGTTTCCGGTTCAGCCTGCAGCGGCCGCTCGTCATGGGCATCGTCAACGTCACCCCCGATTCCTTCTCCGACGGTGGCCGTTACCTCGATGCGCGTTCAGCGATCGAACACGGCCTGCGCCTGGTCGAGGCGGGGGCCGACATCCTCGATATCGGCGGTGAGTCGACCCGACCTGGCGCCGAGCCCGTGTCGCTGGCAGAAGAGCTCGACCGTGTGATCCCGGTGGTCGAGGGCCTGCGCGACGCGGGGGTGGCGCTGTCGGTCGATACCATGAAACCCGAGGTCATGCGGGCGGCGCTCGCGGCAGGGGCCGACATGGTGAACGACGTCAATGCCTTGCGCGCGCCGGGGGCCTGGGCGACGGTGTGCGACAGCCGCTGCGGCTTGTGTCTGATGCACATGCGCGGCGAGCCGCGCACCATGCAGAGGGCCCCCCACTACGAGGACGTGGTCGGCGAGGTGCGCGACTTCCTGCGGCGGCGGCTGGACGAGGCGCAGGCGCAGGGCATCGCCCGCGAGCGGCTGTTGATCGACCCAGGCTTTGGCTTCGGCAAGACCCTGGAGCACAATATCGCCCTGTTCAAGTCGCTGGCCAGGCTGGCCGATATGGCCCCTGTGCTGGTGGGGGTGTCGCGCAAGTCGATGCTGGGACAGATCACCGGCCGGCCGGTCGGGGAGCGTCTGGCGGCCAGCGTGGCGGCGGCCGTACTCGCCGCCCAGCGCGGCGCCGCGGTGCTCAGGGTGCATGACGTGGCGGCAACGCGCGACGCTTTGCGCGTGTGGCAGGCTTTGGGAGGAGAATAGCGATGAGCAGACGGTTTTTCGGCACCGATGGGGTGCGTGGACGGGTCGGCGAGGACCCCATCACGCCGGGGATGGTCATGCGCCTGGGCTACGCCGCCGGCCGGGTGCTGGCGGCGCAGGAGCACGACGCTTTGCACGGCGAACGGCCGGCGGTGTTGATCGGCAAGGACACGCGCATCTCGGGTTACATGCTGGAGGCGGCGCTGCAGGCCGGATTCACCGCCGCGGGGGTGGATGTGCGCCTGACCGGACCGATGACGACACCGGGTGTGGCCTATCTGACACGCGCGCTGCGGCTGCAGGCCGGGGTGGTGATCTCCGCCTCGCACAACCCTTATGATGACAATGGCATCAAGTTCTTCTCCGCCACCGGCAGCAAGTTGCCCGATGCCGTCGAGCAGGCCATCGAGGCGGCGATGGAGCAACCCATCCGCACCGTGGGTCCCAAGCAGATCGGGCGCTCGAAACGGGTCGATGATGCCGCCGGCCGTTACATCGAGTTCTGCAAAAGCACCTTCCCCAACGATCTCGAC
>JBKBRS010000188.1:0-3742 GCA_046292095.1 Thiobacillaceae bacterium
AAGATGTCGTCGCCCACGAGCTGGATGCGATTGCCCAACTTGGCGTTGAGCAGGGCCCAGCCCTCCCAGTCGTCCTCGGCCATGCCGTCCTCGATGCTGAGGATGGGGTATTTGTCCACCCAGTTCGCCAGGTAGTCGGCGAACTCGGCAGAGGTGAGCTGCAGGCCCTCGGAGGCGATGTGGTAGCGCCCGTCCTTGTGGAACTCAGAGCTGGCGCAGTCCATGCCGATGAATGCCTGTTTGCCGGGCTCGTAGCCGGCGGCCTCGATGGCCTGCATGATGAAGCGCAGCGCCTCCTCGTTCGACTTGAAGTTGGGGGCGAAGCCGCCCTCATCGCCCACCGCCGTGTTGTGCCCGGCCTTCTTGAGCAGTTTCTTGAGGGCATGAAAGACCTCGGCGCCGCAGCGCAGGGCCTCGCGGAAGGTCGCGAAACCGGCCGGGATCAGCATGAACTCCTGCATGTCCACGCTGTTGTCGGCGTGCGCCCCGCCGTTGATGATGTTCATCTGCGGCACCGGCAGTTGCATGGGGCCGGCCCCCCCGAGATAGCGATAAAGCGGTAGTCCCGCTTGCTCGGCGGCGGCGCGGGCGCAGGCGAGTGACACCGCCAGTATGGCGTTGGCGCCGAGACGGGACTTGTTCTCGGTGCCGTCGAGCTCGATCAGGGTCTGGTCGATGAAGTGCTGCTCCTCGACGTCCAGACCCATCAGGGCCTCGGCGATCTCGGTATTCACGTGCTCCACGGCCTTGAGCACCCCCTTACCACCATAGCGTTTGTCGTCGCCATCGCGCAGCTCGATGGCCTCGCGGCTGCCGGTGGAGGCGCCCGAGGGCACCGCGGCGCGGCCCATCACCCCCGACTCCAACAGGACGTCCGCCTCGATGGTGGGATTGCCGCGCGAATCCAGGATCTCCCTGGCGATCACATCTACGATTGCACTCACGTCGTTTTCCTTTGCTTTTGGCGTTGGATGGTCCAGGACCCGCCGGCTTTTGGCCGGGCGGGCCCTCTGGATTACGGTTTTACGCGGTCCTCGACGAATCCCTTCTGCTTGACCAGCAGGTCGATCTCCCTGAGCGTCTCCAGCAGTGCGCGCATGAGTGGCAGCGGCCAGGCATTGGGGCCGTCGGATAGGGCCTTATCCGGGTTGGGATGGGTCTCGGCGAACAGACCCGAAATGCCGACGGCCACCGCCGCCCGGGCCAGCACCGGCACGAACTCGCGTTGCCCGCCCGAGGCGGTGCCCAGCCCACCAGGCTGTTGCACCGAGTGGGTGGCGTCGAACACCACCGGACAGCCGGTCTCGCGCATGATCATGAGACCGCGCATGTCGGAGATGAGCGTGTTGTAACCGAAGGACACCCCCCGCTCGCACACCAGGATGGTGTCGGCGCCACCGTTGGCCGCCTTGGCCTTGTCCACCACGTTCTTCATGTCCCAAGGGGCGAGGAATTGTCCCTTCTTGATGTTGACCGGTTTGCCGGTAGCGGCCACGGCCTGGATGAAATCGGTCTGACGGCAGAGGAAGGCGGGGGTCTGCAAGACGTCCACCACCTCGGCCACCATGGGGATCTCGGCCTCGGTGTGCACATCGGTGAGCACCGGCACGCCGATCTGCCGCTTGACCTCGCTGAGGATGCGCAGACCCTCTTCCATGCCGAGTCCCCGGAAGGATGTCCCCGATGAGCGGTTGGCCTTGTCGTAGGAGGACTTGTAGATGAACGGGATGCCCAGCTCGGTGGTGAGTTCCTTGAGCTGCCCCGCGGTATCTAGGGCCAGTTGCTCGGATTCGATCACGCAGGGGCCGGCGATGAGAAACAACGGTCGGTCGAGCCCGACCTCGAAACCGCACAGCTTCATGTCGATGCCTCCACGGCAGGCTCCACCCCCACGGTGTACGCGCGCTTGCGATAGGCCAGGGCCGCCTCGACAAAGGCCTTGAACAGGGGGTGGCCATCGCGCGGGTTGGAGGTGAATTCGGGGTGGAATTGGCAAGCCACGAACCAGGGGTGGTCCGGCAGCTCGATCATCTCCGCGAGGTCCGTGCCCGGTGCCCGGCCGCTGACCCGAAGGCCCCGTGCCTCCAGCTGGGCGAGCAGGGTGTTGTTAACCTCGTAGCGGTGGCGGTGGCGCTCGAGGATCTCGGCCTTGCCATAGATGGCCCGTGCCTTGGACCCCTCGGCCAGCCGGCAGACCTGGGCGCCCAGGCGCATGGTGCCGCCCAGGTCAGAGTTGGCGTCACGCCGCTCCAGCCGGCCCTCGCGGTCCAACCACTCGGTGATGAGCCCCACCACGGGATAAGGGGTCTCCGGATCGAATTCGGTGCTGTGCGCCCCGCTCATGCCGGCGACATGGCGGGCGAACTCCACCACCGCGAGCTGCATGCCGAGGCAGATACCCAAGTAGGGCACGCGGTTTTCACGGGCGTAGCGGATGGCGGCGATCTTGCCCTCCACACCGCGTTTGCCGAAGCCGCCCGGCACCAGGATGGCGTCCATGTCGGCAAGCGCTGCCGTGCCCTCGCGCTCCAGGGCCTCGGAATCGAGGTAATGGATGTTGACCTTGCAACGGGTGTGCATCGAGGCGTGGACCAGGGCCTCGGTGAGCGATTTGTAGGACTCGGTCAGGTCCACGTACTTGCCGACGAAGGCGATGTCCACCTCGTGTTCGGGGTGCTCCAGGGCGTGGACCAGGTTCTTCCAGACGCTCAGGTCGGCCGCGCGCGCGAGGATGCCAAGCTTGTGGCAGACGATCTCGTCGAGCATCTGGTCGTGCAGCATGCCGGGGATCTTGTAGATGGAGTCGGCGTCCAGGGCCTCGATCACCGCCTCCGGCTGCACATTGGTGAACAGGGCGATCTTGCGCCGCTCCTCCGCGGGGATCGGCCGATCGGCCCGGCAGAGCAGGATGTCGGGCTGGATGCCGATGGCGCGCAGGTCCTTGACCGAGTGCTGGGTTGGTTTGGTCTTGAGCTCCCCCGAGGTGGCGATGTAGGGCAGCAGGGTCAGGTGGATGTAGCAGGTGCGGTTGCGCCCTTCCTCGATGCCCATCTGCCGGATGGCCTCCAGGAAAGGCAGCGACTCGATGTCGCCCACGGTGCCGCCGATCTCGACGATGGCGACATCGGCCTCGCCCGCCCCCTCGCGGATGTGCAGCTTGATCTCGTCGGTGATGTGCGGGATGACCTGTACCGTCTTGCCCAGGTACTCGCCGCGCCGCTCTTTCTTGATCACCGATTCGTAGATCTGGCCGGTGGTGAAGTTGTTGCGCCGCGACATCTTGGCGCGGGTGAAGCGCTCGTAATGGCCCAGGTCCAGGTCGGTCTCGGCGCCATCCTCGGTGACGAACACCTCGCCGTGCTGGAACGGGCTCATGGTGCCCGGATCGACGTTGATGTAGGGGTCGAGCTTGAGCAGGGTCACGCGGATGCCGCGCGACTCCAGGATGGCGGCGAGCGAGGCGGCGGCGATGCCCTTCCCAAGGGAGGAGACCACACCGCCGGTGACGAAGACGTAGCGAGGCATCGAAAAGCGGGAAGCAAAGTTGCGAAATGATAGCCCATCCGCGCCCACCCCCGAAAGCGCACACACCGGATAGGGGAAAACGCGGATCAGTGATCGCGTCGAGACCTATCGGGCACACCGCCCGCGCTTGCCTCGAGTTCGGCGCGAATCGCTTTAGCATGAAAGTTGGCGCAGCCAACTCACGAAGCTCCCCTCTCCCAGCGGGAGAGGGGCTGGG
>JBKBRS010000189.1:0-3719 GCA_046292095.1 Thiobacillaceae bacterium
GCCCAGGCGCTTGATTCGCTTGGCCGTCTCCTGGATCTGGTCGCGCAGGGCGTTCATGCCGGCGATGGCATTGCGCACCGATTCGCCCCCTTTGCGCGCCGTGGCGAGCGACAGCTCAGCCACGCGGGACGATTCGGCCGCGTTTTGCGACACGCCGGCACTGGATTGCGACATCTGGTTCACCGCATCGGAGGTGGCGGCGATTCTCTCCGACTGACGCTCGGCGGCGGCGAGCAGCTCGTCGGTGATGCGCTTGGCCGCGTCGGTGGCCTCGGTCACCTGGGCGGTGGCCCGGTTGATGTTGGTGACCAGCATCCTGAGCTCGTCGATGGCGTAGTTCACGGAGTCGGCGATGGCCCCGGTGATGTCCTCGGTCACCGTCGCCTGGACGGTGAGGTCGCCCTCGGCGAGATCGCCCATCTCGTTGAGCAACCGCAGGATGGCGTCCTGGTTGCGCTTGTTCACGCGGGCGCTCTCCTCGGCACGGCGGCGGGCATCGCCGAGGTTCAGCGCCCCCAGCAGGATCAACAGG
Source organism: Thiobacillaceae bacterium (assembly GCA_046292095.1). Taxonomy (GTDB): domain Bacteria; phylum Pseudomonadota; class Gammaproteobacteria; order Burkholderiales; family Thiobacillaceae; genus JANWZL01. The sequence goes on from JBKBRS010000189.1 coordinate 533, forward strand.
GCGAGTGCCGCGATACCGAACAGGAATACCGCGTACAACAGGCCGCCGCCGTAGTAATTACGATAGGCATCGGTCAGCGCCTGACTCAGGGACAGCAGTTGTTCGCTCTGGGTGAAGATGTCCCGCGCCGCCTGTTTGGCCTGCGACAGCTGCGGGATCTTCTGCAGGATCAGATCGACCTGCGTCTTGAAACTGGCGAAGACCTCCTTGAGTTCGAGCAGTTTGTCGCGTGCCAGCGGGTCGGAGACGGCGGCCAGGTTGAGGCTCGCGCTACCCTGAAGCAGCCCGTCGAGCACCTCCTGGAAGGTGCGCAGGTCCTCGCCGAGCTGGTAGGCTGCCTCGGGGTCGATCAGATCGGCGTTGATCAACGCATTGGCGTTCTTGGCCATGCGCTGGGTCCAGAGCGCCTGCTGGTAGGCATAGGTGGTCTGCCGTCGGGCATCGGCGGGCAGGAGGGCGATCACCTGATTGGTGAGGTCCAACAGCTCCGTATTGCGCACGTTGATCAGGGACAATGCCCGACCGAGCGTAACCAGGGCATCGCGTTGGGATGAGAGGCGCTGGATGTTTTGTCGGGAGACGTCCCAGTGCTTTTTTAGTTGTGTGAGCGTGGGTTGGATGACGGCCGGCGAGCTGGCGACGCCACCGCCGCCCGAGATCAGCTGCTCGAGCCCCTCGGAGAAGGCCTTGCTGCTTTGCTCCAGGGTATCAAAGGCCGCCGGGTTGCCCAGGGCCGCCTGCTGCGCCGTCTTGGAATAGCGCTGCGAGAGCATCTGCAGGCGGGTGGCGATCTCCACCCATTTGGCCTGATTCGCCGTCATGTGCGTGTGCCATATGGCCGAGCCGGTGGCCAGCAACAGGCTCACGAGAAGGGCGAGGGCAACGGCGGGATGGCGACGCTCGGCAGGCAGCCGGCGCAGAAGGGGGAGTCGCTCGATATCCAGCGCCGAGAACCTTTCCAGCAGGCCGGAGAAGGCCAGACTTGTTTTTTCTAACCATTTTCCGAAACGCATTCCATCGAGGTTCACGGCCATAGCGTCATCTCTCCAGCGTATGTGTGTGATTCGTCGATCGGCTCATGATGAGGCGCATCGCCACACGATCGATGCCGGCATCCAGGAAACGGGCGCTCGTGACGAGTCCCCCGATGTTGAGCTCGGTCCAGATCCGCTCATCCGCACCGCGCCATACGGCCTCGATCCACGGCGGCGCATCGGCAGGTCGCACCTGCCGCGTCATCTGGGCGATGTTGAACAGACCCAGGGTGCCCTCGATGCGCAAGGCCGCATTGAGGCCATGGCGGGGGTGGACGATGAGCAGGCGGCTATCGCCCCATTCACCCGCAACGTCCATCCCCATGAACCCGGCCAGGTCGGTGCAGCCGTAGATGACGCCGCGCACATTGGTCAGCCCCAGGAACCAAGGCTTGGCCCATGGCACCGGCACGATCTGCGCCTCGCTGACCACCTCGCTGACCGCGCTCAACTCGGTCAGCCAGGGTTGTCCGCCGACCAGGAGCCCCAACTTGGAAGCCGTCCAGGCCTGCTTTGCCGAAGCGAGCCGCTCGGCCAGGTGGGCCTGGAAATCGCGTAGGCTCTGCTTGTCTTTGCCCATCAGCCCAGGGACTTGATACGGGCAATCAGGTCCTGCGCCACGATGGGCTTGACCATGTACTCGACCGCCCCCTGACGCATGCCCCAGATGCGGTCGGTTTCCTGCCCCTTCGAGGTGCACATGATCACCGGGATGGACTGGGTCTGCGGGTCGCGGCTCAGCATGCGCGTGGCCTGGAAGCCGTTGAGCCCGGGCATGACCACATCCATCAGGATCAGGTCGGGCCGCTGCGTCTTGGCCATGGCCACGCCCTCCTCGCCGCTGCTGGCGTTACCTCGTAGCCATGCTTGCGCAAGATGTCGCTCAGATAAAAACGCTCCGTGGGGGAATCATCGACCACGAGCACGGTCCGCACGCTCATCGCTTCTCTCCTTGGATGGCCTGACGCGACTGATGCCGTCGCACTGCGTCGAGCAGAGTCTCTTTGGTGAAAGGCTTGGTCAAGTATTCATCGGAGCCGACCAGACGCCCGCGGGCCCGGTCGAACAGCCCGTCCTTGCTCGACAGCATGATGACCGGGGTGTCGCGGAAACGGCTGTTCTTCTTGATCAGGGCGCAGGTCTGATAACCATCCAGGCGCGGCATCATGATGTCGACGAAGATCACGTCCGGTTGATGGTCGGCGATCTTGGCCAAGGCGTCGAAGCCATCCTCCGCCAGGATCACCTCACAGCCGGCCTGCAGCAGGAAGATCTCGGCGCTGCGGCGGATGGTGTTGCTGTCGTCGATGACCATGACCTTCACCGGGGGGCTATCACGACCGACGCCCGTGACCGGCCCTGTCTGGTGTTCCGGGATCGGTTTCATGTCTTCTGCTCGATGGGGAACCCCGCCGCCTTCCATGCCGGCAGCCCGGTACGGAACCAATAGACTTTCTTGTATCCGAGTTTTATGGCCATGCGCGAGGCCTTGTAGCTATACCAGCATTCGGCCCCATTGCACTGGAATATGATCGGGCTGTTTTTGTCTTTGGGCAACCGGGAGACATCCCAGCGATCCAGGCTGTCGTCGTAATCGACCTCCTTGGGGCTGTTCATCTCGTAAGGCAGGTTGATGGCCTTGGGGATGTGACCCTGCCGATAGTGGCTTTCGCACCGCACGTCGTACAGCGGCACCCCCTGAGCCATCAGTTGCCTGACCTGCTCCGCCGTGACGATGCTGGCGCCCGGCAGCACCTCGGGCGTGTAATGGCCGCGCTCCGAGACATAGGTGAAATCGGCCGTGTCGGCCGGGTCGAACTGCCGTAGATTGACGCGTGTCAACCGTGCCTGCAGACCGCCGTCGATCGCCGTGAATGCTTGGCGCACACGTTCTTTGACGGCCTCGTCCAGGCCGGCCTTGACCGCTACCCCTGCCAAGGGGACCTCGGCCAGCGTCGCGACGATGGCGAGATCGGGGTTGCGCGGCGCCCACTCCTGCACGACCTCCTCGACCTCCTCCTTGACGGCGGCCACGTCGGCCTGACCGATCTGCAGCGCGTAGAGGGCGGCGCCATAGCTCGTGACGTGGATGACGCGGCTATAGTAGCCGTTGGGCGAAAAACCCTTGGCATTGAGCTCGCCACGCAGAATCT
>JBKBRS010000190.1:0-3688 GCA_046292095.1 Thiobacillaceae bacterium
CCCGTGAACGGCGACAGCGGCGCCGGGTTGAGGGCGTCCGCCCCGCTCAGCGCATCGTGGTAGTCGTTCCACACGTTGGCCGCCGCGTGGGCCATCGCCGCCAGTGCCAGCGTCACGCCCGCGCGCAGCGGGTCGAATCCGCAGCCACAGGCCGCCGCCATCGCCAGGCCCAGCGCCACGCCGGCCACGGTCACCCAGAGAAAACCCGGGCGACTCAGTCGCCACGCCGCGGACAGGCTCAAAGGGGTGTGGGGGGATACCGACATCGGTATCACTATAGCCAAGCCGCGGCGTGTTGCCTCATTCCCCCCTGTTTTTCGGTGTGCCGCAGGCCCGCCCCCCTGTCCCCCGAGCGCACTCTGCCGTAAGATCGCGCCTGCATTGACGTTTACGTCAACGTCAAATCTGGCGGTCCGCGCCTCGGCGCGCCGCCGTTCACCGTCACCCGCCATGGCGAGCAGCACCACCTACACCATCAGCGATCTGGCCCGCGAATTCGACCTGACCACGCGTGCCATCCGCTTCTACGAAGACATGGGGTTGCTCAGCCCGCGCCGGGAAGGGCCGGGCGGGCGCAGCCGGGTCTATTCCGCGCGCGACCGCACGCGCCTGAAGCTGGTGCTGCGCGCCAAGCGCCTGGGCCTGAGCCTGTCCGAGGCCAAGGACCTGATCGACATGTACGACAGCCCCCGTGACACGGGGCCCCAGTTGCGCAAGTTTTTGCAGGTGCTGGCCGCCCACCGGCGCCAGATCGAGGAGCAGATGGCCGACCTGCAGGCCACGTTGGACGAGATCAAGGTGCACGAGAAGGAAGCGCGCACCTTGCTCGCCCGCCTGGGCGACGGGGCGAGCCCGCCCGAAAAAGCGGCATAATTGACGTTTACGTAAACGTCAATCAAAGCGTTCGCCACCCCGCGCCGGAGACCCCGCCCGTGACCGCTGCCGCCCCCGATCCGACCGCGCTGCGCGAGCGCGTCGCCGCGAGTCTTGCCCGCCAGGGGATGATGCGTCACCTGGGCGTGCGGCTGGTCGATGTGGCGCCGGGCACCGTGACACTGGCGCTGCCGTACTCCGACAAGGTGACGCAGCAGCAGGACGGTTTTCACGGCGGCGCCATGGGGGCGCTGGCCGACATCGCGGGGGGCTACGCGGGCCTGACCGTGGCCCCGGACGGCATGGAAGTCACCACCGTCGAATACAAGATCAATTTCCTCGCCGCGTTCCAGGACGGCGAGCTGCTGGCCATCGGTCGCGTCGTGCGCGCCGGCCGGCGCATCATCGTCACCACGGCGGAGCTGGTGCATGTGGCCCCCGACGGCACGCGCAGCCCCTGCGCGGTCATGCAGCAGACGCTGGTGCCGGTGCCCAAGACCTATTGACCGCCATTCCACCCCGATCCCCACTCCAGGAGACGACCCATGACCCATTTGCCCGGCCTCGATTTCCAGCTCGGTGACGACATCGATGCCCTGCGCGACGCGGTGCGCGCCTTTGCCCAGGCCGAAATCGCCCCGCGGGCCGCAGAGATCGACCGCACCGACCAGTTCCCGATGGACCTGTGGCGCAAGATGGGCGAGCTGGGCGTGCTCGGCATCACCGTGGAGGAGGACTACGGCGGTGCGGCCATGGGCTATCTGGCGCACATGATCGCGATGGAGGAAATCAGCCGCGCCAGCGCCTCGGTGGGCCTGTCGTACGGCGCGCACTCCAACCTGTGCGTCAACCAGATCCGCCGCAACGGGACCGAGGCGCAAAAGCGCAAATACCTGCCCAAGCTGATCACCGGCGAGCACGTCGGCGCGCTGGCGATGAGCGAGCCCGGCGCCGGCTCCGACGTGGTGAGCATGAAGCTGCGCGCCGAGGACAAGGGCGGCTACTACCTGCTCAACGGCAGCAAGATGTGGATCACCAACGGACCGGACGCCGACACGCTGGTGGTCTATGCCAAGACCGAGCCCGAGCTGGGCGCGCGCGGCATCACCGCCTTCCTGATCGAAAAGGGCATGAAGGGCTTTTCCATCGCGCAAAAGCTGGACAAGCTGGGCATGCGCGGCAGCCACACCGGCGAGCTGGTGTTCCAGAACGTCGAGGTGCCGGCGGAGAACATCCTCGGTGGCCTCAACAACGGCGTCAAGGTGCTGATGAGCGGGCTGGACTACGAGCGCGCGGTGCTCGCCGCGGGGCCGGTGGGCATCATGCAGGCGGTGATGGACAACGTCATCCCCTACATCCACGACCGCAAGCAGTTCGGCCAGAGCATCGGCGAATTCCAGCTGATCCAGGGCAAGGTCGCCGACATGTACACCACGCTGCAGGCGGCGCGCTCGTTCCTGTACACCGTCGGCAAGAACCTGGACCGGCTGGGTGCCGCGCATGTGCGGCAGGTGCGCAAGGACTGCGCCAGCGTCATCCTGTGGTGCGCCGAGCAGGCCACCAAGATGGCCGGCGACGGCATCCAGATCTTCGGCGGCAACGGCTACATCAACGAGTATCCGCTCGGCCGCCTGTGGCGCGACGCCAAGCTGTACGAGATCGGCGCCGGCACCAGCGAGATCCGGCGCATGCTGATCGGCCGCGAACTGTTCGCGGAGACCCTGTAATGCCCCTGCGCCACCTGCTGGCCCACAACCGCGACTGGGCGTCGCGGATGGAGGCCGAGCGCCCGGGGTTCTTCTCGGGGCTGGCCGGTCAGCAGTCGCCGCGCTACATGTGGATCGGCTGCTCCGACAGCCGGGTGCCGGCCAACCAGATCACCGGGTTGGAGCCGGGCGAGGTCTTCGTGCACCGCAACGTGGCCAACCTGGTGGTGCCCACCGACTTGAATTGTCTGACCACCATCCAGTACGCGGTGGACATGCTGCACGTGGAGCATGTGATGGTGGTCGGCCACTACGGTTGCGGCGGCGTGCATGCGGTGCTGGAGGGCATACGCGTCGGCCTGGCCGACAACTGGCTGCGTCATGTGCGCGACGTGGCGGACCGCCACCAGCGCCTGCTGCAGGCAACCCCCGCCGAGCGCCGGCTCGACGTGCTGTGCGAGCTCAACGTCATCGAGCAGGTGCGGCACGTCGCGCAGTCCACGGTCATCCAGGACGCCTGGGCGCGTGGCCAGCCCGTCATGCTGCACGGCTGGGTGTACGGCCTCAAGGACGGCCTGCTGCAGGACCTGCGCGTGTCCATGCGCGGCGCCGAGGACGTGGAGGCCGCCCATCGGGCCGCCTGCGAGGGGGTCGCGCAACGCCACGGGCTCGTTCTGTCATGATGGGGCGGTGTCCACCGCCGTAGGAAAGACCGCATGCTGCCGCGCCGACTCGACTCCTCGCTCGCCTACGACATCGCCTGCGCGATGATCGACGGCTTCAACCGCCACTACCGGCTCTTTCGCACCGAGTCGGCACGCGCCAAGCACCGCTTCGAGACCGCGGACTGGGTGGGCCAGCAGCGCGCGCAGCGCGAGCGCATCGAGTTCTACGACCTGCGCGTCAAGGAGTGCGTCACGCGCCTGGAGCGGGAGTTTCACGCCTCGCAGCAGCCGATGGAGGTGTGGCAGCAGGTCAAGCTGCTCTACATCGGCATGCTGGTCGACCACCGCCAGCCGGAGCTGGCCGAGACCTTCTTCAACTCGGTCACGACCAAGATCCTGCACCGCAGCTATTTCCAGAACGATTTCATCTTCGTGCGGCCGGCC
>JBKBRS010000191.1:0-3639 GCA_046292095.1 Thiobacillaceae bacterium
GATGTGGTCGATCACCTCCTGCCGGCTCATGCCGATGCCGTTGTCGCGGATGGTCAGCGTGCGGGCAGCTTTGTCGGCGCTGATCCAGATCTTCAACTCGGCATCGTTCTCATACAGGGCCGGGTCGGCGATCGCCTCGAAGCGCAGTTTGTCAGCGGCGTCGGCGGCATTGGAGACGAGCTCGCGCAGGAAAATATCCTTGTGGCTGTACAAGGCGTGGATCATGAGGTGCAAAAGCTGCTTGACCTCGGCCTGAAAGCCCAGCGTTTCCTTCACGGTGTCGGTCATGATGGCGTATCTCCCCTAGATGACTGGGGGTTTAGATAGGGCGTTTCCGGCCTGCTTCAAGGGTGGACGGAAGGCGCGAGCCGGTGCCCCGCACCGCGCGCTCAGGCAGCCAACAACAGCACGGGACGCGCGGAGGGGCGACCGATGTAATAGCCCTGGGCGTAGTCGACCCCATAGCCCTGCAGCATGTCCAGGGTCTCGCCATCCTCGACGAACTCGGCCACCACCTGTTTGCCGAAGCCGTGCACGGCCTCGGTCAACGCCTTGACGAAGACCTGGTCGTCGCGGTTGCTTTTCAGCCCGACGACGAAGGAACCATCGATCTTGACCGAATCGACCGGCAGTTCCTTGAGATACTGGAAAGAGGTATAACCCACGCCTAAGTCGTCCAGGCTGAAGGAACAACCGAGCTCGCGGTAGCGCTGCATCAGGCGGGCGGCCGATTTGATGTCGGCCAGGGCCGCCGTCTCGGTGATCTCCAGGATCAGGCGCTCGCCAGGGATGGCGTGTTGCGCCAAGGACTGGCGCAGGGTCTCCAGGGTCTCCTCGTCGTCCAGGCTGCGCCCCGAGAGGTTGAGGGCCAGACGCAGGCCGGGGACATGCAGGGTGTGACGCATCGCGCGCGTCGCCTCGGCGATCACCCAGCGGTCCAGCCGGCGAATCAGCCCTGTGGCCTCGGCCACCCCCATGAACTGACCCGGCAAGATGAGCTTGCCATCGCTGCCGCGCAGGCGGATGAGCACCTCCCAGTGGCTGACCGTGCGGCCATCGAGCTTGAGGATCGGCTGGTAGTGCAAAACCAGCCGTTGTTCCGTCAGGGCCCATTCGAGTTCGTCACTCCAGTAGACGCGGCGTCCTTTGTCGACCTGATAGGGGTCGTTGGGTGAATACAGATGCCAGTTGCCCTCCCCCTTCTGCCGCGCCTGGCTGAGCGCCGTCTCGGCATTGGCGATCAGGCGGTCGGCGTGCAGCATGGCGTCCTGAGCGAGTGCGATGCCCACGCAACTGGTGAAGCTGTGTTTGGGCAGCCCAAGCGCCGGGCTGATGCCGACCAGGGATTGGTTCAACTGGCGGGCGACGACGATGGCCTCGGCCACGCTCATGCCTGGGTAGAAAAAAGCGAATTCGTCGCCGCCCAGACGCGCCGCCAGGGACGGCAATGGCTCATGCGTCATCGCCTTGCGCGCGAACAGGGCGAGCATGGCATCACCGCGCTCATGGCCGCTGACCTCGTTGACCGCACGGAACTCGTCGATGTCACAGACGAACAAGACCCCCTGGCCGTGCACCGACTGCAACAGGGCGTCCAGCTCGCGCTGGAAGGCGCTGCGACTCAATAGCCCCGTGACCGCGTCGTGATCGACCAACATGGACAGTCGCCGCTCGGCCTGCTTGTGCGCCGTGACATCGAGCCCCACTGAAAGCCGGTGGGTCTGCCCCGCCTCGCCGGCGCCGGCGTAGGTCGAATGGAACCACACGACCTCGCGCTCGCTGCCGTCCGGTCGCTGAAAGTGCCCCTCGCTGTGGAGGATCTCACCAGACCGCAGTCTATCCAGCAGGGCGCGCTGAGCGGCGTGCTGCTCGGGGCTGAAGAACGCCTCGATGAAGCCGAGCCTGTCGAGTTCCGAAGGCTCCTGACCGAAGACCTGGATGGCGTGGGCATTGGCCAGTTTGATGTGGCCGTCCGCCGTATGGGTCACGATCAGGGCCGGCGCGGTGTCCAGCAGTCCCGAGACGAAATCCCGCTCACGCTGGAGCTCTTCCGCCTGGTGGCGGAGTTGTTCGAGCTGGCGGTGGGTGAGCTGGTCGAGCGCCTCCAGGGTGTCGGCCAAGCCCCTGGCTAGGCTGCTGAGCTCGTCGACCTCATCCTGGATTCGGCCCGACACCGGTGGCAACGCACGGCGCAGCTCGTCGTAGCGTTTCCCACCCAATAAGGGCAGGGCCGTGGCCATCCGCCGAAAACGGCGCATGGGTGGCAGCAGCGCGAAATACAGGAAGACGCTGGCGAGAACGAGGATGAGCACCCCCCCAGGTCAGGTTGTCACGCAGACCGGCCCGGATGGCCAGTGTCTGGCGGGTGATGTCCTCGATCACGAGGAAGCGGGGCTGGCTGTCCCAGTCCGCGGGAAGGGTGATGGGTAGCTCGACGATACGGTGGGTCTTGCCCGCATGGTGGGCGAGAAACTCGGACTCGCCGCGCTGCTCGGGTTTCAGGCCGAGCAGGATGTTGCGCAGGGCGGGGGGGGCCGCTGACCGTGAACAGTCGGGCCTGGAAGGCGGCCAGATCGGGGCGTGCCGTTGCGGTTTGGGGCGCCAAGACGGCGAGCTCGGCGTTTGCCAGCCGCCGGAAGGCGAGGATGGTATCTTGCAGGCCCGCGCTCAAGACGACAGCGCCGGCGAAACGGCCGCGCTCGACCACGGGAATCGCCGCGTAGTGCAGGCATACATCCCGGCAGGCCAGCCGGTCGATCGCCACCTCTTCGCGGCCGCTGCGTTGGGCGAGATCGCGCACGATGGCCTCGTCCGCCCCTTGCCCCCATGTGGCCAGGCGTTCGCCCCGTGCGTCGATGAAATGGATAGTCTCCAGGCTGGTCCCCAGGTGCAACTCCGACCACAGGGCCTCGAATGCCCCCTGCAGACTGGGGCCATCGCCGCGCACCAGGCTCCGCCGGATGTCGCCAACGCTCACGAGCATCCCCGCCAGCGTCTGCATGCGTACGAAATCGTCGGCGAAGAGTGTGGCGAGCACCTCCGCCTGCCGCGCCCGGGTGATGGCCTCCTGTTGCGCGTTACCGCGGATCAGGCGATCGTGCTGCTGCCAGGCGAAGGCACCTGCCATCAGCACCACTACCAGGATTGATAAAAGGATGACCTGCCAACGCAGGCTGAATGTCGAGCGCTTGGCGTGGTAGGCCATCGGTTAATCTAAGAAACGATAGGCCGCTTGTAACAGCAGCAGATTCCAATCCTTTTCCGGCAGACCGGGCAGATGGTCCACACGGGCGAGACCGGCCGCCCCCCTGACGCGATGGGCCTCCAGCGACAGGGACCAGCCCGGCGTCGGATCGTGGCGGAGTCCGACGGTGATGTCCTCGGCGTAGAGGAGGTGTCCCGGCAGGGGCATGCCCGCGGCGGTTGTCAGGGCCTCGAATTGCTTGCCACGCCGATCACCCTTGGTGACATACAGGGCGTCGTAGCGTGCATAGGCCTGCCAGCGCGGCTCAAAGCGCCAGGTCGCCTGCACATAATAGGCTTGGGTGGTGTTGTCCGATAGGTGTATGATCCCGTATGATCATATAATCCCCTGCCGCCGTGGATACCTGCTGGCGCGCAGCATCCTGCAAGAGCTGC
>JBKBRS010000192.1:0-3625 GCA_046292095.1 Thiobacillaceae bacterium
AGTGCAGGCGCTCACGCACGCACAGCTCGCGCGCCAGGCCCTCGAGATAATCGTGATCATCACCGATGCCGACGATGGCATAGTGCACGTCCAGCCCCCGCCGCAGCAGCCCCGGCAGGGCGCGCACCACCTGGTCGAAGCCCTTGCGCCGCTGCAGCCGCCCCACCGACAGGATGAGCCGCTGCCCATCGGCGAGCCCCAGACCTTGGCGCAGGTCTTGGTAGGGTAGCCCAGGGCGCATGCGCTCGACGTCCACCGTCGGATAGGTCATGACGATGCGCTCCGGCCGCACGCCGATTAACGCGATCAGGGTGTCACGGGTGAAGTCGCTGTTGGCCAGGATATGGTCGGCCCGGCGCAGGGCGAAACACATGGTCTTGAACTTCTGGCCGCGCCCCCAGCCGGTCAGCTCCTCGCCGTGGGCGTAGATCAGCACCTTGGCGCCGATCATGCGCCCTATCGCCCAGGCGACGATGCCCTCCGGCAGCGCCCGCCCGGCGAAAACGGCGCGGAAGCGGTGGCGCATGGCAAGCCCGAAGGACTTGGCGAACAGCTTGGAATAGATCACCAACGACTCCGGCCGCAGCCAGGGGTTACGCTTGAGCTCGAGCCGGTGGATGGTGTTCGGGTGGGTCTGGTCGAACTCGGCCGCCCCCGGTACGTCGGCGGTGACGATGTGCACCGCCTTGCCGCCCAGACGGCGGAAATCGTCGTCGAAGGACACCGCCGTTCCCCCCTTGGTGGGCAGGAACAGCTCGGTGATCATGAGCAGGGGCACGCTGTCGCTCATCCGCGTCTGCCGCGCATCGCCGTGCATGCTCATGCCGGGTGCACCGCCGGTCCGCCCGCTAGGGCCGGCCTGGGATTGAACAGCCAGCCCAGACCGGCCAGCTTCGCGCAGCGCATGAAGCCGCGCCGCTCACGCACCCTTGCGCGCCAGGCCTGCCAGTGCGTGGCGAGGTCGGTCGCGACCGGATTGGCCGACCGGTACGCCGAGGCCAGGGTGGCCGTGTCCATGAACCTGAGGTTCGGATAGCGGCGCAAGGCCTGTTCGATCAAATCGCCCAAGGCCGCCAGCGCCTGCTCGGCCGTCGCCGCCTCGCCGATGAAGTTGCTGCGGTGCGTCTCCAGCAGGCAGGGCCGGCGCTGGGCCCATTTGCGCTGCAGGGCGTCGAGCCCCTGGGCGGCCCGGTGTCCGCGCTCCGGTTCGAAATAGTCATTGCGCACGATATAGCGGACACCCGGCCCGGTCTGTCCATTGACGATGAGGCCGCTGTCGCAGTCAGGCAGCCCTTTGGCATTGCGGCAGCGGCTGCGCAGGCCCGGTGTCACCACCACCTCGATGCCAGCGCCTGCCCAGGCGGCCTCGACGCGCTCGTCCCAAACGAAGGTGGGCGGCACGGCCACCCGCGGTTTCTCGCCGAACAGCCGCTCGAATAGCGCCACCTCCTCGCGCACCGCCGCCTCGATCGCCTCGTCCGACAAGGGGCGCGAGGGCAGCACCGAGGCGTCGGTCCAACGGCTCTGCAGATGCGCGGGCAGGCGTTCCGTGGCGGGTGGCGAGTCAGACTCGAGCCAGGCCCTGACGCTGGGGTCGCGGCTCGCCATCAGCGCCGGCGGCCAGTAATGCTCCATGCCGTGTAGCTGCAAGGCAAACACCCCGGCCCGGCGTCCGCGCTCGATGGCCGCGCGCAGCGGGGCGAAGAGCGGATCCGCCAGGGTCAGGCGGCGATAGTCGCCCTCGCGGCGGATGGCCGGTCCGTCCGGCACCGCCAGCACCAGGGCCAGGGTCATCACCGGATGCCGCCCCGCACGGTCCCTGAATCGGGTCAACAGGTCCACCAGGCGATTGAGCGCCTGCGTCTGGCTGTCGACCGGCCCCGCCCCCCAGTCGTCGCTTTCGATGATCAGCACCGGCTGGTCGAGCACCGGCTCCCGCCACAGGGCCATGAGGCCGCGCCGGTGCCACAGCAGGGCGCCGGCGACCAAGGCCAGCCAGGCCAGAAGAAGCAGCAACAGGAGGCGCATCACGGTGCACTCACAACGGGTGGAGTTTAACCCACAACGTCGTTCGCCCATTTTATCGTCGGGGTAGGGCTGATCCAGAGGGCAGCCGTATCGTTCGGGCACAGGCGCGGACGGCACGGATTGTGCGATCGCGCCTTATGGGCGGCGGCGTGCATCAGCCCACGTTGGACGGGCCCGATCGGGCCGTTTCCGTGGCGAACAGGCGGGCGAGCTCGGTGCCCGGATCCGCCGCGCGCATGAAGGCCTCGCCCACCAGGAAGGCGTGCACGCCGTGGCTGCGCATCTGCTCGACGTGCTCGGGCGCCAGGATGCCCGATTCGGTGACGACGATGCGCTCACCGGTGCGGATCGACGCGACGGGTATCCTCGGCAGTAACTGCAGCGTGGTCTCGAGCCGTGTCTCGAAGGTGCGCAGATTGCGGTTGTTGATGCCGATGAGCGGGGTCTTGAGGGCGAGGGCCGCATCCAGCTCGGCCGCATCGTGCACCTCGACGAGCACGGCCATGCCCAGGGTGTGGGCCAGCGTCTCCAGCGCCTCAAGAGCCGCCAGGTTGTATTGCCCCTGCCCGGCATCCGCGCCATGAACCTGGAATGCGGCCACGATCAGCAGGATGGCATCCGCCCCCAGGACCCGCGCCTCGTAGACCTGATAGGGGTCGATGATGAAATCCTTGCGCAACATGGGCAGATCGCAGGCGTCGCGCGCCTCGCGCAGGAATTCCGGCGCGCCCTGGAAGAACTGCCGGTCGGTCAACACCGACAGACAGGCCGCGCCCGCGCGCGCGTAGCTCGCGGCGATCTCGGCCGGCCGGAAGTCCTCGCGCAGCACCCCCTTGCTGGGGCTGGCCTTCTTGATCTCGGCGATCACCGCCGGCAGGCCCCGTTCGATGCGATCACGCAGCGCGCCGACGAAATCGCGTGGGGACGGCGCCCACTCCGCCGCCTCACGCAGGGCCTCGAGGGGCTCCTCGCGCCGGTTGGCGGCGATCTCCTCGCGCTTGACGGCGAGGATGCGAGTCAGGATGTCCGACACTGCCGCCTCGCCACTGAAGAGAGGGACGCGCCCGCGACTCCAGACTCTGGACGCTCCCCTCCCCCGCAGGCGGGGGAGGGGCTGGGGGAGAGGGAGACGGGCATCGCACTCATGCTATGAAGGGGTTCGACAAAGCGCTGCACGTCAGGGGAAGAAGGCCTTGAGGACCAGGGCCAAGACACCAGCCAGGAGCAGACCCAGCATCCATTTGATCAACTGGATGTCGGAGCGGATAGGCGCCAGCTCGATCTGGAGGTCTTTACGGGTGACGAGCTCAGCCTCGCGTTGCGCCTCGGCCAGCGCTTCAGCAAGCGCCTCCGCCTGCTGTTCGGTAAAACCGTGCTGGCGTAACTTGCGGATGAACTGGTGCGTATCGAAGGTCAAGCTGGCCATGATGGCAAGTATACGGCAGCCCCAATACGGCTCAAACCGCCTCCACCCGCACCCGCGGCGCAATGGCCGTGAGCAGCTCATAGGCGATGGTCCCTGCCGCCGCCGCCACCGCCTCCACCGGCAGCCCCGGACCCCAGAGCCGCACCGGGCTGCCCACATGGGCCTGCGGCA
>JBKBRS010000193.1:0-3604 GCA_046292095.1 Thiobacillaceae bacterium
CGGACTGAGGCGTGGACTGGCTCAACCTGGCGCTCGCCTGCGCCCTCGCGCTGGCCCTCGCGGATACGGCCACCAAGCGTTACCTCGCCGGCTACACGGCGGCGGAACTGGTCATAATCCGCTTCGGCCTGACCACCCTGCTGCTCGCCCCCTGGGTCCTGATCGTTCCGCCCGCCGTGCCGGCGCCAGAGTTCTGGCTGTGGATGGGGGCGGCGCTGCCGCTGGAGGTGCTGGCCGAGGTGCTCTACGTGCTCGCCATCCGCGACAGCCCGCTTGCGTTGACCCTGCCCTATCTCGCTTTCACACCCGTGCTCACCACCCTGACCGCGTATCTCCTTCTGGGGGAGACCGTATCGCTGCCGGGTCTGGCCGGCATCCTCCTAGTGGTGATCGGCGCCTATGTCCTCAACCTGGAACAGGCACGCCTCACCCGGCCGCAGACCTGGTTTGCGCCGCTCGCGGCCATCCTGCGCAACCGTGGCTCACGCTACATGCTGGGGGTCGCGGTGATCTACGGCATCACCTCGGTGCTAGGCAAGGGGGCGATGCAGCACCTGCCCACGGCGGCCTTCGGTGCCTATTACTTCGCCCTGGTCGGTGCGGCGACATTCATCGTCTTCGCCCTGTGGCAGCCGGCCGCGCTCAGGACCCTGGTCCGCCCGCGACCGGCCCATTTCCTGGTGGCCGGGCTGATGGCGGTCATGATCCTCACCCATTTCCTCGCCCTTGCGCTCACCGAGACGGCTTACATGATTGCGGTCAAGCGCGTGAGCATCCTGTTTGGCATCGTGCTCGGCGCCCTCTTCTTCGCCGAGCGCCACTTGGCGCGTAATCTCTTCGCCGGCGCGTTGATTGTGGGGGGGGTGGCCCTCATCGCCGGGCGGGGCTCGCTGCCGGCGTGATGGACGGCTTGGCCGTGCGCTGCGGTCTCTGCGATCATGACGCCATGAAAACCCTGGGCATCGTCGGCTGGAGCGGCAGCGGCAAGACCACCCTGATCGAGCGGCTGTTGCCGTACCTGGCGCAGCAGGGCCTGCGCGTGTCGGTGATCAAACAAAGCCATCACGCCATCGAGACCGACCAGCCGGGCAAGGACAGTTGGCGGCATCGCCAGGCCGGGGCGCAGGAGATCATCCTCAGCACGCCGCGACGCTGGGTGCTGACCCACGAGGTGCGCACCGAAGCGCCGCCCGATCTCGACGAGCTGGTCGCCCGGCTGGCCCCCTGTGACCTGGTCCTGGTGGAAGGCTACAAGTTCGCCGCTCACCCCAAGCTGGAGGTTTGGCGCAGCGCGCTGGGCAAACCCTGCCTCTATCCGGACGACAGCCGCATCCTGGCCGTGGCGAGCGATGTTCCGCTGCCCGACATCCGGCATTATGATATCGACGACATCGCCGCCATCGGCCGATTTATATTGGAGCAAGTTCAAAACACATGAGTGAGCGCTTACTAACGGTAGACGAGGCGTTGTCCCGCCTACTCTCTGCCGCCCAGCCGGTCACGGAAGGCGAGAGCCTGCCGCTTGCGGCGGCGCTCGGGCGCGTCCTCGCCAGCCCGGTGGTCGCCGTGGCCGACGTGCCCCCGCTCGACAACGCCGCCATGGACGGCTATGCACTCAACACGGCGGACTGGGCGGAGGGGCGCTGGCTGAAGATCGGCCAGCGCATCCCGGCCGGTCAGGTGGGCAGGCCGCTCGCGCCTGCCGAGGCGGCGCGCATCTTCACCGGGGCCCCCATCCCGCCGGGGGCGGATGCCGTGGCCATGCAGGAGGACTGCGACACGCGCGAGGGGGAGGTCCTCATCAGGCGTCCGCCTACGGTCGGCGACCACATCCGCCGCGCCGGCGAGGACATGGCGGCCGGGCAGACCGTGCTCGCCGCCGGCGAGCGCCTCGACGCCGCCCGTCTGGGGGTCGCCGCCGCGGCTGGCGCCCCTGTGCTGACCGTTTACCGTCGGCTGCAGGTGGCGGTGTTCTTCACCGGCGACGAACTGGTCGCCCCCGGCCAGCCCGTGAGACCAGGCCAGATCTACAACTCCAACCGTGCGACGCTGACCGCCCTGCTGCGCGGCTTGGGCTGTGAGGTGCACGATCTAGGCGACGTGCCCGACGCGCTCGATGCAACCCTGACCACGCTCGAACGCGCCAGTCGTCAGGCCGACGTGGTGATCACCAGCGGCGGCGTGTCGGTGGGCGAGGCTGATCACGTCAAGGCCGCGGTCGAGCGCCTGGGCCGCATCGACCTGTGGCGCGTGGCCATGAAGCCGGGCAAGCCGCTCGTGCACGGCAAGGTGGGCGAGGCGGATTTCCTCGGACTGCCGGGCAATCCCGTCTCCGCCTTCGTCGTGTTCTGCCTGTTCGTGCGCCCCTTCCTGCTCAAGCGCATGGGCGCCAGTCCAAGACCGCCGCTGCGGCTCGATGTCCCTGCCGGCTTTGCCTGGGGCAAGCCCGGCCAGCGGCGCGAGTTCCTGCGCGCGCGCCTCGATGCGGACGGCCGCGCCATCCTCTACCCCAATCAGAGTTCGGGCGTGCTCAGCTCAGTGGCCTGGGCCGATGGCCTGGTGGACCTCGACATTGGCCGCACCGTGGCGCCCGGCGAGCCTGTCCCCTACATCCCCCTGTCGGAGCTGTTGTCATGAAGCTGCGCGTGCTCTACTTCGCCCGGTTGCGCGAGGCCCTGGGTATCGCCGAGGAGTCCCTGGTGCTGCCCGCCGCCATCGACACCGCCGGGGCCCTTGTCGATTGGCTGCGCGCACGCGGTGGCGCATGGGCCGCCGAGCTCGCCGAGGGCCGCGCCTGGCGCCTGGCCGTCAACCAGGACCTGGCCGGGCCGCAGACCCGTCTGCAGGACGGTGACGAAGTGGCCCTATTCCCGCCGGTGACCGGGGGCTGAGGCTGTGAAGATCGCCGTGCAGCGCGAACCCTTCGACCTCGCCGCCGAGGTCGCCGCCCTCTACCGCGACAACCCCAAGGTCGGGGCGGTGGCGAGCTTCCTCGGCATCACCCGTGACGAAAACGACGGCCACGCCATCCAGGGCATGCACCTGGAGCACTACCCCGGCATGACCGAGCGGGCGCTCGAGCGCATCGCCGAGGAGGCGATGCAGCGCTGGCCGCTCCTCGACCTGACCGTCATCCACCGCGTGGGGGACCTCAGACC
Organism: Thiobacillaceae bacterium; assembly: GCA_046292095.1. Taxonomy (GTDB): domain Bacteria; phylum Pseudomonadota; class Gammaproteobacteria; order Burkholderiales; family Thiobacillaceae; genus JANWZL01. Next base: position 3,159 of record JBKBRS010000193.1, read on the forward strand.
CACCGACCCCATCGTCCTGGTGGCCATCGCCGCCGCACACCGCGGCGACGCCTTCGCCGCCTGCGAGTTCGTCATGGATTATCTGAAGACCCAGGCGCCGTTCTGGAAAAAGGAAGCGACATCTCTCGGCGAGCGCTGGGTCGAAGCGCGTGCCTCGGATGATGCCGCGGCGGCACGTTGGTCAGACCGACCCAGGGGCAACGGGTAGGAGCGACGCGAGTCGCGACCCTCTTCGCGCCTAGCCATATCTGCCTCAGACCGCCTCGTAAAGCGCCATATCCCCCGCACTGTCGGCCTCGAGGCGCAGGTCGGGCACGTGGGTGAAGGAGATGCGCATGGGCGCCTCCTGCATAGCGCCAAAGGCGCCGCCGAAATAGACCGCATCGGGACCGTACTTCAGGCGCAGCCGGTCGAGCGCGGCGTCGAGCGCCGCACAGTTGCCCGCC
>JBKBRS010000194.1:0-3574 GCA_046292095.1 Thiobacillaceae bacterium
ACAGGGGTCTATCTCGAACTGCGCCCCCGGCGGCCGTCCCAGCACCTGCCGCGCTGGCTCAAGGGTGGGGTGCTCGCCAATCTGGCGGTTTTCGGCTTTGGGCTGGCGGGCATGCTCCTGCTGGGGATCGAGCAGGTCATGGCGCAGGAGGTGGCGGCCGGCGGCGCGCGTGAGGTCTCGCTGGGGCTCGGGCTCGCCATCATCGGTGTCGGTCTGCCCACGGCGCTCGCCGCCATCGGCGCCGGCATCGCCTTGGGGCCGGTCGGTTCCGCGGCCCTGGCGGTGATCGCCGAGAAGCCGGAGATGTTTGGGCGCACCCTGATCTATCTGGGGCTGGCCGAGGGGATCGCCATCTACGGTCTGGTGATGTCCATCCTGCTGTTGGGCAAGATCTGAGATGCGGCGCGAGTCCGACAGCCCGGGGCGCGGTGCCCGGCTGGTGGTCCTGGGCAGCGCGGGCCTGACCGAAGGCTTCAGCCTGATCGGCGCAGAGGTGCACGCCGACGCCGACCATGCCACGGTCGAGCGCGTGCTCGCCGAGCTGGTCGCCCAGGGCGCCGAGGCACTGGTCCTGCTCGAGGGCCGGCTCGCCCATGGCGGCGGGGAATGGCTCACCCGCCTGCGTAACGAGGGCGGCCGCATCGTCGTCACCGAGCTGCCGCCGCTCGCCGCGCCGCAGGACTACGCCCCCGCGGTCGACGATGTGGTGCGCAGGGTCCTGGGGCCGGAGGCATTGAGGTGAGGCGCAGGGCAGACGGCGGGGGGCGCGCAGCGTGGCGATCGTCAGCGCCGATGCTAACCAGGACAGAGTTCACCATGGACACCGACAGCCAAGTCAGCCAGCTGGAACAGGCTTTGCTGAGGCAGGCGGAGGGCCTTGCGCGCGAGGCCTTGAAGAACGCCGAGGCGGCCCGCCAGCGCATCCTCGCCGAGGCCGAGGAACGCATCAAACTGCGCGAGGAACGGGAGATCCTGGCCGCCAAGGCCGAGGCGGAACGCCGCATGCGGCGCCGGCTGCAGGCGGCGGAGACGCGACGCGCTGCGGATTTTGACCGCCTGCGCTGGGTGCTCACGCAGTCGGTCATCGCCCAGGTCAACAAGGCCCTGCAGGATTTGGTCGCCGACCTAGATCGTTACCGGCCGGTGTTGGAGGGTTTTCTCGCCGAGGCGGCGCAGCAGTTGCCCCCCGGGGATCTGGTCGCCGAGGTGAGTGCCGGCGACTATGAGCGGCTCAAGCCCATCTGGGACGAGCTCGCCCGCAGCGCAGCGCCCGCGCGCAAGGTGACCCTGGGGACGCTGCCGCATGCGTCCCTAGGGGGGCTGCGCGTGCGCCTGGCCGACAACCGCGCACGCCTGGACCATACCTTCGAGGCACGGGCGGAGCGGCTGCAGGAGCCGATCGCCCAGGTGGTGATGGAACGGCTGTTCGCCAGCACCCCCGACCTCGGCACCCTGGTGCATGGATGACCGGGATCGGCCCCGGATGGACCGATCCCCAGGATGAGGACAACATGGGCAAGATCGTCGAAATCAACGGTCCGATCGTCCGTCTCGAACTGCCGCAGACGGTCATTGGCGAGCAGGTACGGGTGGGGGCGCTCAAGCTGGTGGGCGAGGTGATCGGCCGCGAGGGTGACACCGCGCTCGCCCAGATGTACGAGAATACCGAGGGTCTGCGCCCTGGCGAGCCGGCCGAGGGTCTGGGCCATCCCCTTTCGGTCGAACTGGGGCCCGGCCTGCTCAACGCGATCTTCGATGGTGTGCAAAGACCGCTATCGGCGGTCCGGGCCATGAGCGGCGACCGCATCGCCCGTGGCATCGAGGTCCATGCCCTGCCGCGCGACCGGCGCTGGTCCTTCCAGCCCGCCGAGGGATTGGTGCCAGGCACGCACTTGCATGGCGGCGAGATCCTGGGCACGGTGCAGGAGACCGCGAGCATCGCGCACCGCATCCTGGTGCCGCCGGATGTGGCGGGCGAACTGCTGGACCTCGCCCCGGCCGGGGACTATGGTGTGACGGACAGCATCGCCCGCGTGCGGCTGGCGGATGGCGGCATCCGCAAGCTCAACCTCTTCCACCGCTGGCCGGTGCGCACGCCGCGGCCCTTCCGCCGGCGCGACCATGCGGTCAAACCACTCATTACCGGGCAGCGCATCCTCGACACCTTCTACCCCCTGCTCAAGGGCGGCAAGGCCGCCATACCGGGTCCCTTCGGCGCCGGCAAGACCATGCTGCAGCAGCAGATCGCGCGCTGGTGCAACGCCGAGATCGTGATCTACGTCGGCTGTGGTGAGCGCGGCAACGAACTCACCGACGTGTTGGAGTTCATGCCGGAACTGAAGGACCCGCATACCGGCCGCCCGCTGATGGAGCGCACCCTGCTGGTGGCCAACACCTCCAACATGCCGGTGGTGGCACGCGAGGCCTCGATCTATGTCGGCATCACCATCGCCGAGTATTTCCGCGACCAGGGCTACGACGTGGTGATGGTGGCGGACTCTACCAGCCGCTGGGCCGAGGCCCTGCGTGAGGTGGCCGGACGGCTGGGGCAGATGCCGGTCGAGGAGGGCTATCCCGCCTATCTCGGCTCGCGGCTCGCTGCCTTCTACGAGCGCGCCGGACGGGTGGAGACCCTGGCCGGCGGCCATGGTTCGGTCACCCTGATCGGGGCCGTCTCGCCACCGGGCGGGGACTTTGCCGAGCCGGTGACCAGCCACACCAAGGAGATCATCCAGACCTTCTGGGCGTTGTCCAAGGAACTCGCCGACGCCCGCCACTACCCGGCGGTGGACTGGGTGGAGAGCTTCTCCGGATACGTAGCCGCCGCCGCCCGCTGGTGGGCCGAGAACGTCGACCCTGGTTGGGCGGCCGCACGCGCCGCCGCACTCGACCTGCTGAGCGAGTCCGAGGAGCTCGCCCGCATCGTCAATCTGGTCGGCGTCGAGGCGCTGTCCAGCGAGCAACGCTGGACCTTGGAGGCCGCCAGCCTGATCAAGGAGGGCGTGCTGCAGCAGGCCGCCACCGACGCAGTGGACAGCTTCGCCTCGCCGGAGAAGCAGTTCCTGCTGCTCAAGGCCATGCTGGAGATCCACGCCCAGGGTCTGAAGCTGGTCAGACTGGGGGCGCCGGCCAGACGGCTGCTACAACTGCCCCTGCTGGCCGAGGCGCGGCGCTGGAAGAGCCAATACGCCTCGGACGACCTGGCCGCCTTCAAGACGCGCATTGCCGAGATCCCGGCCGTGTTCGAAAAACTGGCCCTGGACTACGTCGAGCGGCCGACGGAGGGGTGAGTATGAAGAATGTCGAATACCGCAGCGCCAGCTCCGCCCAGGGTGGCCTCGTCGTCTTGCGCGGGGTGCCCGGGGTGGCCGCCGGCACGCGTGTGGCGCTGCGCGATGCCAGTGGTCGTCTGCGCAGCGGCCTGGTCATCCGCAGGTCCCTGGTTCGAGCCCAGGTCGGGGAGCCAAACAAAACCCTCGAAAACCCGCATGGCTACAAGCTTTGCGGGTTTTTTGTTTCCGGCGACGGGATGTTGACAACCTGTGGATAAGTCAGGTTTGGGGACAACGAGTGT
>JBKBRS010000195.1:0-3563 GCA_046292095.1 Thiobacillaceae bacterium
CTGATCGCCCCCGCGGGGACCGACTGGTTCGTCGCCGCCGAGGGCTACGCCGTCCTGGGGCTGCCACGCCCGGGCGCGAAGACATCGCGCGTGGGCTCGTTCGAAGCCCAGCTCGATCGGATCATCGCCAACGCGGAGCAGGCAACCGCTGCGAGCGATCCCGAGTTGGAGGCGGCCGTGACCGCTGCCGAAGCCACGTGGACGCAGGCGAAGGGCGATGCGCCGCGCCGCACCCGTGCCGACAGCAAGCAGGCGCAGGTGATCGCGATGCTGCGTCGTCCTGGGGGCGCCACGATTCGTCAGATCATGGACGTCACCGGCTGGCAGGCGCACACCGTGCGCGGCGCCCTGGCCGGAGCGCTCAAGAAGAAGCTGGGCCTGAGCATCGCGTCGGACAAGCCCCAGGGCGGCGAGCGCGTCTACAGGATCATCGAGCAGGACGCCGCCTGATCGAACGCCACGCCATCCGCCTCGCGGGTGGCTTGCTGGCCGGTGAAGTCCTCCCACCGGCGCACGATCACGTCCACGTACTTCGGATCGAGCTCGATCAGCCTGGCGATGCGGCCGGACTTTTCCGCGGCGATCAGCGTCGTGCCCGAGCCACCGAAGGGGTCCAGTACGACATCACCAGGGCGGCTCGAGTTTCGGATCGCCCGCTCGACGAGTTCCACCGGCTTCATGGTCGGGTGCAGGTCGTTCTTCTGCGGCTTGTTGAAGTGCCACACGTCGCTCTGGTCGCGGTCGCCGCACCAGTGGCGACTCGCCCCTTCCGGCCAGCCGTAGAGGATCGGCTCGTATTGGCGCTGGTAGTCCGAACGGCCCAACGTGAAGGTGTGCTTGGCCCAGATGATGAAGGTAGACCAGTGGCCGCCCGCAGCGCGGAACGCCGCCTGCAGGGTGTCCAGTTCGCTGGAAGACATGGCCACGTAGATCGCACCGCGACAGTGAGCGATGGTGGGCCTCAAGGCCGCCAGCAGGAAGTCATGGAAGCCGTCACCCAGGTTGTCGTTGAGGATCGCGCGGTCCTTGCCGCGCAGCTTGTCTTTCGCGCTATTGGCGTAGTTCACGTTGTACGGCGGGTCGGTGAACACCATGTCCGAGATCTCGTCGCCCAGCACCGTGATATAGGCTTGCGTCTCGGTGGCATCACCGCAGAGCACCCGATGATGCCCACAGACCCAGACGTCGCCAGGGCGAGACACCGGGGTGTCCGTTACCTCGGGCGCCGCGTCCTCATCGGTCTGGCCTTCGAGCTCCGGCTCGTCGCCCGCGAGCAGTTCGGCCAGCGCATCGGCGTCGAAGCCGGTCAGGTCCAGATCGAAGCCCTCGGCCTGCAGGTCTTGCAACTCGATGCGCAGCAGTTGCTCGTCCCAGCCGGCGTTCTCGGCGATGCGGTTGTCGGCGATCACGAGCGCCCGGCGCTGGGTGGGCGTGAGATGGTCGAGCACGACCACCGGCACCCGCTCCAGACCGAGCTTGCGGGCGGCGTCCAGCCGCCCGTGGCCAGCGACGATCACCCCGTCGCTGCCTACCAGGATCGGATTGGTGAAACCGAACTCGGCGATGGAAGCCGCGATCTGCGCCACCTGCTCTTCGGAGTGGGTACGCGCGTTGCGGGCGTAGGGCAGCAACTTGGCGATCGGCCACTGCTCGATCCGCTCGGCCAGCCACGACGCGCTCACGCTGGGACTGCCTCCATCGCCCGCCGCTCGGCCGCCACCTCCTCGAACGATTGGCCTGAGGCCAGCAGCGTCACCGGCACGCCAGGGTGGTTCTGCCGGAAGCGCTCGATGGCCACGTCCACGTACTCCGGCGCGATCTCCACGCTGCGGCAAACGCGGCCGGTGCGCTCGGCCGCCAGCATCGTCGTGCCGCTGCCGCCAAAGGGCTCGAACACGACGTCGCCGGGATCCGTGTACGCCTCGATCACGAACTGCGGCAGCGCCACCGGGAACACGGCCGGGTGGTCGATGCCCTGGCCAATCCTGCCCTTGTGGCGCATCACGCGAATCACCGAGTCGGGAATGCGGGTGTCCTGGGTGGGCTGACCGGCATGGGTCCAGCCGCCCACTTCGCCGTCCTTGCTGCGCATCGCCGTCGATGACCCATCGGCGCGCAGGTGGGTCTCCTGCCCGGCGAACTTGCACGGCACGATCTTGTTCGGCTTGCGGCTGGTGCGGTTGAAGTGGAAGACGAACTCGAAGGCAGGCGCCAGCCGGCCCGCCCAGTCGCCGGGCATCCCCGGCCCCTGATCCCACACGTACCAGGCAAAGCGCCGCCAGCCTTGGCTGCGCATCCAGGCAAGCCAGCCGTCCCAGTACGGGACGATTTCGTTGTCGCGGTGGATCAGGCCCAGGTTGACCAGCACCTGGCCGGTCTCGGCCATCGGCAGATGGGCGAAGACGCCGCGCATCAGGCCGTCCCAATCGGCAATGCCACCGGTGGTGTAGTCGCGCTGGTTGCCGTAAGGCGGCGAGGTGAAGCACAACGCAGCGGTCTCGCCCTGCATCAGCGCGGCGATGACGTCCTGGTCGGTGGCATCGCCGCAGATGAGGCGGTGCTGGCCGAGCACCCAGAGGTCGCCGGTGCGGGAGACCGGCACGATCGGGGCCTCGGGTACGTCGTCTGCAGCGTCCGGCGACTCGGCTTCGGGCTCGGATTGGTCATCGACCGCCGCCTCGGCGAGCATCGCTTCGATCTCGGATCCGTCGAACCCGGTGAGCGCCAGGTCGTAGCCGGCCTCGGCGAGTTCGGCCAGTTCCAGCGCCAGCAGTTCCTCATCCCAGCCCGCATCGAGCGCCAGGCGGTTGTCCGCCAGAACGAGGGCGCGCTTTTGCGCCGGCGTGAGGTGCGCGAGTTCGATCACCGGCACCTGCTCGAGCCCGAGCCGGCGCGCCGCGGCCAAGCGCCCATGCCCGGCGATGATGCCGTTTGCGCCATCGACCAGGATCGGGTTGGTGAAGCCGAACTCCGCGATGGAAGCGGCGATCTTGGCGATCTGCGCATCGCTATGCGTGCGCGGGTTGCGCGCGTAGGGGATCAGCGCCTCGACCTGGCGGTACTCGACGTGCAGCGTGTTCAAGGGAGAAGTCCAAAAGCAAAACCCGCCGGGCCTTGCCGCCGGGCGGGTCATGTGAGTTCGGGTTCGGGTGAGGCGGTGACCGTTCTGCGGGGTGGTAACCGGGACCGGTAACCTGGCCGGGTGGTAACCTGCTTGGCGCCCTGACGCTAGAAAAGCATCGCGCTCGCGCCCCCCACATGGCTCGGTGCCCAGGAAGGACCCGTGGATGGCTGGGCGGCTTCCTCGACCGTCACCGCTGTCCAGACCTTAGCCGAAATGCTACCCCCAAACGGGCGGATCTGTTGCAGTGGCGAAAGCCGCATCACGCCGCAGACGCACGCGGATGCACGATCCCACCCGCCAAATCACGCCAAAACACGCAGGCGTGGTGGCGGTGCGCTCGTGCCCCGCGACTTCAGAGCACGGCCTCCAGCCCTTTGCGTTCGATGAGGTCGAGCAGCTTCTGCGAGGGACCGCTGGGCTTCTTGTCGCCCACTTCCCA
>JBKBRS010000019.1:0-18917 GCA_046292095.1 Thiobacillaceae bacterium
GCCTCGTGGAAGATGAGCCAGTGCAGCGGCGTGTAGGGCAGCATCACCCCCAGCCAGGCCAGGCCTGGCGCGACGCCGGGGAGGGCCGCATCGGCGCCGCGACGCTTGCGCAGGAGCACGATGGGGCGCTCAGGCGCCTGTAGCAGGTCGGCCTCCGCCGCGCCGATCTCCGCCAAGGCCATGACCGAGGCGGTATTGGCGGCCATGAGGGCAAAGGGTTTCGCCTCGCGCGCCTTGCGACGCCGCAGCCGCGCCACGGCCGCGGCGTTGCGCGCATCGCAGGCGAGATGAAAGCCGCCCAGGCCCTTGATGGCGACGATGGCCCCGGCCTCGAGGAGTGCGAGCGTCCGGGCAATGGGGTCGGTGTCGGGTGAGGGGTGATGCGCCAGGGGTGCGGGGGAGAGGTCTTCTAGCCAGAGGCGGGGGCCGCAGGCCGGGCAGGCGGTGGGTTCGGCGTGGAAACGGCGGTCGGCCGGGTCCTGGTACTCGCGCGCGCAGTCCGGGCACAGGGGGAAGGCGGCCATGCTGGTCTGGGCGCGGTCGTAGGGCAAGGCGCGGGTGAGGGTATAGCGCGGCCCGCAATGGGTGCAGTTGATGAAGGGATAGCGCCAGCGCCGGTCGTTGGGGTCGAAGAGCTCGGCGAGGCAGTCGGCGCACACGGCGGTGTCGTGGCCGATCATGGTCGCGGCCGCGCCGCCGCGGCTCGCTAGGATGGCGAAACCGGCGGCGGCGCGCGCGGGGATCGGCTGATCCTGCCAATCGAGAGCGTCGATGCGGGCGAGCGGGGGCGGCTTACGCGTCAGGCGCTGGGTGAAGGCATCGACAGCGGCGGCCTCACCCTCGATGCGGATCTCCACCCCTGCCGCCGTATTGCGCACCCAGCCTGAGAGGCCCAAGCTTTCGGCCAGCCGCCATACATGCGGGCGAAAGCCCACCCCCTGCACCACACCGCGCACGCTGAGCCGTCGGGCGATGAGTGCGCCTGGGGATATGGCCTCGGGGGCATTCATGGGCCTGCCTCAGTCGGGAAGTTGCGCAAGCGACTCTGGATACCCCCTCGGGCGCAGGCGGTTAGAGGGGCTGCGGGTGAGGGAACCGTTTATGGCCCATATGGGCATTTTCGTCATGTGAGGTGGCCTATCGGCCATGAACGTCAGCCCTTGGCCGCCAGCCTCGCCTCGAGCTCGGCGATACGCCGTTCGAGGGCATCCAGCTCGGCCCCGTAGTCGCGCGAGCGACTCGCGAAGCTCCCCTCTCCCGTAAGCGGGAGAGGGGATGGGGGTGAGGGGCCGTTCATGGCCGTTGGAGTGATGCCGGCATGAGCGCGATGTGTGCCAGACCATGAACGGCGGTCGTCGCGGGCGGCGCGGGCGCGTGCAAGCCCAACCTCGATCCAGTCGATCCACCCCGCCAGCCCCTCGCCCGTAGTGGCCGAGAGCTTAAGGACTTGCAACTGCGGCTTCACTCGCCGGGCATATTCGATGCAGCGCTCGACGTCGAAGGCGACATAGGGCAGCAGGTCGATCTTGTTGATCAGCATCAGGTCCGCGGCGTGGAACATGTCGGGGTATTTGAGCGGCTTGTCCTCGCCCTCGGTCACCGACAGAATCACCACCTTGCGCGCCTCGCCCAGGTCGAAGCCGGCCGGGCAGACCAGGTTGCCGACGTTTTCGATGAGCAGCAGCCCGTCCTCGGCAGGCTCCAGGCGTTCGAGGGCATGGCCCACCATGTGCGCGTCGAGGTGGCAGCCCTTGCCCGTGTTGACCTGGATGGCGCGCACACCGGTGGCGCGGATGCGCTCGGCGTCCAGGCTGGTCTGCTGGTCGCCCTCGATCACCGCCAGGGGCACACGCCCGCGCAACGCCTCGATGGTCTTCACCAGCAGGGTGGTCTTGCCCGAGCCCGGGCTGGAGACCAGGTTGAGCGCCAACACCCCGCGTTCGGCGAGCCAGCGGCGGTTAGCCTCGGCATAGGCGTTGTTGCGGGCCAGGATGTCCTGCTCGATGCTGAGCATGCGCGCCTGGGAGAGGCCCGGCGCATGGGCGTGCGCTGGCCCCAGGCCATAGTGCAGGTGATCACCCGCATGTGGATGACTATGCACCGTGCCGTCGGCATGGCGGTGCAGGTGGCCGTGCGCATGGGCGTGGTCGTGCGGGTGTTCGTGGGTATGTGCGTGCGCATGTTCGGCGGGCAGCTCACCCTCGATCCGCGTTTCACCCTGGCCGCAGCCGCAAACGTTGCACATGACGATCGCTCCTATTCAACCAATAGATCTTTGATACGCATCTGCGTGCCCCCCGTGGCCTGGACCTGGTAGCCGCCGCAGCGGGGACAGGGGTCGTAGAGGGCGGCGATGGGCACCGTCGTACCGCAGTTAAGACACCAACCCTCGCCGGGCACGGCGGCGAAGTTCACCCGCGCCCCTTCCGCCAGGCTGCCCTTGAGCACCGACTCCAGACAAAAGGCCAGGGCCTCGGTCTCGACCCCCGCTAGGGCGCCGATCTCCAGGTTGATCTCGCGCACCCGGCGGAAACCCTGCGTCTGCGCCGCCTGCTCGACCAGTTCAAGGATGCCCTCGGCCAGGGACATCTCATGCATCTTGCGCGACCTCGACGCGAAACGCCACACAGGGATCGAGCGAGCGGATCAACCGCTCGACCCGCGCGATCGTGACCTCATCCCAGGCCAGCGCCTGCATGGCCTCTGCGAGAGGGCCGCGAGGATGGAAGTTCCACTCGGTCGGGGCGAGGATGCGATAGTCCGTGACCAGCCCATCGCGCAGGCGCACGACATGGAATAACAGGCCACGCGCCGTTTCCACGCCCGCCACCCCCGTGCCCTCGCCCAGGTGCCAGGCTCGCTGCATCTGGGGTGCCTCGCCCCGCAGCCATTCGGGCAGGCGGGCGAGCTCCGCGAGGCGGGCGAGTCGGCGCACCACCGGGTCGCGACCGCGCGCCGTAAGCCAACACGACACCGGCTCCGCGCCGGCGAGACGGGCGATGGCCCCCGTCTCCGCGGGGGTGCCCTGCCACAGCGGCTGCTGGCAAAAGGCCGGCGCGTCGAGCGCCTGCGAGGCGAGGCGCTCGATGTCCGCCCGCGTCCAGTCCCAAAGCGGCGGCAGCAGGGGGGTCTGTGTGGCCGTCGGCAGGGGCTCGGCCAGATCCTGCGCCAGGGCCCGCGCCGTTCGCGTCTTGCCCGCCCGCGCCCAGCGCAGGAGACCATCCGTGTCGCGCTCGAGCCAGACAGCGGCCGGCTCGCCTAGCAAGCTGTCGTTGAGTATCCCGGACAGGGTGTCGGCGAGCCGGCCGGCGTCCTCGCCCGCTTGACGGATTCGGATCAGCGGCGTTGGCGCCGGCGGCACCACGCCATCGGCCGCGAGGAGCTGCCAGACGTGCTCGCGGGCCAGTTCGGCCAGGATGGACAAGCGCGTGTGCGCCGGCGTATGGGTTACGCCCAGCGCGGCGGCGGTGGCGGCCTCGCAGGCTGCACGCTGGGCGTTGCGGCATAGGCTGTAGGTCAGGCCGACCCTGGTGGCCGCCGACTGCGGCGTGCAGCCTATGAGCAGGCGCTGGGCGAGCAAGGGTCGTGTCGAGTGGATGCGACAAGACCCCGCCGCACCCGTGGTGAGGGTGACATGGATCTCGCCTTCCAGGGGCTTAAGCGGGGTGGCGACGGTGACAGGCATGGATGGGTTGGCCGAACTCGGCCCGCGGGCGGCTCGCCGCCAATCTCATTGTAGCCGGCCGGCCGGTGTATGGAAGGCGGCGTAGGGCTCTACTGCACCGTCCGAGAAAACCTGTTACAATCAGCAAATTATGAGATGGGCGCCTGGCCCATTTTTTATTTGTGGCGGTATGGATCTGCAGGCCTTGATCGAGCCCACCGTGTGCGGCATGGGCTATGAGCTGGTCACACTCGAACGGGTGGGCCGGGGCTTGTTGCGCGTGTACATCGACAAGCCAGGGGGGATCGATCTCGACGACTGCACCCGGGTGAGCAACCAGCTCACCCGGTTGTTCGCGGTCGAGCACGTCGACTACGACCGCCTGGAGGTGTCCTCGCCCGGCCTGGACCGGCCGCTGACCAAGGCGGCCGATTTCGTCCGCTTCGCCGGCGAGCGCGTGCAGATCAGGCTGCGCCTGCCCATCGAGGGGCGGCGCAAATACGTCGGCCTGCTGCTGGGCCTGGACGAGGACAGGGTGCGGATGCGGTCGGACGCGGGTGAGCTGGCAGTGGCCCTCGCCGATATCGAGTCGGCGCGGCTGGCGCCGGAATTTGCTATGAAAGAAGTGGCCCGGAGGAAGGCATGAGTCGGGAAGTTCTGTTATTGGCCGATGCGCTGGCCCGCGAGAAGAACGTGGACCCGGAGGTGGTGTTCGGCGCCTTGGAGGCGGCGCTCGCCCACGCCACCAAGAAGCGTTTCCAGGATGACATCGACGTGCGCGTGAGAATCGACCGCCACAGCGGCAACTACGAGGCCTTCCGCCGCTGGGAGGTCTTGCCGGACGAGGCCGAGATCGAACACCCGGCGCGCCAGCTGCACCTGTCCGAGGCCCGCGCGCGCGACCCGAATGTCGAGTTGGGCGGCCACATCGAGGAGCCGCTCGAGGCGGTGGAGTTCGGCCGCATCGGTGCCCAGGCCGCCAAGCAGGTGATCCTGCAGAAGATCCGCGACGCCGAGCGTGAGCAGATCCTCAACGACTTCCTGGCCCGCAACGAGACCCTGGTCTTCGGCACCATCAAGCGCATGGAGCGCGGCAACGCCATCGTCGAGTCGGGCCGCATCGAGGGCCTGCTCGCCAAGGACCAGATGATCCCGCGCGAGAACCTGCGCGTGGGCGACCGGGTGCGCGCCTATCTGATGCGCATCGAGCGCGGCGGCCGCGGGCCGCAGCTCATCCTCTCGCGCACGGCGCCCGAGTTCCTCATCAAGCTCTTCGAGCTGGAAGTGCCGGAGATCGCCGAGGGGCTGATCGAGATCAAGGCGGCGGCGCGCGACCCAGGCGTGCGGGCGAAGATCGCCGTCAAGTCGAACGACCCACGCATCGACCCGCAGGGCACCTGCATCGGCGTGCGCGGCTCGCGCGTGACCGCCGTCATCAACGAACTCAACGGCGAGCGCATCGACATCGTGCTGTGGTCGCCCGACCCCGCCCAGTTCGTGATCAACGCCCTGGCGCCGGCCGAGGTCACCAGCATCGTGGTGGACGAGGAGCGCCACAGCATGGACGTGGTGGTGGACGAGTCGCAACTGGCCAATGCCATCGGCCGCGGCGGGCAGAACGTGCGCCTGGCCTCCGAGCTCACCGGCTGGGAGATCAACATCATGACCGAGTCGGAGTCGGCCGAGAAGCGAGAGCAGGAGGCCGCTAGGATCCGCGCCATGTTCATGGAGAAGCTCAACGTCGACGAGGACGTGGCCAACGTCCTGGTCGAGGAGGGCTTCACCAGCCTGGAGGAAGTGGCCTATGTGCCGCTCGCCGAGATGCTGGAGATCGAGGCCTTCGACGAGGATAGCATCAACGAGCTGCGCGCCCGCGCCCGCGACGCCCTGCTCACCGACGCGATCGCCCGCGAGGAGTCGGTCGATCGCGCGGCCACCGATCTCATGAGCCTGGAGGGGATGGACGCCGAGACCGCCGCCGTGCTCACCGAGAAGGGGATCAAGAGCACCGAGGACCTGGCCGACCTGGCCGTCGATGAGCTGGCGGAGCTCACCGGCATGGACGAAGCGCGCGCCAAGCAACTGATCATGGCGGCGCGCGCGCCTTGGTTCGCCTGAATCGCTGAGGGGCGCGGACCAGGCGGCGTGATACGAGTGAGGAGCCGATGAGAGTCGATCAATTTGCCAACGAACTGAAGGTGCCGGCGGCCCTCCTGGTCGAACAACTGCGTGCTGCCGGCGTGGCGGTGAAGTCCGAGGGCGACGAGCTCACCGATCAGGACAAGACCCGCCTGCTCGACTACCTGCGCGACAAGCACGGGGCCCGCGCACCGAAGACCAAGATCACGCTCACGCGCAAGCAGACCACCGAGATCAAGACGGCCGACAGCACCACCGGCAAGACGCGCACCATCCAGGTGGAGGTACGCAAGAAGCGGGTGCTGGTCAAGCGCGAGGCGCCGCCGGCCGAGCCTGCGCCGGCCCCTGCCGCCAAACCGGAGGCGCCCGCCCCCATCCTCACTGAGCAGGAGCTCAAGGCGCGCGAGGAGGAGATGCGCCGTGAGGCCCAACTGCGTGCCATCCAGGAGGCCGAGCTCAAGGCCAAGCAGGAGCGCGAGGCCGCCCGCCGGGCCGCCGAGGAGGAGGCGCGCGCCAAGGGCGAGGCGCAGGCCGCCGAGGCCAAGCCGGCCGCGCCGGCCAAGGCCCCCGTCGAAGTGAAGCCCACGGTCAAGCCCAAGGCGGAAAAACCCGCGGCCAAGAAGAAGGAGATCGAAGAGCCGCCGGCGGCCCGCAAGGGCCTCAAGGTGCGCGGCGTCACCGAGGCCGAGACCGGCTGGCGCGCCCGCAAGGGACGGCTCAAGGAACACGGCGGTGCCGCCCCGGCCGCCCCGATGGAACCGGTAGTGCGCGAGGTGTTGGTGCCCGAGACCATCACGGTGGCAGACCTGGCGCACAAGATGTCGGTCAAGGCGGCCGAGGTGATCAAGACCATGATGAAGATGGGCACGATGGTCACCATCAACCAGGTCCTCGACCAGGAGACGGCGATGATCGTCGTCGAGGAGATGGGGCACATCGCCAAGCCGGCACCCACCGCCAGCCCCGAGGCCTATCTGGAGGAGGCCACGGCGCACAAGGAGGCGGAACTCAAGCCGCGTGCCCCAGTGGTCACCGTCATGGGTCACGTCGACCACGGCAAGACCTCGCTGCTCGACTACATCCGGCGCTCTCGCGTGGCCGCCGGCGAGGCGGGCGGCATCACCCAGCACATCGGCGCCTACCACGTCGAGACGTCCAAGGGGATGATCACCTTCCTCGACACCCCCGGCCACGAGGCCTTCACCGCCATGCGCGCGCGCGGGGCCAAGGTGACCGACATCGTCATCCTAGTGGTAGCGGCCGACGACGGGGTCATGCCGCAGACGCGCGAGGCCATCCACCACGCCAAGGCGGGCAACGTGCCCATCGTCGTGGCGGTGAACAAGATCGACAAGCCCGAGGCCAACCCCGAGAAGATCCGCCAGGAGCTCGCCGCCGAGGGCGTGGTACCCGAGGAGTGGGGTGGGGACGCGATGTTCGTCGACGTCTCCGCCAAGACCGGGCAGGGTGTGGACGCCCTGCTCGACGCCGTGCTGCTGCAGGCCGAGGTGCTGGAGCTCAAGGCGCCGGTGGACACCCTGGCCAAAGGCGTGGTGGTGGAATCCCGCCTTGACAAGGGACGCGGACCGGTGGCCACCGTGCTGGTGCAGTCGGGCACGCTCAAGCGCGGCGACATGCTGCTCGCCGGTACCGCCTTCGGCAAGGTGCGCGCCATGCTCGACGAGGACGGCCGCCAGGTGCAGGCGGCCGGGCCCTCCATCCCCGTGGAGGTGCAGGGCCTGTCCGAGGTGCCGGCCGCCGGCGAGGATGCCATCGTCCTGCCGGACGAGCGCAAGGCGCGCGAGATCGCGCTCTTCCGCCAGGGCAAGTTCCGCGACGTCAAGCTCGCCAAGCAGCAGGCGGCCAAACTGGAGACCATCTTCGAACAGATGGGCGAGGGCGGGGTCAAGACCTTGCCGCTCATCATCAAGGCCGACGTGCAGGGCTCCTACGAGGGCCTCACCCATGCCCTGTCGAAGCTCTCCACCGACGAGGTCAAGGTCAACGTCATCCACGCCGCGGTGGGCGCCATTTCGGAATCCGACGTCAACCTGGCCATCGCCTCCAAGGCGGTGATCATCGGCTTCAACGTGCGGGCCGATGCCCAGGCCCGCAAGCTCGCCGAGAGCGCCGGCGTGGACATCCGCTACTACAACATCATCTACGAGGCGGTGGACGACGTGAAGGCGGCGCTGTCCGGCCTGCTCTCGCCTGAGAAGAAGGAGAACGTCATCGGCATGGCGGAGATCCGCCAGGTCTTCCGCATCTCCAAGGTGGGCGCGGTGGCCGGCTGCATGGTCCTCGACGGCCTGGTCAAGCGCTCGGCGCGCGTGCGCGTGCTGCGCAACAACGTGGTCGTCCACGACGGCGAGCTAGACTCGCTCAAGCGCTTCAAGGACGACGTGCGCGAGGTCAAGGCCGGTTTCGAGTGCGGTCTGTCCATCAAGAACTTCAGCGACATCCAGGAAGGCGACCAGCTCGAGTTCTACGAGGTGGTCGAGGTGGCGCGCACACTGTAGTTCGGTGAGCGTGAGGCGATAGGGGTGAGTGGGAAAAAAACCCCATCACCCCCCTCACCCCTCACCCCTCACCCCTCACCCCTGACCCCTCACCCCTAACGTATCATGCATCATCGAGCCCAACGCATCGCCGAACAGATTCGCCACGAGCTGGCCATGGTGCTGATGCGCGAGTCCAAGGACCCGCGCATCCACGACGTGACGCTCACCGCGGTCGAGGTCACCCCCGACCTGGAACAGGCCAAGGTCTGGTTCACCCTACTCCAGGGCGACCCCGCCGAGGTGAACCGCGCCCTCAACCACGCGGCTGGCTACCTGCGCTCCGAACTGGCGCATCGCCTGCGGTTGCGCAATATGCCGCGGCTCAGCTTCAAGTTCGACGAGTCGGTGGAGCGCGGCGCCCGGCTCTCCCGCCTCATCGACCAGGCCGTCGCGGAGGACCGCGCGCATCATCGTGATGAAACGCAGGGTTGACGGCGTCCTCCTGCTAGACAAACCGGAGGGGATGACCTCCAACGCCGCCCTGCAGAAGGCCAGACGCCTGTACCAGGCGGCCAAGGCCGGCCACACCGGCACCCTGGACCCCTTCGCCACCGGGCTGCTGCCGCTGTGTTTCGGCGAGGCGACCAAGTTTTCGCAGCATCTGCTCGACGCCGACAAGACCTACCGCGCGGTCTTGCAGCTGGGGGTACGCACCAGCACCGGTGACCCCGAGGGCACCGTGCTCGACAGCCGCCCAGTGCGCGTCACGCTGGCCGACGTCGAGGCCCTGCTGCCGCGCTTCACCGGCGATTTTCTGCAGACCCCGCCCATGCACTCTGCCCTCAAGCGCGACGGCCGCCCACTCTACAGCTATGCGCATCGGGGCCTGGAGGTCCCGCGCGAGCCACGGCGCGTGGTCGTCCACCGTCTCGAGATCCTCGACTTCGCCGGCGACCGCCTGACCCTGCTGGTTCAATGCGGCAAAGGCTTCTATGTGCGCACCCTGGCCGACGACCTGGGCGAGGCCCTGGGCTGCGGCGCACACCTACAGGCGCTGACCCGCCTGGCAGTGGGCAGTCTGCGCCTGGAGGCGGCCACCGGTCTGGCCACCCTCGAGGCCCTGACCCCGGAGGAAAGGCAGGCCCGACTGCTGCCGGTGGACAGCCTGATCGCGGCGTTACCGCGCCTCGACCTGGACACCGAGGCGGCCTGGCAGCTTAATCACGGCCAGGCGATCTGGCGCGCCGGGCTCAGGGTGGGCGAACACTACCGCGCCTATGACCCCCAGGGCCGTTTCCTCGGCCTCGTTGTCGTCGACGACGAAGGCAAGGCCGCCCCCAAGCGGCTCGTGGCCGCGCCGGAGCCGGCGTGACCACCGCCCCCTGTGGCATGTGACACCCTATTTACAAGCCATCGACGGATCGGTATCATCTCAGTCTCTCTTGTGGGGGTATAGCTCAGCTGGGAGAGCGCTTGCATGGCATGCAAGAGGTCAGCGGTTCGATCCCGCTTACCTCCACCATCGTTTCAAAGCGCGTGTCACACGCGCTTTATTCTTAGGTCCCCTTCGTCTAGAGGCCTAGGACACCGCCCTTTCACGGCGGTAACAGGGGTTCGAATCCCCTAGGGGACGCCAACACCAATCACCGCCGGGCGCCGCGGCGCAACAGGGGCGTCCCAGAAGACGCGCTGCCATGGCATCATGGCTGCGGCCATGGATCCCACCGTCGTCTTCAGCGCCCGCGGACTCACCAAGATCTACCGCATGGGTGAGGTCGAGGTCCCCGCCCTGCGGGGCATCGACCTCGAACTCTACCGCGGCGAGCTGGTGGTGCTGCTGGGGCCTTCGGGCAGCGGCAAGTCCACACTGCTCAACATCCTGGGGGGGCTGGACACCCCGACGGACGGCGAGGTCTGGTATCTGGATCAAAAGCTCAGCGGGGCGAGCGACCGGGAACTGACCCGCTTCCGCCGCGAACACGTCGGCTTCGTCTTCCAGTTCTACAACCTGATCCCCAGCCTCACGGCGCGCGAGAACGTCGCCGCAGTGACCGAGATCTCCGCCCGCCCCATGGCGCCGGAGGAGGCCCTGCGGCTGGTGGGCCTGGGCGAGCGCCTGGACCACTTCCCGGCCCAGCTCTCCGGCGGCGAGCAGCAGCGTGTGGCCATCGCCCGGGCGATCGCCAAGAACCCCGCCGTGCTGCTGTGCGATGAACCCACCGGTGCGCTGGACTCGCACACCGGTGTCCTCGTGCTAGAGGCCCTCGAGCGGGTCAACCGTGAATTGGGGACGCTCACCGTGTTGATCACCCACAACGCCGGGATCGCCGAGATGGCCGACCGCGTCGTGCGGCTTTCCGACGGTCGTATCGTCGAGGTCCGTGCCAACACCTTGAAGAAACGGGCTTGCGAGCTCGCCTGGTAGCCCATGCGCGCCCTGGACGTGAAGCTCCTGCGCGACCTCTGGCAGCTGCGCGGCCAGGCGCTGGCCATCGCCGCGGTGATCATGGGTGGGGTGGCCACCCTGGTGATGTCGCTGTCCACCTACGATTCCCTGGTCATCACCCGCGACCGTTTCTACGCCGACTACCGCTTCGCCGAGGTCTTCGCCCTGCTCAAGCGGGCGCCGGAACCGGTGGCCGAACGCCTGCGCGAGATCCCCGGCGTGGAGCGGCTGGAGACCCGCGTGCGCGCCGGTGTGAAGCTGGAGGTGGAGGGCTTCGCCGACCCCATCACCGGGCTCATCTTCTCACTACCCGACGAGGCCGAGCCCGAGTTGAACCGCCTGCACCTGAAGCGCGGGCGGCTGCCCGAGCCCTTTAGCCCCGACGAGGCGGTGCTCATCGACACCTTCGCCGAGGCGCACGGGCTCAAACCCGGTGACCACCTCGCCGTCATCATCAACGGCCGCTGGAAGCGGCTCACTATCGTCGGCGTGGCCGTGTCGCCCGAGTATGTCTACCAGATCGCGCCGGGCGCCATGTTCCCGGACTTCAAGCGCTATGGCGTGCTGTGGATTAGCCGCCACACCCTGGCCTCGGCCTACGACATGCAGGGCGCCTTCAACAGCGTGGCCCTCACCGTGGCCCCCGGCACCCCCGTGCAGACGGTCATCGACCAGCTCGACGCCCTGCTCGCCCGCTATGGCGGTACCGGCGCCTTCGGGCGGGCGGATCAGTTCTCCAACCGCTTCCTGTCCGAGGAGCTGAAGCAGCTCAGGACCACCGCGCGCATCTTCCCGGCCATCTTCCTCGGGGTGGCGGCCTTCCTGCTCAACGTGGTGGTGAGCCGGCTGATCGCCCTGCAGCGCGACCAGATCGCCATCCTCAAGGCCTTCGGTTATCCGCATCTGGCGATTGGCCTGCACTACGTGAAGCTGGTGTTGCTCGTCACCCTGGTGGGGGTGGCCGCCGGGGTGGGGCTGGGCGCCTGGTTCGGCCAGGGACTGGCGGTGGTGTATCAGGAGACCACCTTCCGCTTTCCCTATCTGGACTACCGCCTGCGCGGCGAGGTCGTCCTGATCGCCCTGGCCGTGGGGGTGCTGGCCAGCCTGAGCGGCGCCCTTATGGCCATCGCCCGCGCCGTGCGTCTGCCGCCGGCCGAGGGCATGCGCCCGGAGACGCCGGTGGTCTATCGCGCGACCGTCATCGAGCGCTTGGGCCTGCAGCACCACCTTACCCAGCCCAGCCGCATGATCCTGCGCCACATCGAGCGGCGGCCGGTGAAGTCGGCACTCACGGTGCTGGGGATCGCCTGCGCCTGCGCCCTGATGATGGTGGGCAATTATCAGAAGGGGGCGATCGATTTCATGATCGACGTGCAGTTTCGCCAGGCGGCGCGCGAAGACCTGGCCGTCACCTTCCTGGACCCCATCGCGGGCCGGGCGCTCAACGAGCTCAGGGCACTGCCCGGCGTCTACCACGTCGAGGGCTATCGCAACGTGCCGGCGGTGCTGCGTTTCCAGCACTACAGCTACCGCAGCGCCCTGTATGGCATCGAACCGGAGGGGGTGTTGCACCGCTCGCTCGACAGCCGCCTCAAGCCGCTCACGCTGCCGCCGGAGGGGGTGGTCCTGACCGACCACCTGGCGCGCGAGATCCTGCACGTCGAACCCGGCGACATCCTGACCGTGGAGGTGCTGGAAGGGCGCCGCCCGGTGCTGGAGGTGCCGGTCATCGGCATCACCAAGCAGTACCTGGGGGTCTCCGCCTATATGCGCCAGGATGCGCTCAACGCGCTCATGCGCGAGGGACCGGTGGTCTCCGGCGCCTACCTGGGCCTGATGCCCGAGGCCGAGGGGCAGGTCTATGCCGACCTCAACCGCCGACCGCGGGTCCTGGGCATGGTCGCCAACGCCGCCTCCATCGAGAGCTTCTACGCCAGCATCGGCGAATTCGTGCTGTTCTACAACATGGTGGCTACCCTGCTCGCCGCCAGCATCGCCTTCGGCGTGGTCTACAACAGCGCCCGCATCGCCCTGTCCGAGCGCAGCCGCGAGCTGGCGAGCCTCAGGGTGCTGGGTTTCACCCACGGTGAGATCGCCTACATCCTGCTGGGCGAGCTCGCCGTGCTGACCCTGATCGCCATCCCCGTGGGCTTCCTGCTCGGGGTGGGGTTGACCGGCATCCTGGTGCTCGCCTTCAAGACCGACCTCTACCGCCTGCCGCTCATCCTGGAGCCCAGCAACTACGCGCTCGGCGCCAGCGTCGTGCTCGTCTCGGCGCTCGTCTCCGGCCTGATTCTCTGGCACCGCCTGGGCCGGCTCGACCTGGTGGCGGTGTTGAAGACGCGAGAATGACACCCCCAGGGGCGACGCGCCGAGTGCGGCAGAAGGCCGGACGGTGCGCGGATCGGCAGCCCGTCCAGGGTGCCGTTCCGGGCGCTGGTTACAGTGTTGGACAGACAGGCCGCCCCCCCTGCAAAATGGCGGCTTTGTCCTGATCACTCGCCCATCCCCATCCAGGAGACCTGCATGAAAGCACGCACCGTCCTCGTGGCCAGCCTGTTTGCCTTGTCCAGCGTCGCCGCCAGTGCCAGCGATGCCCCCAAGGGTAACCCCTATCTGCAGAACGTGCCGGTCTCGACAGGGCCTTTCGTGTTCCCCACCACCCAGGGCAAACAGCCGACTCGGCCCTATGAGATGAGCCGCGTGGTCACTCCGCAGGAGAAGAACGCCATGATGCGGCAGATGATGCCCTGGATGAGCCAGGCCACACGCATGAACGTGCGCGACGTGATGAATTACATGACCACCAAGTACAAGGCCAAGCCGGGCCTGTCCTTCGACGACGTGGTGGAGTCGATGAAGCTGCGCGCCAACCAGCTGAACTTCAAGCTGGTGGGCCACTCCCCAATGTGGAAGGACTTTCGTGCCGTGCTGGGCGACGAGAACGCGCCGCGGGTCGAGGTGTTCCACTATTGCGACATCGCCGCGGGCCGCGAGGTGCTGAAGTTCGCGCCAGAGGCCCTGGTCTTCCTGCCCTGCCGCATCGGCATCATGGAGGACGCCGACAAGAACATTTGGGTGATGACCCTGGACTGGGACGTCTCCTGGCTCGATTCCCTGAGCGGCAAGATGGGCCTGGACAGCGCACCGGAGTTGGTCAAGGCGGCGATCGACATCCGCGATAAGATGGACAACATCATGCGCGCCGCCGCCGAAGGCGACATCTGAGCCGCCCCGGGAGATAGACATCCATGCACAAGGGCCTGCTCGCCGGTCTTTGCGCCGTCTCGCTGCCTGCCCTGGCCCAGGTCGGCCTTCCCGGCGGCAGTCCGCTGCCCCTGCCGGGGATGACAGCGGCCTCGCCCTTCGCCGCCCCGGCCTGGGGCACCCCGGCGGTGGGCCCCTTCCTGCCCGTCAATCCGCTCGGTGCCGGGCCTATCGGCGCGGGCGCCCTGGGGCTGGGGGGGCTGGCGCATCCGGGTTTGCAGATGGTGCCCAACTGGCTGTCGCATCAGCACATGCTGTACATGACGAACCCCTATCTGGGCGGGCCTGCGGCCGGCAACCCCTATCTGCAGCCCAGCCTCCCGCTCCCCTTCGCGCCGCCGGCCTTTTCGCCCAGCCTGCCAATGGTGGGACCGGGTCAGCCTGGGGTGCGCTGGCCCGCGGCCGTGTCGCCGGGGCCTTCGCTGCCTTTGTATGGCCAGCCGGCGAACCCCTATCTGCCCGCAGCACCCGGCCCTGCCTTACCCTTGCCGTTCGATCCGACCAGTTGGCTGGGACAGATGGCCCGGCCGCTCGGCCGCTAGCTTTTTGCCTGTCCGCGCAGGACGCGGATGTGGCCCTGCAACGGCTCGGTGAGCGGCGCGATCTTGCGCCGCATGAGCGAGCCGATGGCGCTACTGCGCGCGAAGATGGGGGAGAGCTGCGCCTCGCTGGTGCGCGCCAGGGCCTCCAGGGCCTGCCACTCGGCCTCGAGCTCGGGGCAGGCGGCCCGCGCCGCCGCGAGGTCGGGCAGCGTTGCGTCGGGCGGTAGCCCTTCGGGCCGGAAGTAGTCGCCCAGGGCGTTGAATAGGTGGTTGACCACCTCCTGGGTCTCCGGGCGGTCGAGCACCTCGGCTGCGGCGGCGAGGAAGGTCTGGCCGGCGGCGGAATAGGCCCGGCGCAACAGACCGGCGGCCACGTTGCCCTCTGCCGCCAGCCGTTCCAGGCCCTCGGGGACGGGCCTGGGTGTCGCGCCGGTGTCGGGCAGGGCCTCGGCGGCCCGCTCCAGGAAGGGGACGTAATAGGTGTTGGTGCGCTTGCCGCGCCGCCAGATGGTCAGGCGCTGGGCCTCGTCCAACACGCCGGAGGCGAGCAGCACGGCGACGGTGTCGAGGATGGCGGGGTGGTCGTCCTGCAGGAAGGGCAGGTGCTCCACCAGGAAGTCGGCCAGCACCCGACCCATGCGCCCGCGCGCGACTGCCTCGCGGCGCAGCATGAGGCGCGCGTGCTCGATGGTGGGCATGGCCCACCAGGCGTATTCGGCCAGCTCGTCGGTGAGCACCGGGGAGTGGACCACGGCGACCACCGCCTCGGGCTCGCCGATGAGCAGGAGCTTGCCGAGGTTTTCCGTCTCCATCTGGCCGTGCCGGGTCCAGCGCGAAAGATAGACCGGATAGCCGCCGGGCGAACCCAAGGCGTGCCCGGACAAAAGCTCGCGCACCAGGCGCAGGTATTTCTCGGGGCGGACGGTGGGGTGCAGGGGCACACTCGCCTCGCCCTTGGCGGTGAGCGCGACCACGCTCATGTTCGACTCGTCGATGCGCACCGCCTTGACGTCCTGGCTCAAAAGCACCTGCAGGCGCAGCAGATCCTCGGGGGTGAGTTCCTCGTGCATGATCTCAGTCGGTCATCCGCTCGAAGGCAAGCGCCGCTGCGGCGACGGTGGCGTCGATGTCGGCCTCGGTGTGCGCCGCGGAGACGAAACCCGCCTCGAAGGCCGAGGGGGCGAGATAGACGCCTTCGAGCAGCATGAGGTGGAAGAAGCGGTTGAAGGCCTCGCGGTCGGCGGCCATCACCTCGCTATAGCGCGCCGGCGGGCGCGCGGCGAAGTAGATGCCGAACATGCCGCCCACCGCGTCGGCCGAGAAGATCACGCCGGCCTCGCGCGCCGCCTGTGTGAGTCCCTCGGCGAGCCGCTGGGTGAGGGCGCTCAGGCGCTCATAGAAGCCGGGCGCCTGCAGCTTTTCCAGGGTGGCGAGCCCGGCCGCCACCGCCACGGGGTTGCCCGACAGGGTGCCGGCCTGATAGACCGGTCCTAAGGGGGCGAGCCGGTCCATGATCTCGGCGCGGCCGCCGAACACGCCGAGTGGCATGCCGCCGCCCACCACCTTGCCCAGGGTGGTGAGGTCGGGTTGGATACCGTAGAGGCCCTGGGCCCCGCGCGGGCCGACGCGGAAACCGGTCATCACCTCGTCGAAGATGAGCACGGCGCCATGGCGCGTGCAGTTTTCCCGCAGCGCTTCCAGAAAGCCCGGCACCGGTTTCACCAGGTTCATGTTGCCGGCGATGGGCTCGACGATGACAGCGGCGATCTCGCGCCCCTGCTCGGCGAACACCCGCTCGACCTGCACCACGTCGTTGTAATCCAGGACGAGGGTATGCGCGGTCACTTCCGGGGGAACGCCGGCGGAGCTCGGCTGGCCGAAGGTGAGCGCGCCGGAGCCGGCCTTCACCAGCAGGCTGTCGGCGTGCCCATGATAGCAGCCCTCGAACTTCACGATCTTGGCGCGGCCCGTGTAGCCGCGCGCGAGCCGAATGGCGCTCATGGTCGCCTCGGTGCCGGAGCTCACCAGGCGCAGCTTCTCCATGCCGGGTATGAGTCGCGTGAGCAGCTCGGCCATGCGCAGCTCGGCCTCGGTGGGCGCCCCGAAGGTCAGGCCGCGCGCCGCCGTCTCCTGCACGGCGCGCACCACGTCGGGGTCGGCGTGGCCGAGGATGAGCGGCCCCCAGGAGCCGACGTAGTCGAGGTAGGCCTTGCCGTCGGCATCCCAGACGCGGGGGCCGGCGCCGTGGGTGAAGAAGCGGGGCGTGCCGCCCACCGAGCGGAAGGCGCGCACGGGGGAGTTCACCCCGCCCGGGATGTATTTCTGCGACTGTTCGAACAGGAGGTCGTTGCGTGAGGTCATGATTCGTCCTTCACTGCGTGTCAGCGGTTGTAACGGCGCCTCGAAGGGCTGCGGTTGGATCGAACAAGGCGAGGAAGCGTTCGGCCTGCGCGCCTGGATATTCGGCCTCGTAGAGGGCGGTGATCACCGCCAGGGCATCGGCGCCGGCGGCGATCACGGCGGCGGCGTTGTCGGGCGTGATGCCGCCGATGGCCACGACCGGTACCGGCAGGCGCTGCCTTGCCTCGCCGAACAGGGCGAGGTCAGCACGCGTCGCCTGCGGTTTGGTCGTGGAGGGATAGACGCTGCCGAAGGCGACGTAGTCAGCCCCGGCCGCTACCGCACGGCGCGCCAGCGCCAGACTTTGATAGCAGGACACCCCGATCAGCCGCTCGTTTCCCAGGATGTCACGCGCGGCGCTGACATGGGCATCCTCGCGGCCCAAGTGCACGCCGTCGGCATCGACCGATCGCGCAAGCTCGGGGTCGTCGTTGACGATGAGGTGTGCCCCGTGTCGGCGGGTGAGCGTGCGCAGGGCCCGCGCCTGGGCCTGCCGGAGTTCCGGCGAGGCAGTCTTGTTGCGGTATTGCAGCCAACGACAGCCGGCATCGAGGATTGCGTCGGTCACGGCGAGTAGCCGCTTCGTATCGGCCCAGTCCGGCGTGATGGCATACAGTCCGGACAGGCGCACTGGCTCAACCATCGGCATCCTCGGCGGCACGCGCCCAGTAGAGGCGGTCCGGGATGGCCTGGCCCATGCCCGCGCGGAAGGCCGCGCGCAGGCTCTGGTCGGTGAAGTCCTGGGCCTGCCGTACCGCTTCCGGCAGATCGAGCCCCAAGGCGAGCAGGGCGGCCAGGGACGCCGCCAGGGTGCACCCCGAGCCGTGATAGCTCGCCGGCAGCCGCTCCCAGGCGAGGCGCTGCAGCACGCCCGCCTCGCCGTAGAGGACGTTGACCACCTGCGGGGTCTGCTCGTGGGCGCCGGTGATCAATACATATTCGCAGCCCAGATCGAGCAGCCGGCGCGCGCACTCACTGAGCGCCGGCGCCTCCTCGTCCAGTGTCTCGTCCATGCTCAAGCGCCGCGCCTCCAGACTGTTCGGGGTGAGCACGGTGGTCTGCGGCAGGAGCGCTTCCTTGAGCACCGAGATCAGGTCCTCGCTGGCCAGCTCGTCGCCGCGTCCCGAGGCCAGCACGGGGTCGAGGACCAGCGGCACGTCGGGATAGTCGGAGACGACCTCGGCCACCGCCAGGGCGATCTCGGGGCTGCCCAGCATGCCCACCTTGAAGGCGGCCACCGGCATGTCCTCCAGCACGCGGCGCGCTTGGTCGGCCACCCACTCGGCATCCAGGGGCAGGAAGTCCTCGACCCCCAGGGAATCCTGCACGGTCACGGCGGTGACCACCGACAGCGGGTGACACCCCAGACTGGCGATGGTGAGCACGTCGGCCTGCAGCCCGGCCCCGCCCGTGGGGTCGGTGCCGGCGAAGGTCAGGACGAGGGGTGGGGTGTCGCGCATGGGTGGGGGACGGGACGCATACGGAGGGCGGTGGATCGTCGCAGTTCAAACCGCCTGGCGGCGTGATAGGGATTGCGGCAGAATGAAATTCTTACACAAAAAGGGGTGCACGCGCGTTATGGAATACCACACTTGGATGTGCGTGGTCTGCGGCTTCATCTACGACGAGGCCGCCGGGCTGCCGGCCGGGGGCATCCCGCCAGGCACGCGCTGGGAGGACGTGCCGCCGAATTGGACCTGTCCGGAATGCGGCGCGCGCAAGGAAGATTTCGAGATGGTAAAGCTCTGACGGATATTTGCCGGTAAACTAGCGCTGGCTCGCCCGAAGAGGAGGGCAGTGGTCATCATTTCGCCGAACGGAGGTGTCTCATGAGGCTTTGGACACTGATCATCGCCACGTTCATGACGGTATGCGTACATGCCGGCGGTGACCTGGTCTTGAACGTCACCCTGGATTACGACCAGGAACGCAATCACGCCGCCAACCAGAGCGCGATC
>JBKBRS010000001.1:0-25066 GCA_046292095.1 Thiobacillaceae bacterium
CCCATCGTCGTGGCGGTCGACCTCGAGGCGGGGCTGATCCGCGTCGACTGGGAAGCGGACTACTGAGTGTGACGCCGAGCTACCACGTCGTCACGCTCTTTCCGGCGATGTTCGCCGCGCTCACCGACTTCGGGGTGAGCGGCCGGGCGGTGAAGAGCGGCCGGGTGCGGTTGCGCTGCTGGGATCCGCGCGACTTCACCTGCGACAACCATCGCACGGTGGACGACCGGCCCTTCGGCGGCGGTCCGGGCATGGTGATGCTGGCCGAGCCGCTCGACCTGGCGCTCACCGCCGTGAAGACGGCGCTCGCCTGGGAGGGCGTGGCTAAGCCGCGCATGCTGCATCTCTCGCCGCAGGGGCGGGTGTTGGATCATGCGCTGGTTGCCGAGCTCGCGCGCGAACCCGCCCTGGTGCTGCTGGCTAGCCGCTATGAGGGCATCGACGAGCGCCTCTTTGAGCGCCACGCGCTGGAGGAGGTATCGATCGGCGACTATGTCCTCTCCGGCGGCGAGCTGCCGGCCATGGTGCTGCTCGACGCGGCCATACGCCAGCAGCCCGGCGTGTTGGGGCACGAGGACTCGGCGGCGCAGGACTCCTTCGCCGACGGGCTGCTGGATTGCCCGCACTACACGCGGCCGGAGGACTACCTGGGGCTCAAGGTGCCCGAGGTACTGCGTAGCGGCGACCACGCCGCCATCGCCCGCTGGCGCCTGAGAGAGGCCCTGCGTCGCACCCTCGCGCGGCGGCCGGAGTTGGTCGCGCGCCGGCGCCTGAGCGCGCAGGAGCAGGTTTTGCTGGACGAGATCCGTTCAGAAGCTGTCCCGGTCGCCTCCGGGGCGTGATCGTGAAAACGGTGTCATGTCTGTCCGACAGACCTCTGACGCCAACAAGACGAAAGGAAGACCATGAACCTGATCGAGCAGTTGGAAAAGGAAGAGATCGCCCGCCTGGGCAAGACCGTGCCGGAGTTCGGCCCCGGCGACACCGTGGTGGTGCAGGTCAAGGTCAAGGAGGGCAACCGCGAGCGCCTGCAGGCCTACGAGGGCGTGGTGATCGCCAAGCGCAACCGGGGCCTGAACTCCTCCTTCATCGTGCGCAAGATCTCCGCCGGCGAGGGGGTGGAGCGGACCTTCCAGACCTACTCCCCGCTGGTCGCCTCGATCGAGGTCAAGCGCCGCGGTGATGTGCGTCGCGCCAAGCTCTATTATCTGCGCAGCCGGTCCGGCAAGTCGGCACGGATCAAGGAAAAACTCACCGCTGCCAAAGACCGGGCGGAGTAAACCGGCAGCCGACGACATAGGCGGGAGTGGCCCGCTGCGGCCTCCCGCCTCGGACGCAGAGATCACACTGGTAGGCGCAGCGAAGCCGAGAGTGAGCTGTGCTTACCCGTGGCCCCGGATTGCACCCCTCGCCGTGGTGAGTCGTTTAGCAAGGGCGCCAGGGCCTTCCACACATGATCGAGCATGAGCGGCTGGGCGGCAGCCGTCGGGTGGATGCCGTCGGCTTGGAAATATTCCGGGCGGTCCGCGAACCCCTCCAGCAGGAAGGGCACATAGGCCGTGCGGTGCTGGCGCGCGAGGTCCTCATAGACCGCGGCGAACGCGCGCGTATAGGCCGGCCCGAAATTGGGCGGCAGGCGCATGCCGACCAAGACGACAGCGGCGCCGCGCGCCTTGGCCGCGCGGATGCTGCGTTCCAGATTCTGGCGCAACTGCTCGATCGGCAGTCCGCGCAGCCCATCGTTGCCGCCCAAGGCCAGGATCAGCACCGCAGGTCGGTGCTGTTCGAGCAAGCGCTCGATGCGACTCGCGCCGCCGGCGCTGGTCTCGCCGCTGATGCTCGCGTTGACCACGCGGTGGTTGAACTTTTGCGCGCGCAGCCGCTCCTCCAATAGCGCGACCCAGCCTGCCTGAGCCGGCAAACCGTAGGCCGCCGAGAGGCTGTCACCCAACACGAGGATAGTATTGCCGGCCGCCTGTGCAGCGGCGGTCAGCCACCCGAATAATAACGCGAACAGGAAGATACGCATGGATCTAGGAGCGCCAGACACCGCGATCGTTCGCACCGCAGGGCTCACCAAGCGCGTGACGAGCGGCACGGCGAGTCTCACCATCCTGGAGGATATCAACTTCAGCGCCCATGCGGGCGAGGCCGTGGCCATCGTCGGCGCCTCGGGTTCGGGCAAATCGACCCTGCTGGGCCTCATGGCCGGACTGGACCTACCCAGCGCCGGCGAGGTCTGGCTGGACGGCAACCCCCTCACCCCACTGGACGAGGACGGCCGCGCCCGGCTGCGCGCCCGACTGCTCGGCTTCGTCTTTCAGTCCTTCCAGCTCCTGCCCGCCTTCACCGCCCTGGAAAACGTCATGCTGCCGCTCGAGTTGCTCGGTGCGGCGGATGCCGACGGGCGAGCGCGGCAGATGCTCGCCCGCGTGGGGTTGGCGGAGCGTATCAACCACTATCCCAGACATCTTTCCGGGGGCGAACAGCAGCGTGTGGCGCTGGCCCGCGCCTTCGTCGTGCGACCGCGGCTGCTGTTGGCGGACGAACCCACCGGCAATCTCGACGCCGCCACCGGTGCGGCGGTGATCGACCTGATGTTCGAGCTCAACGCCGAGGCCGGCACCACCCTCATCCTGGTCACGCACGACGAACACCTGGCGCGACGCTGCAACCGCCAGGTCCGCCTCGTTGCCGGCCGTATCGCCGCGGACTAACCATGGGGCTCACCCTGCGCTTCTTCCTGCGCGACCTGCGCGCCGGCGAGCTCACCGCCCTGTTCCTGGCCCTGCTGGTCGCCGTGGCCAGCATCACCAGCGTGGGCTTTTTCGCCGACCGGGTGCGCCAGGCCCTGATCCTCAACGCGAATCAGCTCCTGGGGGCGGACCTCCTGGTGAGCGCTGACCACCCACTGCCGGCCGTATACGCCGAGGTGGCGCGTGCGCGAGGGCTGACGACCGCGCAAAGCCTATCCTTCATCAGCATGGCGCGCACGCCAAGCGGTGCACAACTGACCGCCGTCAAGGCCGTGGGCCCTGGCTATCCCCTGCGCGGCAGCCTGCGTATCGCCAGCGACGCCGCAGTGACCGTGGTGCGGCATGGACCGCCACGCGGCAGCGTCTGGGTCGATCCGCGCTTCGCCAGCCTCACCGCCGTGGCACGCGGTGACCGCCTGGAACTCGGCGAGGCCACGTTCACCGTCACCGCCAGCCTGGAGCACGCGCCCGACCTTGGCATGTCCTTGCTCAACCTCGCCCCCTGGGTGATGATGCACCTCGACGATGTCGCCGCCACCGGCCTCGTCCAGCCGGGCAGCCGTATCCGCTACCAGCTCTACGTCGCCGGCGATGCGGCTGTGCTGCGGGCCTACCGTGCCTGGATCGAGCCCCGTCTTGCCCGTGGTCAGCAGCTCCAGGGCCTGGAGGACGCGCGACCGGAGGTGCGCGAAGGCCTAGATCGCGCGCAGACCTTCCTGGGGCTTACGGCGCTCCTGGCCGTCATCCTGGCGGCGGTCTCCATCAGCCTCGCCACCCGCCGCTACGTCGAGCGCCATTACGACGGCTACGCCGTCATGCGCTGTCTCGGCGCCGGCCAGGGACGACTGGTGAGGCTATTCGGCGGCCAGTTCCTCGTCCTGGGCGCGGTCGCCGGCGTGTTGGGCAGCCTGTCCGGTTATGCCGCCCAGGCGCTCATCGGGCGGCTCCTCAACGATCTGATCGGCACGCCGCTGCCGCAGCCCTCCGCCCTTCCGGCGCTCCAGGGCCTCACCACCGGCTACGTGCTGCTGCTCGGTTTCGCCCTGCCGCCGCTCATGCAACTCAAGCGCGTACCCGCCTTGCACGTCCTGCGCCGCGAGGCCGGCAGACCCCGCGTCCGGCCGCTGCTCGCCTACGCCGCCGGTCTCATCACGCTCACCGCTCTGGTCATCTGGCAGACCGGCAACGTCAAGCTCGCCGCCTATACCCTGGCGGGCTTCGCCGCAGCCGCGGCCCTCTTCGCCCTCTCCAGTCTGGCCAGCCTGCACCTGGCGGCCCTGGCTGGCCGCCGATCGAGCTTCGCCTGGCGCTATGGCCTGGCCAACCTGCGCCGTCGCGCCAGCTCCAACACCGTGCAAATCGTCGCCCTATCGCTGGGGATCACCGCCATCCTGCTGCTCGCCTTCACCCGCAGCGACCTGATCGCGGCCTGGCGCGCCAAGACCCCGCCGGACGCGCCCAACCGCTTCATCATCAACATCCAGCCTGAGCAGCGTGAGGCCCTTGTCGATTTCTTCAGCGCCAACGGGCTGCCCACGCCCGTCCTCTATCCCATGGTGCGCGGGCGTCTGATGGCGATCAACGATCGACCCGTGCGCCCCGAGGACTATGCCGAGGAACGCACCCGCAACCTGGTCGAGCGCGAATTCAACCTCTCCTACATGCGGACGCTACCCGACCACAAC
Source organism: Thiobacillaceae bacterium (assembly GCA_046292095.1). GTDB lineage: Bacteria > Pseudomonadota > Gammaproteobacteria > Burkholderiales > Thiobacillaceae > JANWZL01. Next base: position 4,442 of record JBKBRS010000001.1, read on the forward strand.
CGCATCATCCAAGGTCAGTGGTTCTCGGCCGCCGACCGTGCGCGCGGCGCCCTGTCGATCGAGGCGGGCATCGCCAGGACGCTCGGCGTGAAACTCGGCGACCGCCTCACCTGGTCGGTGGGAGGGCAGACCTTCACCGCCCCGGTGACCAGCGTGCGGTCGCTCGATTGGGACTCCATGCAGGTCAACTTCTTCGTCATCACCACCCCGGAGCTGCTGGACGGCTATCCGGTCAGCTACATCACCAGCTTCCATATCGAGCCGGCGCAGGCAGCAAGCATGCACGCCCTGGTGCGCGCCTTTCCCAATCTCACCGTGATCGACACCTCGGCCATCCTGCAGCAGGCGCTCGACCTCATGGACCGGATGATCGCAGCCGTGCAGTCCGTCTTCCTATTCGCCCTCGGGGCGGGTGTCCTCGTCCTCCATACCGCGCTCATGAGCAGCCAGGGCGAACGCCTGCGCGAGGCCGCCCTGATGCGCACCCTGGGTGCCAGCCGCACTCAGGTCGTGGCCGCACAGCGCACGGAGTACCTGGCCATCGGCAGCCTCGCGGGCGTGCTCGCAGCAGGCGCCGCCGCGGCGATTGGCTGGATCCTGGCCGCCCAGGTCTTCGAATTTACACGCTACGCCCCCGACCCCTGGCTCTTTGTCACCGGCCCAGCGCTCGGCCTGCTGTGTGTGGCCGTCAACCTCTGGCTCAGCACACGCGCCGCCCTGAAAGCGCCACCCATGGCGGTGCTGCGGGAAGAGACCTGACTGGGGCTACCCTGGCTCAGCAGCCGCAGCCGGGCCCGGCGCGACTGCCTACTCCGGCTGCGCCTGTCGCCGCCGGTCGCAAGGACTTATGAAGGGGGTGATGTTGGTGGGCCCCCTGGGAGTCGAACCCAGCACCAACGGATTATGAGTCCGCTGCTCTAACCAGCATGAGCTAGAGGCCCATGGGGCGGCTTACACCGCCCCAGGTGATCAGTCCAGGAAGCTGCGCAGGCGCTCCGAACGCGAGGGGTGACGCAGCTTTCTGAGCGCCTTGGCCTCGATCTGACGGATGCGCTCGCGCGTGACATCGAACTGCTTGCCGACCTCCTCCAGGGTGTGGTCGGTATTCATCTCGATGCCGAAGCGCATGCGCAGGACCTTGGCCTCGCGCGGGGTGAGCGAGTCGAGGATCTCCTGGGTGACGGCCTGCAGGCTGGCATACACAGCCGCATCGGCCGGCGCGACCGTAGAGGCGTCTTCGATGAAGTCGCCCAGATGGCTGTCCTCGTCGTCGCCGATGGGGGTTTCCATGGAGATCGGCTCCTTGGAGATCTTCATGATCTTGCGGATCTTTTCCTCAGGCATCTCCATGCGCGCGGCGAGCGTGGCGGGATCGGGCTCCTGGCCGGTTTCCTGCAGGATCTGCCGGCTGATGCGGTTCATCTTGTTGATGGTCTCGATCATGTGCACCGGGATACGGATGGTGCGCGCCTGATCGGCGATCGAGCGGGTGATCGCCTGGCGGATCCACCAGGTGGCGTAGGTCGAGAACTTGTAGCCGCGGCGGTATTCAAACTTGTCCACGGCCTTCATGAGCCCAATGTTGCCCTCCTGGATCAGGTCCAGGAACTGTAGCCCCCGGTTGGTGTATTTCTTGGCGATGGAGATCACCAGCCGCAGGTTGGCCTCGATCATCTCGCGCTTGGCGCGACGCGCCTTGGCCTCGCCGGTGGACATCTGCTTGTTAATGTCCTTGAGCTCCTTGACCGGCAGACCGACGCGCGCCTGTAAGTCAGCGAGCTTCTGCTGGTGCTCGTTGATGTCGTATTGGTGCCGGGCGAGTAGCTCGCTGTAGGGCTCCTTCGCGGCGATCTCGCCGGCGACCCAGTCGAGCGAGCCCTCGTTGCCAGGGAAGACCTTGATGAAATGGCTGCGCGGCATGCCGCATTTGTTGACGGCGATGTCCATGATCGCGCGTTCGTGGCTGCGCACCTCCTCGACGAGGTTGCGCACGGTCTCGCAGAGATTCTCCACCTGGCGGGCGGTGAAGCGGATGCCCATCAGGTGGTTGGAGATCTCCTCCTGCAGCTTTTTATATTGCTTGCTGCCCAGCCCCTGCTTGCTGCGGACGGCCAGCATCTTCTGGTAGCACTTGCGGATGGCGGCGAAGCGCTCGAGCGAATCGGCCTTGAGCTGGGCCAGGCTGGCGGCGCTCATGCCCCCGCTGGCGGCCTCCTCGTCCTCCTCCTCGTCCTCATCGGCGCTTACCTCCTCGGACTCCGCCAGCTCCAAGTTGATGTCCTCGCCCTGGCTGTCCATCAGGCCGTCGACCAGTTCGTCGATGCGCATCTCGTCGCGCTCGACCTTGTCCGCCATCTCCAGGATCTGGGCGATGGTGAGCGGGCAGGCGGAGATCGCCTGCACCATGTGCTTGAGCCCTTCCTCGATGCGCTTGGCGATCTCGATCTCGCCCTCGCGCGTGAGCAATTCCACCGTACCCATCTCGCGCATGTACATGCGCACGGGGTCGGTGGTGCGGCCGAACTCGGCGTCGACGCTGGACAGGGCCGCCTCGGCCTCCTCGACGACATCCTCGTCGGCGACCGCAGGCGTGCTATCGGACATCAGCAAGGTCTCGGCGTCCGGTGCCTCGTCGTAGACCTGGATGCCCATGTCGTTGATCATGCTGATGATGCCTTCGATCTGTTCGGCATCCAGCATGTCATCGGGCAGGTGGTCGTTGATCTCGGCGTAGGTCAGGTAGCCGCGCTCCTTGCCCAGCAGGATCAGGGCCTTGAGCCGCGTGCGCCGCTCTTCCTGGTCGGCCTTGCCTTCGGTCTTGGCCTGCAGGGCGTTGACCAGGTTTTGCGCGGCCTGCTGCTTGGCGCTCATGGTCTTCTGGCCCGGCTTGCGGCCGGGGCGCCCGCGCGCAGCGGTCGTTTCCGCGGCCTCTGCCGTGATCGCTTCTGCCTGGGGCCGTTCCACCACCGGCGCCGCCGTGGTGGCATTGGCCCTGTTCTTGCCCGCCGCTGCGGCGGCTGCCGGCGCACCCTGTTTCGCTTCGGTTTTTGCAAGGGTGGATGCGGTCGTCTTGACCGACTTCTTCTGAGTAGCCATTGCTCAGGTGACTCGCACTAGATTCGAGAAAATGTTAAATCATATCACAACGAGGTGACGTTCATGGAGCTTTGACCCCCTGGTCGGGAAGCAGTTTCCCGTCGCGCAGCGAGGCGCGCAGGCGTTGTTGCTCTTCAGGGGACAACTCGGCCAGGGGTTTGCGACTCAACAACTCAACTTCGCGTCGGCGGGCCTGCTGCTTGATACGCTCGAGCGCCGCCCGCAGATCGGCAGCGGCGTCGTAGCCCTCGCCCAATGCCAACAGTTCGGCGGCCAGGCGCTGCAAAGCCGGCTGCTCGGGCCGACCGCGAAAGGCCTCGATGACATCGCGGGTAGACGCAAGATGGGGATTGGCCTGCAGGAGATCAAGCACGGCCTGCAGAAGTTGGGCCTCGGCGTTGGTACCCTCCGGGTTGACGTCGACACTGGAGGCGAGCCTGGGGTCATGCAGTACGGCCAGCAAGGCGGTGCGCCACGGCGAGGGTCGTACCCTGGGCGGACGCGCCGGTGACGGCGTGGGGCTTGTCCTGGCTGCATACCCACGGCTGCCGGCCGGCAGGCCGGTGAGCTCGGCCAGACGCCGGCGCAGGGCACCGGCCAGCAGCGGGGCCAGCGTCATCTGCCGTAGATAGGGCTCGGCCAGTTTGATCAGTTTCACCCGCCCCTCCTGCGAGGCGAGCTCGGTACGCCGCGACAGGGTATCCACCAGGTAATCGGACAACGGGATGGCGTCCGCGAGCAGTTGCCGCCAGGCGGCGGCGCCGTGGCTGCGTACATAGCTGTCCGGATCCTCGCCCTCGGGCAGGAACAGGAAGGCAACCCGCTTGCCGTCCGGGAGCTGCGCCAGGCTGTTCTCCAAGGCCCGCCAGGCGGCCTTGCGCCCGGCGGCGTCGCCGTCGAAGGCGAAGACGATGCTGTCGGTCAGGCGCATCAGACGCCTGACCTGCTCGTCCGTGACCGCCGTGCCCAGGGTGGCGACTGCGTTGTCCACCCCCTGCTGCGCCAGCATGACTACGTCCATGTAGCCCTCGACCACCACCACCTCCCCGGCCTGCTGGATGGCGCGACGCGCCTCGTGCAGGCCGTAGAGCTCGCGCCCCTTGGCGAAGACGGGTGTCTCCGGGGAATTGAGGTACTTGGGCTCGCCCGCCCCGACGACGCGCCCGCCAAAGCCGATCACCTGGCCGCGTTCGTTGCGGATGGGGAACATTACCCGGCCGCGAAATCGGTCGTAGCGCCGCCCATGCTCGCCAACGATGACCAACCCCGCTGCCTCCAGCAGCGGGTCCTGGTAATCGGTGAAGGCACGGGCGAGCCCCTGCCACTCGTCCGGGGCGTAGCCCAGCCCGAAGCGGGCCGCGCTCTTGCCCGTCAGCCCGCGCCCTTTCAGGTAGTCGATCGCCTGTGCGCTCGACCGCAGCGTCTGACGGTAGAACTGGTCCGCCTGGGTCAGCACGGCCAGGAGCCGCTCCCGGCGGTCGTCCTCGGGGCGCGCAGGCGCCGCCTCCTCCGGCACGCGCAGGCCGACCCGCCCGGCCAACTCGTGCACCGCGTCGACGAAGCTCAGGCCGGCGTGTTCCATCAGGAAGGTCAGCGCCGTGCCATGCGCGCCGCAACCGAAACAGTGGTAGAACTGCTTGCTCGGCGAGACGGTGAAGGAGGGGGTCTTTTCGTTGTGGAAGGGGCAGCGCGCCAAGTAATTGGCGCCCGCCCGGCGCAGGGGGACGTAGCCCTCGATCACGCCGACGATGTCGGTGCGGTCGAGCAACTCACGGATGAACGCCTCGGGAATCCTGGCCATACCAGGATTCTAGACCGTAGGGTGAATTAGCCCAGGGCCGCCTTGACCTGGGCGGAGACCGCGGTCATGTCGGCACGGCCCGCCAGCCGGGGCTTGAGCCACGCCATGACCTTGCCCATGTCGCGCGCCCCCGCCGCCCCAGTCTCGGCAATGGCTTGGCGGACGAGGTCGTCCACCTCGGCGGCGCTCAGCGCCTGGGGCAGATAGGCGGACAGGACTTCGATCTCCGCCTGCTCCCTGTCGGCCAGGTCCTGCCGGCCGGCAGCAGCGTATTGGGCCACGGAATCGCGCCGCTGCTTGATGAGCTTGTCGACGACGGCCACCACACCGGCGTCGTCGAGCTCCGTGCGCGTGTCGATCTCGCGCTGCTTGATGGCGGCAACCAGCAGGCGTATGGCGGACAGACGCTCGGTCTCCCGCGCACGCAGGGCCGCCTTCATGTCCTCATTGATGCGGGCCTTGAGCGACATGTGGCCGGCGCGGTCGGGCGCGCGTATCAGTACAGCTTGGGCGGGAGTTGCTGGCTGCGCAGTCGCTTGTGCTGGCGCTTGATGGCGGCGGCCAGTTTGCGCTTGCGTTCCTGGGTGGGCTTTTCGTAGTACTCGCGGGCCCGCAGCTCGGTGAGCAGGCCCGTCTTCTCGATCGTGCGTTTGAAGCGGCGCAGGGCCACCTCGAACGGCTCGTTTTCCTTGACGCGTACGCTAGGCATGCGATTCCTTCGGTGATTCGGTAAAGCGAGCAATATATCTCAGAGCCAGTCTGTGTTTCAATATCCCAGAATTGTCATCGTCCACCCATGATGAAACGACCACCGACTCACTGCGTTCGTCGCCCCCCGAGGGGGCTGTCATTACGCTTGGGGCGGCCCGGCGCGTACTGACATGCTGGTACTAGGCCTGGAAACCTCCTGTGACGAGACCGGGGTCGCCCTGTATGACTCCGACCGCGGCCTGCTCGCCCACGCACTGCACTCCCAGGTGGCGATGCACGCCGAGTACGGCGGTGTCGTGCCAGAGCTCGCCTCGCGCGACCACGTCCGCCGCGCGCCCCGCCTGATCCGCCGGGTCCTCGCCGAGGCCGGAGTGACCCTGGAGGACCTCGACGCGGTGGCCTATACCCAGGGCCCTGGCCTGGCCGGTGCACTGCTGGTGGGGGCAGGCCTGGCCAGCGGCCTGGCCTTCGCGCTCGCCATTCCGGCCATCCCCGTGCACCACCTGGAGGGGCATCTGCTCTCCCCCATGCTCTCAGCGCCGCGGCCGGACTTTCCCTTCGTCGCGCTGCTGGTGTCTGGCGGACACACACAACTGATGCGCGTGGACGGGGTCGGCCGTTATGCCCTCCTGGGCGAGACCCTAGACGATGCTGCCGGCGAGGCCTTCGACAAGACGGCGCAGCTCCTGGGGCTCGGCTATCCCGGCGGCCCGGCCGTGGCCCAGCTCGCCACGCATGGCGACCCTTACAAACACCGCCTGCCGCGTCCCATGCTCGCAAGCGGCAATCTGGATTTCAGCTTCGCGGGGCTCAAGACCGCGGTCCTGACCCTCTACAACCGGCTCGGTCCGGATTCTGCTGCCGACATCGCTGCCGCCTTTCAGCTGGCCGTGGTGGACGTGCTCGCCGAGAAGGCGCTGGGCGCGCTCAAGGCGACGGGGCTCAGACGGCTGGTGGTGGCAGGCGGTGTGGGCGCCAACCAGGCGCTGCGCGCGCGGCTCGCTGTCGAGGCCCAAAGGCACGGCTTTACGGTGTTCTACCCGCCCCTATCGCTGTGCACCGACAACGGCGCCATGATCGCCTATGCCGGTGCCCTGCGTCTGGCGCAGGGCGTCACGGACGGGGGATTTAGCGTGCGACCGCGCTGGGACCTGGACGAGTTGGCGCCGGTCAGCGCGCCTGCGGCCAGTTGAAGCCCAGCCACCCCGCCACCTGTTCGGGAAAGGCGAGCAGCAGAAGCACGACCGCCGCCAGGATCAGCATGACGAAAGTGCCGAAGAGGCTGCTCGGACGCAACACCCCCCAATAGCGTGCGGCCAGGAAGAGCATGTCCTTGCGGTGCTCGGACAGGCGCAGCCAGCGGGTGAGCAGGTTGACCGCCAGATAGACCCCGTAGCCGCCGGTGAGCGCGGCCAGTACGATGCGGAAGACGGTGAACATGTCCACCTCCGCACCGCCGATGATGCCCTTGTACCACAGCCCCACCACGGCCACGGCGAGCGAGGCGGCCAGGGCCAGGGCGATGTTGAGCACCATGCGCCGGCGCTCGCGGGCGAGGTCCTGCTGGCGCTGGATGAAGAAGGCATCGACCTCGGCCTTGAAATACTCGGTCTTCTCGCGCACCAGCTCCGAGATCTCCCGCTTCATCACGGCGATGCGCTCGTCGAGCACGTTGGAGAGCCGCTCGGCGGCATAGTCGACCAGCTCGCGCACGTCGTCCTTGGTGAACTGACGCTGGCTGTGCAGCTCCTCGGAGATCTTGTCCAGCTTGGCGTCGATCTCGCGGCTGGCGCTCTCCACCACCTCGCGCAGCTCGCGGCCGGCCAGGCGCACCCCCTCGCCCATGACCTCGGATAGCTTCTCGCCGGCGCGGTCGATGGCGGCCTGTGAGGCGGCGGCCAGGCTCTCCCTGGCGTAGTCCATCTCCTTCTGGAACCAGGCCATGGCAGCGTGTCAGGTCTTGCGGCCGAAGCCGGCCTCCTCGCCGCGCAGGAGCTTGCGGATGTTGTCCTTGTGCCGCCAGTAGATGAGCACGGCCAGCCCCACCAAGGCGGCGACCACCGCCGCGTCACGCACGATCCACCAGGCATAGAGGGGGGCCAGGGCCGCGGTCACCAGGGCCGCAGCCGAGGAGATCCTGCCCAGCGCAAACACCGTGAGCCAGGTGGCGAGACAGGCCAGCCCCAGCCAGGGGTTCAAGGCCAGCAGGACGCCCAGCGCCGTGGCCACCCCCTTGCCGCCGCGGAGGCCGAAAAAGACCGGCCAGAGGTGGCCGGCGAACACGGCCAGGGCCGCGGCCGCCGGGGTCCACGCCGGCAGCCCGTAGAGCTGCGTGGCCCACAGGGCCAGGACGACCGCAGCGGCCCCCTTGGCCGCATCGCCCAACAATGTCAACGCCGCGGCCGCCTTGCGTCCAGTACGCAAGACATTGGTGGCCCCTGGGTTGCCGGAGCCGAAGCTGCGCGGGTCGGGCAGGCCATAGAGACGGCTCACCAGCACGGCGAAGGCGACCGAGCCGATCAGATAGGCCGCGGCGACGAGCAGCAGACTCATTAGCATGGGCTAAAATGGCCGGCTTTTCCGGCGACGCAGGCGATGGACATACTGTTTTTGCGGGACTTCCGTCTCGAATTGATTATCGGCCTATACGAATGGGAGCGCAAAGCGCCCCAGCCGGTGCTGATCGACCTGGAGATCGGGCTCTACGACCACAAGGCTGGCCACACCGACGACGTGCGCGACACCATCGACTACGGCCGCGTGGCCGAGCGTATCCGCGAGAGCACGGCCCAGCGCGCCTTCCACCTGGTCGAGGCCCTGGGCGAACACATCGCCGAGATCGTCCGCGGCGAGTTCGGCGCCCCCTGGGTGCGGGTGACCGTGCGCAAACTCGCCATCCTGAGGGGGGTGAAGGACCTGGGCATCATCATCGAGCGCGGCAGCCGGATCTGATTTTCAGACGGGCGCGGAGAGTTCGCGCTCGAGCGCGGCGAGGCTGGCCTCGTCCTCGACCAACCGACCCAGCACCAAGGGCCGCCAACGCGCCCACTCGGCGTCTTTGTCGCCGCGGCGAAGGTTGCACAGGTGCAGGGCGAACTGGAGCAGGACCACCAGTGTCACCTCCGGCTGGGGCAAGGCGGCCGGGTTGGTCGTGTGATGCCAGCGGATGGTCTGGGTGATCGCCGGCGGTAGCTGCCAGTTGCGCGCCACCATCTGGCCGATGACCGCGTGGTCGGTCTGGTGGGCGCGGTCTAAAGACGCGAGATCAGGCCACCGCGCGGCCTTGGCCAGGGCCTCGGCATAGCTGGGGTAGCGGCGGCAAGCCACGGCCACCCCGCAATCGTGGAACAAGCCCAGCATCATGGCCTGGTCCTGGCTCACGCTGCGCAGCCGCAAGGCTCGCTGCACGACAACCATGGTTTCGGCCACCTTGGCGGCGCGCTGCCATAGCGCGGCCAGCACCGACTGCAGGCCTGGATCGTTGAAGCCCTGGCGCAGCGCCTCGCCATAGGCTATAGCCAAGGTGGTCCTGACACCCAGCAGGGTGACGGCCTTATCCAGCGTATCGGCCTTGGCACGCAGGCCAAAGACCGGGGAGCCGGCGACACGGAACACGGCGCCCGCCAGCCCCGGATCACGACCGATGACGCGTGCGTACTCCCGGAGCCCGGCCTCTGCGTCCTTGTCAAGGTCCGCCAGTTCGAACAGTGCTTTGGGCAGGGGCGGCAGCTTGACGCCACCGGCCAGGATGGCCTCCAGGATGAATTGGTCGTGCTGTATGTCGGTCACCGCCTGCCCTAGCCGCGTGGATGATGACGTGCGTGCAACTGCTTGAGCCGCTCGCGCGCTACGTGGGTGTAGATCTGAGTGGTGGAGATATCGGCATGGCCCAGCAACATCTGTACCACCCGCAGGTCGGCACCGTGGTTGAGCAGGTGGGTGGCGAAGGCATGGCGCAGGGTGTGCGGCGAGGGGGTGTGAGAGAGCCCGGCGCGCCGGGCGTAGACCTTGATCAGGTGCCAGAACATCTGCCGCGTCATGCCACGGCCGTGGCGAGTCACGAACAAGGTGTCGCTCACCTGCCGTCCCAGCAGATGCGGGCGTGCCTCGCGCAGGTAGCGTTCGAGCCAGTCCTGCGCGACCTCGCCCATCGGGACCAGACGCTCCTTGGCCCCTTTGCCGAGCACCTTGACCACCCCCATGTCCAGGCTCACCGCCGGCAGCGAGAGGGCCACCAGCTCGGAGACACGCAGGCCACAGGCATAGAGCAGCTCCAGCATCGCCCGGTCGCGCAGGCCCAGGGGGGTCTCGGTGTCAGGCGCGTCGAGCAACGCCTCCACATCCGCCTCGGACAGCCCCTTCGGCAGCGGGCGCGGCAGACGCGGTGGGTCGATGGCCAGCGTCGGGTCATCCGGCCGCTGCCCCTGGCGGTTGAGCCAGCGGTAGTAGCGCTTCAGCGCCGAGAGTTGCCGGGCGATGCTGCGCGCGGCGATACCCTGCTTGAGACCACGCTCGCCAAGGAATTGCTGCAGCTCGCCGGCCCCGGCCGTGGCGAGCCCCTGTCCACGCCGCTGCAACCACTGGGCGAACTGGGCCAGATCGCGACGATAGCTCTCGAGGGTGCGCGGGCTCAAGCCCTCCTCCAGCCAAAGGGCGTCGCAGAAGGCGTCGAGCTCAGTGTCCCAGGGCGCCTTCATGGCGCAGGAGCCAGCGCTTGATGTCGAGCATGCTGCCATCACCGGCATGCGCGAACCCCCCCAGGCCTCGGTGGCCGACCACGCGATGACAGGGGATGAGGATGGGCAAGGGGTTGTCACCCACGGCCTGGCCCACGGCGCGCGGGGCGCTGCCGAGCGTTGCCGCTAGCTCGCCATAGGTGCGCGTCTCGCCACAGGCGATAGCGCGGATGGCACCCCAGACGCGCAGGCGGAATGGGGTACCCGCAAGCGCGATGGGGAGATCGAAGATCACCCTGGCGTCCTGGAAATAGGCTGCCAGTTGATCTGCCGCCCGCCGCGCAAGGTCGGAACACGGGGGCCGCAGGGTGGCGCCGGCGGGCAAGAAGTCGATGCCCGTGAGGCACCCGGAGTCGGTGCGCAGCCCCAGGGCGCCGAAGGGCGCGGGGATCACGGCGGCGTGGTTGACCGGATGCGCGGCTGACATGGTGCGATTCTCCCGCAACCCAGCTCGTCCACCAACTCTCACTCCCGCCCACAGGCCGGGGGGGCCGATGGGCCAGGCTCAGGGCGTCGGCTGCGTCGCCGCCATTTTGACCGGCAGGCGCCGGCGTGGCACCAGATCGGCATCCAGCAGCTGTTCGATGCGCGAGAAGACCTCGGAGCGCGAGAAGGGTTTCTTCATGAAGTCGTCGGCGCCGATGCGTGTCCCGAAGAATTGTTCCGTCGCCTTTTCGTTGCCGCTCATCACGATGACAGGGATCTCCCGTGTTTGCGCGTCGCGGCGCAAGGCGCGCAGGGCGGCGAAGCCGTTCATGCCGGGCAGCACGATGTCCAGGAAGATGAGGTCGGGCCGTTCCGTGCGCGCGATCTCCAGTCCCTTCTCCGCGTCGGGCGCGTGCAGGGTGAGGAACCCCACCGAGCCCAGCATTTTGCGCAAGGCCAGGCCTATGGTGGGCGAGTCGTCGATGACCAGTATCCGCGTGCCGTCACGCGCATTGACCCGTGGCCGGCGGCGGCGCTCGACGAACGTTGTGGCCGTGCCAGCGACCTCCGTGCTCGTCGCCTGCCCGCCCTTGGCGACGAGGGATTTGAGATACCCGAACAACCCCATGTTTTCTTTTTGTGATGTCGGTTTTGCGATCCGGGCAGTATGCCACGTTCGTCGGCCGTTACGCCCCCCAGCCGACGGGCGGGCGGCGGCGTGCGCCGCCGTCACCCGCGCGGTATGGCTCAGAGATGCGGCTCGATCTGCCGGCGCAGCCACTCGTGGAAGTGGACCATGCCGTCTTCCATGGGTGACTGGTAGGGTCCTGTCTGGTTGAGGCCTTGTTGCCACAGGGCCTTGCGGCCGCGATGCATGCCGTAGCAGATGTCGTCGTCTTCCCTGGCGGTCTCGAAGTAGGCTGCCTGCTCGGCCGCCTTGTATTCCGGCTCGAACAGGGCGATGTCCTCCGGGTAGTAGAATTCGACCACGTTCAGGCAGCTCTCCACGCCGGTAGGGACGATGTGGCTCACCACCAGCGTGTGCGGATACCACTCCACCATGATATTGGGGTAATAAGTCAACCAGACGGCGCCATGCTCTGGCAGCCGGCCTTCGCGGTAGCGCAGGACCTGCTCGTGCCAGCGGCGGTAGACCTCGCTGCCGGGCTTGGCCAGCGCGCTGTTCACGCCGACGGTCTGCACCGAATACCAGTCGCCGTACTCCCACCGGAGCTGGTCGCAGTCGACGAAATGGCCCAGGCCAGGGTGGTAGGGCACGACGTGGTAGTCCTCCAGATAGACCTCGATGAAGGTCTTCCAGTTGAAGTCGTATTCGGTGACGACCGTCTTGTCATAGACATAGCCGGTGAAATCGAGCGCCTGCAAGGTCGTCGTGGACATCCCGGCAAGATCTTCGTTCACGTCGCGTGGGCCCGAGAACAGCATGCCGTGCCAGCTCTGCAGGGCGGAACGGTCCAGATTCAGGCAGGGATTGCCCGGGAAGTGCGGCGCGCCCAATAGGCTGCCGTTCAGGTCGTAGGTCCAGCGGTGGAAGGGGCAGACGATGTTGTCGGCCGTGTTACGGGTGTTGCCACGGCCTTTCAGCATGATCGCCTGGCGGTGGCGGCAGACGTTCGACATCAGCGCCACACCCTCGGCGTTTCGCACCAGCATCTTGCCGCCACCGTGCAGCCAGTCCAGGACCTGGTAGTCGCCGAGCTCGGGCACCATCAGCTCATGGCCGACATAGCCCGGCCCCCGCCGGAATAGGAGCTCCATCTCCAGCTCAAAGATCCGGGGATCGAAATACCAGTCCACCGGCAACGCGGGGCTGACCTTAGTGAGAACAGAACTGCCCGCCAGATCCGACATGGCCCATTCCCTCTAGAAATCAACGTAAAGCTTAACGGACATGGCGACGCCACTCCGAGTCAGGAAGGTCGCCATGTCCGCCCCCTCACCCCAAGCCCCTCCCCCGGGGGGGTAGGGGCGCACCATCTGTCGCTACGCGACTTCTATGTCGGGCAGCGGATTATCCCCCCCGCCTACAGCGCGGGGCAAGCAGAATTTTGCATTTCCATATCCGAAACACCACGCTTGCGCATTCAGGGACAATATAACCGCATCCCTGGGATGCGACTTTGGGTGTGGGATGCCGGGTCAGGGCAGGATACGAAGCTCAACGCGCCGGTTGGCGGCGCGGCCCTCGGCTGTGGCGTTGTCGGCGATGGGCTGCGACTCGCCGTAACCCCTGGCGCTCAAGCGGCCGGCCTCGATCCCCATTTGCACGAAATAGTCCATCACCGCCTGGGCCCGACGCTGTGACAAGTCGAGGTTGTAGGCGCGACTTGCGCGGCTGTCGGTGTGACCGGCGACCTCCACCTTGAGCCATGGGTAACGCTTGAGTGTCGCCACCGCCTCATCCAGGATGGGACGGGCATCCGCACGGATCTCGGCGGAGTCGTTGTCGAAGTTCACACCGCGCAGGATGATGGTGTTCGCCAGGGTGCAGCCACGCGCATCGACCTTGTCACCTTTGGGGGTGTCGGGACACTGGTCGAGGACATCGACCACGCCATCACCGTCGCTGTCCAGTTCGCAACCCTGGGCATCGACCTTGCGGCCGGGCGGCGTGCCGGGGCAGCGGTCGAGACGGTCCACGACCCCGTCGCCGTCGCTGTCCAGTTCGCAGCCCCGGGCATCGATCCTGGCTCCGGCCGGGGTGTTGGGACACTTGTCCAGTCGGTCGATGACGCCGTCGCCGTCGCTGTCCAGCTCGCAGCCCCGGGCATCGACCTTAGCGCCCGGCGGCGTGCCAGGGCAGCGATCCTTGTCATCCGGCACGCCGTCGCCGTCGCTATCCTTGACGGCAGGTGCCGGTGTGGCGGCCGGCTTGGCGGCGACCGGAGGCTCAGGACAGGGGGCGCCAAGCAATTGCTGCCCGGGACAGCCGATGGTGCGATACAGCTCATAGCCCGTGGTGTTGCCGCTGGGGCTCGCCACGTTGCTGGGGTCGTAGAAACGGGCCTGAGCGACGGTGACCTGCGCCATGCCAGCGGTGAGCAGACCGAGGCCGATGGCGGCCAGACGTTTGCGACGCGCGGGTGGGCGGTTGTGTGTTCGCATGGTTCTCTCCTGAGGACTGGATGAAAGTCGAGCGGCTGCCGCTGCCCGTAACGGCAACCGGCCTTATTTCTTGAGGGCGTCGCGGATCTCACGCAGCAGCACGATGTCCTCGGGTGGGGCGGCGGGCGCGGGCGGCGCCGGCGGCTGCTCGCGGCGCAGCTTGTTGATGGCCTTGATGGCGACGAAGATGGCAAAGGCGATGATCAGAAAGTCCACCGCGGTGTTGATGAAGGCGCCGTATTTGATGAGCGGCGCGCCGGCCTTCTCGGCCGCCTCAAGGGTCTCATACTCCACACTGCTCAGATTGATATAGAGGTGCTTGAAATCCACCCCGCCGAGGAGCAGCCCGATGGGGGGCATGATCACGTCCTTGACCAGCGAGTCGATGATCTTGCCGAAGGCGCCGCCGATGATGATGCCCACGGCCATGTCCACCACGTTGCCGCGCATGACGAATTCTTTGAATTCCTGGGCGATGCTCATGCTGCTCTCCTCATAAGACAGGGTTGGGGACTTGGTTGAGCATAGCAGGCCCGCGCTGCGCGTCTGTGACCTGTTTCACAGCGTGATTTTTTGCCTGTATGCCACCGAACGACGCAACGCTGCATCAGGCCGCACCAAGGCCTGGGCTTGGCGTACACTTGCTAGGAGACATTCGAATCGAACCCGGGAATGAGCGTCATACGTGCGGCGGATCTGATCGAAAGCGTCAGGGCCGCCTTCCAGTACATCTCCGTCTACCACCCGCCCGACTTCGTCGATGCCCTCAAGGCGGCCTACGAACGCGAGCAGTCACCGGCCGCCCGTGACGCCCTGGCGCAGCTTTTGGTCAATTCGCGCCTGAGCGCCGAAGGCCATCGGCCCATCTGCCAGGATACCGGGATCGCCGTGGTCTTCCTCAAGGTCGGCATGGCGGTGCGCTGGGACGGCGACATGAGCCTGCAAGCGATGGTCGACGAGGGGGTGCGCCGGGCCTATACCGACCCGCTCAACCCACTGCGCGCCTCGGTCCTGGCTGACCCTGCCGGGGCGCGGCGCAACACCGGCGATAACACCCCCGCCGTGGTCCACGTGGAATTGGTGCCGGGCGACCGTGTCGAGGTCAAGCTGGCGGCCAAGGGGGGCGGCTCGGAGAACAAGGCACGCTTCGCCGTACTCAATCCGAGCGACTCCATCGTCGACTGGGTGCTCGAGCAGGTCCCGCAGATGGGGGCCGGCTGGTGTCCACCCGGCATCCTTGGCCTAGGCATCGGCGGCACCCCGGAGAAGGCCCTGCTGATGGCCAAGGAGGCCCTGTTTGAGCCGATCGACATCCACGAACTGCGCGCGCGCGGCCCCAACAACCGCATCGAGGCGCTGCGCCTGGAGCTGATGGACAAGGTCAATGCCCTGGGCATTGGCGCTCAGGGTCTGGGTGGACTCACCACCGTGCTCGACGTCAAGATCCGCGACTATCCCACCCACGCCGCCTCGCTGCCGGTGGGCTTGATCCCCAACTGCGCGGCAACCCGGCATCTGCATTTCACCTTGGACGGCAGCGGGCCGGCACGCTTCGATCCGCCGCCGCTATCGCTGTGGCCGGAGATCGCCTGGGAAGGGGCGGTAGGCGCCCGGCGCGTGAACCTCGACACCCTCACACCCGCCGAGGTGGCACAATGGCGTGCCGGCGAACGCCTGCTGCTCACTGGCCGACTGCTGACCGGCCGCGATGCGGCGCACAAGCGCCTTATCGACCTGCTCGACCACGGTGAGCCCCTGCCGGTGAATCTGACCAACCGTTTCATCTATTACGTCGGTCCGGTCGACGCGGTCGCCGGTGAAGCGGTCGGCCCAGCGGGCCCCACCACGGCGACGCGCATGGACAAGTTCACCGAACCACTGCTCGCGCACACCGGCCTGATCGGCATGATCGGCAAGGCCGAGCGGGGCCCCGAGGCGATCGAGGCCATCCGCCGGCACGGTGCCGTCTACTGCATCGCCGTGGGCGGCGCCGCCTATCTGGTATCCAAGGCCATCACCTCGGCGCGTGTGGTCGCCTTCCCGGAGCTCGGCATGGAGGCCATCTACGAGTTCGAGGTGCGCGATATGCCGGTCACCGTGGCGGTCGACAGCCAGGGCCATTCCGTGCACGAAAGCGGGCCACGCGAGTGGCGGATCAACATCGAGCGGCTTCGCCGAGCGCATCAGAGTTAAAGCAACTTCTAAAGTTTTTTGGATAATTGGCTATATTTGCTAAAGTAGTCCTAGGTCAAGTCAACTCCGCGCCACCCCCATGCAAAGAGCGTTCGCCTTCGCATTGACCCTTTGGGCCCTCCTCGTCCTCCCCGTCACCAGCTTCGCGCGCGAGACCTCGCAGGGTACCGCGGCAAGCGCCAAGCCGGCGGCGGTCAAGTCCGCGACCAAGAAAAAGTCTGTCGCCAGCAAGAGCAAAAAGGTCACGGCGAACAAGAAAAAGACCTCTGCCAAGACGGTAGAGAAGACGGCCGTCAAGACCACACGGAAGTCGGGGATCAAGGCTAGGCGCGTCGCCGCTCGGCCCATGTCGCTGCGGGAAATGATGGGCGAACCCTATAACGGCGGCGAGCTGGTCCTGCGCTCGTCCTCCGTACTGGTGGTCGACCAGGGCACGGGCGAGCCCCTATACGCCAAGAACCCACAGAAGCCGGCCCCCATCGCCTCGATCACCAAGCTGATGACGGCCATGGTCACGCTCGATGCAGGTCTGCCGCTCAATGAGGCGATCACGATCGGCCCGGAGGACGTCGATCGGATCAAGGGCACGAGCTCGCGGCTGGCGCTGGGCTCCACCCTGACGCGCGAAGAGCTGTTGAACCTGGCCCTGATCGCCTCGGAAAACCGGGCGGCGGCCGCCTTGACCCGCGCCTACCCCGGGGGGCGCCCCGCCTTCATCGAGGCCATGAACCGCAAGGCGCGCGAGCTGGGCATGACCCACACCCGTTTCGTCGACGGCACCGGGCTGTCCAGCGAAAACCAGTCCACAGCGGCGGATCTGGTCAAGCTGGTCGATGCGGCCTACCGCTACCCGCTCATCCGCCGCATCTCCACCACCGGCAGCTACGACCTGGTCGTGCCCACCAGCAAACAGGTGCGCCATCTGGCCTTCAACAACACCAATCTGCTCACCCGCCGGGACGACTGGGAGATCGGCGTATCCAAGACCGGCTATATCAATGAGGCCGGTCACTGCCTGGTGATGCAGGCCAAGATCGCCGAGCAAAAGGTGATCATCGTGCTGCTCGAGTCCTGGGGCAAGCTCTCGCGCATCGGTGACGCCAACCGCATCCGCAAGTGGCTCGAATATGGCGGTACCGGTCGGCTGGCCAGCCGTTCTGGCAAGGCCTCGGCATGACTGACTTCGGTTGGAGAGGGTTGACAGGCGGCCTGGGGCCGCCTTTTTTTACGTTCGCGGCGGACACAAGCACCAGCCCCCGTCTGCACAGCGCCTGAAGCAAGTCCCGCCCGGCAGGGGATTACCGCAAACAATCCGCGGGGAAGGCGGCCATTTTTTGACGTGGATCAAGGTTTTTCTGCCCCTGACAAACATACCATGCACGGTAGTGGCTACGGCACGCTGTATGACAGTGCCTGCAGCCGCCAAGACCACGGATGGAACACAAGCCCTGCTGGTTACCGGTGTGGCATGTGTGGTGAACTGCGTCCGGGGCCTGCGCCCCTACTCCCAACCATCGCGTGGCGAGGCAGCCCCGCCCCTAAAGGCCGGGTTGACGCACAACCCAACGAAGGAGAATGGCATGTGTCGAGGAGTCTGGTTTGCCCTTGCCGCCGCCGGCCTCGCGATGGTGAGCATCGCTCACGCATCGAGCACGATCGAGGCCCTGGCCCGCACCTGCAACAACTGTCATGGCGTCAACGGCGTCAGTGCCGGTGAGTCCATGCCCTCCATCGGCGGTCTGCCGGAGGGGTATCTGAAGAACGTGATGATGGAGTGGAAGGAGGGTAAGCGCTACTCCGCCACAATGGGCCGGCTGATCAAGGGCTACACCGAGGAGGAGATCTCGGGGCTCGCTGCCTTTCAGCAAACTGCCCTGGACCCCGGTGGCGCAGAAGACCGACCCCAAGCTGGCCGAGCGCGGCAAACAGGCGACCCAGTCCTGCGTCAGCTGCCACGGCCCTACCGGTAAGGCGGCGATGCCCACCGCACCGAACCTGAACGGCCAGATCGCCAAATACATCGAGCTGGAGATGCGCAAGTATCTGGATGAAAGCGTGCCCATGCCAGCCATGATGCGCATGATGGCCAAGCAGGTGAAGCCCGAGGACATCGAGGCCATCGCCCACTTCTACGCCAGCCAGAAATGATGAGGAGACCGTCCATGAACCCGTTCGACCGTCGTAGTTTCATCAAGGCCCTGGCTGCCGCCCCTGCGGCCTCCGTGCTCACCGTCCCCGCCCATGCGCAGGGCAAACCTAAGGCGCGCGTGGTGGTCATCGGCGGGGGCTTCGGCGGCGCCACGGCTGCCAAATACCTGAAACAGCTCGACCCCGCCCTTGAGGTCACTATGATCGAGGCAAACAAGACCTACACCTCCTGCCCCCTGTCGAACGAAGTGATCTCGGGTCATCGTTCGCTCGAGAGCCTGCAGACCGGCTATGACAACATCGCCAAGCGTGGGGTCAAGGTCCTGTTCGATCACGTCGACGCCGTGGATCCCGTGAAAAAGACCGTCAAGACCACGGGCGGCAAGACCCTGCAGTATGACGCCCTGGTGATGGCCCCCGGTATCTCCTTCAAATATGACAGCGTCGAGGGCTACTCCAAGGCGGTGGCAGGCAGATCCCGCACGCCTACAAGGCCGGCCCGCAGACCCTGACCCTGAAGAAACAACTGGAGGCGATGCCGGATGGCGGTGTGTTCATCATCACCGTGCCGCCCAAGCCCTTCCGCTGCCCACCCGGGCCCTATGAGCGGGCCGCGCAGGTGGCCTGGTACTGCAAGACCCACGGCAAGCCCAAGGCCAAGGTCCTGATCCTGGATGCCAACGACTCGCACTCGAAGCAGGCCCTCTTCCAGCAGGCCTGCGTGAACTCTACGGCTTCGGGCCCGATGGCATGATCGAGTGGGTGCCTGGCGCCCAGGATGGCAAGGTGATCAAGATCGATGCCAAGACGCGTACCGCCTACACCAACTTCGGCGAACACAAGGCCGCGGTCCTCAACGTGATACCTGTCCACCATGCCGGTAAGATCGCGGTCGACACCGGTCTGACCAACGCAGGGGGCTGGTGCGAAGTGGTGCCCATGACCATGGAATCGGTCGTGCACAAGGACATCTACCCGGTGGGCGATGCCTGTATCGCCGGAGAGCTGCCGGTGTATGACATGCCCAAGAGCGCGCACATGGCCATCACCCAGGCCAAGGTGGCGGTGGGGGCGATCGTGGCCAAGGTCAATGGTCTGCCACCGCCCACGCCCTGGTATGTCAACACCTGTTACAGTCTCGCCGCACCGGACTATGGTTTTTCGGTGGTCCACATCTATCGCGTCAAGGACAATCAATTCGTCTACATTAAGGAGGCCGGCGGTGTCTCGCCGGCCAAGGCCACACGCCTGCAGTACGCGCTGGAGGCGGAGTACGCGGTGGGCTGGTGGCGTAACGTCATGGCTGACGCGTTTGCCTGACGGCGCCTCAGGGACGCGATCCTGTCACCCCCACCCAACGCCGGCCGCCGAGAGCACTGGGCGGCCGGCGTTGTCATTTCGCCGCCCATCCTACGCCAATCTGCTAATCTAGCGCTTTTCTGGCGATAGAACGTGCACGAACCCCTCCTCAGCGTGACCGACCTAGCCTGCGCCCGTGGCGAGCGCATGCTCTTCCGGGGCATGAGTTTCCAGGTCCAGGCCGGGGAGATCCTACTGGTTCAGGGCGGCAATGGGCGGGGTAAGACCAGCCTGTTGCGGCTGTTGACGGGGCTTTCCACTCCCCTGCAGGGCGAGATCCGCTGGCGCGGCGAACGCATCCAGAGTTGTCGGGAGCGCTATCATGCCGAGATGGCCTATATCGGTCATGTCAACGGCATCAAGGACGATCTGACCCCATTGGAGAACCTGCGTATGGCGGCCGGCCTGGCCGGGCGCAGGCTCGACGAATCCCTGGCGGAACAGACACTCGGCCGCCTGGGACTCGCCCGCTGCCTGGACCTGCCCGCGCGGGTGCTCTCCTTTGGGCAGCGCCGTCGCGTCGCCCTGGCCGGCCTGCTCACGGCCGGGGCCCTGCTCTGGATCCTGGACGAGCCGCTCACGGGGCTGGACGTACACGGTGTGGCCCTGCTGGAGACCCTCTTGCACGAACACACGGACCGCGGTGGCCTGGTGGTGATGACCACCCACCAGCCCCTGTCGCTCACCGGCGCCCGCATCCGACCACTGCGGGTGGGCGATGCCGACGTCACCCCGCCACCGGCACTCGTGCCACAAGGGCAATGACGGCCGATGCTGCGCTTCCTGCTCACGGTCATCCGCCGCGACCTGCTGCTCGCCGCCCGGCGCCGCGGCGACTGGCTCACCTCACAGTTCTTCTTCGTCATGGTGGTGAGCATGTTCCCGCTGGGGATCGGCGCCGATCCCAACGTGCTGCGCATGATCGGCCCCGGTGTGGTCTGGGTGGCCGCCCTGCTCGCCTCGCTGTTGTCGCTCTCGCGGCTTTTCGCCGACGATCATCGCGACGGCAGCCTGGAACAGATGCTGCTC
>JBKBRS010000001.1:25165-46368 GCA_046292095.1 Thiobacillaceae bacterium
GCACACTGGCTGATCTACGGCATTCCGCTCCTGATCATCACGCCGGTGCTGGGCATCCAGTTCGCCCTGCCGGGCGAGGCCATCCTGATCCTGGTCGTCTCGCTGTTGATCGGCACCCCCATCCTGTCCCTGCTGGGCAGTGTCGGGGCAGCGCTCACCCTGGGGCTACGCGGCGGCGGCGTGCTCTTGACCTTGCTGATCCTGCCTCTGTATGTTCCGGCCTTGATCTTTGGCGCCAGCGCTGTGGATGCCACCCTCGTCGGAACCGGGGCCGAGGCGCACCTGTCACTGTTGGCGGCCTTTCTGGTAATGTGTCTGCTCATCTCCCCCTGGGTTGCGGCCGCGGCCCTGCGTGTCTCTGTTGAATGACATGGCCTTCAACCTCTATTACTACGCCGCCCCCGCCACCTTCTATGGCCTCGCCGGCAGGCTGATCCCCTGGTTCGCCTGGGGCGCAGCGGTGCTCGCCGCAATCGGCCTCTACATCGGTTTTTTCGTGGCGCCGACCGACTTCCAGCAGGGTGAGGCCTACCGCGTCATCTTCATCCACGTGCCAGCGGCCTGGATGGGCATGTTCATCTATCTGGTCATGGCCTTCTGGTCGGCCATCGGCCTCGCCTTCAAGACGCGGCTTTCCTTCATGATGGCGCGCGCCCTCGCCCCGACCGGTGCGCTGTTCACCTTCATCGCCTTGTGGACCGGGGCGCTGTGGGGCAAGCCCATGTGGGGGGCCTGGTGGGTGTGGGATGCGCGCCTGACCTCCACGCTCATCCTGCTCTTCCTCTACATCGGTATCCTGGCCCTGTGGGCCGCCATCGACGACCGCAACCGCGGTGATAAGGCCGGCGCCCTGCTGACCCTGATCGGTGCCGTCAACGTGCCCATCATCTACTTCTCGGTGAAATGGTGGAACACCCTGCACCAGGGGGCCAGCATCAAACCCTCCGGCACCAGCATGGACGAGATCATGCTGGCCGGCATGCTGATCATGGCCTTCGCCGCCTGGTTCTACGCCATCGCCGCTGCCCTCACCCGTGTGCGTACCCTGATCCTGGAGCGGGAGCGGCACACCGACTGGGTCAAACGCATCCTGGAGCAGTGACATGCAATGGGCTAGCTGGAGCGACTTCTGGGCCATGGGTGGCTATGGCCTCTATGTCTGGGGTTCTTACCTCGTCACCTTCATCGCCATCGTCCTGGAAATTATTCTGCTCCGGCATGGTCGTAAGGACACCCTCAAGCGCCTGCGCCGCATGCGCAGCTGGGAAGAGCAGTGAACACCCTGCAACCGATCGTCTGAACGAACATCCATGAAACCCCGACACAAGAAACTCCTCGCCATCGCCCTTTCGGTCGCCGGCCTGGGCGTGGCCGTGGCCCTCATCCTCAACGCCTTCCAGAACAACCTGGTGTTCTTCTTCAGTCCAAGCCAAGTGGTGCGTGGCGAGGCGCCGGTGGACCGCATCTTCCGTATCGGCGGCATGGTGGAGGAGGGCAGCGTCAAGCGTGAGGCCGACGGGCTCACCGTGCGCTTTGTCGTGACCGACACCGCGCACACCATGCCGGTCGTCTACAAGGGCGTACTGCCCGACCTGTTCAAGGAGGGCAAGGGGGTGGTCGCCGAGGGCAGGCTTGGGCCCGACGGCCTGTTCACCGCCACCCAGGTCCTCGCCAAGCATGATGAAAATTACATGCCGCCCGAGGCGGCGCATGCCATCGAGCAGGCGCAAAGGGCGCAGCAGACGGTGGTCCGGCCATGAGGCGGTATGTCGTTTCGGCGCAGGCTAACGTGAGCGCAGCGAACGTTAAGGCGCATAGCGCCGGCCGAAGCCAAAACTACATGCCGCCTGAAGCGGCGCATGCCATCGAGCAGGCGCAAAGGGCGCAGCAGACGGTGGTCAGGCCATGAGGCGGCATGTCGTTTCGGCGCAGGCTAACATCGGCGCAGCCGATGTTAAGGCGCGCAGCGACGGCCGGAGTCAGAATTACATGCCGCCGGAGGCGGCGCATGCGATCGAACAGGCGCAAAAGGACGAGCAAACGGTGGTCAAGTCATGAGGCGGCATATCGACCCCTATAGGAGCGGCCAAGCCGCGACCCTACCCTTATTGCCGCCACTGGTCGCGGCTTACACCGTACCTACAACATAACGAGGAGTCACCTGCAATGATCCCAGAACTCGGTCACTTCGCCCTCATCGTCGCCCTCATGCTGGCCCTGGTGCAGGGGGTCCTACCCATCGTCGGCGCGCATCGCGGCAATGCCACACTGATGGCAGTGGCTCGGCCGGCGGCGCATGGGCAATTCGTCTTCGTGCTGCTGGCCTTCGTGGCGCTGGCCTATTCCTTCCTCACCAACGACTTCTCGGTGGAAAACGTCGCGCGCAACTCCTACTCCAAATTGCCCGAGGTCTATCGCTTCACCGCCACCTGGGGCTCGCACGAGGGGTCGCTGTTGCTCTGGACGTTGATCCTGTGTGTCTGGACCGTGGCCGTCACGGTCTACTCCCGCCACCTGCCCGAGGACATGGCCGCACGCGTGATCGGCGTCATGGGCCTGGTGAGCGTGGGCTTCCTCGCATTCCTACTGTTCACCTCGAACCCCTTCCTGCGCCTCGTGCCGGCAGCACCCGAGGGCAACGACATGAACCCGCTGCTGCAGGACCCCGGGATGGTGATCCACCCGCCCATGCTCTACATGGGCTACGTGGGTTTCTCCGTGGCCTTCGCTTTCGCCGTGGCGGCCCTGCTCTCGGGCAAACTGGACGCCGCCTGGGCGCGCTGGTCGCGCCCCTGGACCACGGTGGCCTGGATGTTCCTGACCTTGGGCATCGCCCTGGGCTCGTGGTGGGCCTATTACGAGCTGGGCTGGGGCGGCTGGTGGTTCTGGGACCCGACCGAGAACGCCTCCTTCATGCCCTGGCTGGCGGGCACGGCGCTCATCCACTCCCTGGCGGTCACCGAGAAGCGCGGCGCCTTCAAGACCTGGACCGTGCTGCTCGCCATCACCGCCTTCTCGCTGTCGCTGCTGGGCACCTTCCTGGTGCGCTCGGGGGTGCTGTCTTCGGTGCATGCCTTCGCCACCGATCCGAGCCGCGGCGTGTTCATCCTCGCCTTCCTTGGGGTGGTGATCGGCGGCTCTCTCCTGTTGTATGCCTGGCGTGCGCCCAGGCTGACCAGTGGCGGCGGCTTCACCTGGTTTTCGCGCGAGGCCCTGCTGCTCGGCAACAACGTCTTCCTCATGGCGGCCATGGGCACTGTGCTCCTGGGCACGCTCTATCCGCTGTTCATGGATGCCATGGGGCTGGGCAAGATCTCGGTCGGACCGCCCTACTTCAATGCCGTTTTCATCCCGCTGATGACGCCCGTGCTGTTCCTGGCCGCCATCGGTCCGCTCACGCGCTGGAAGAGTGACGACCTGCCGGCCCTGGCGGCACGCATGAAATGGGCCTTCGCCGTGGCCCTGGTCACGGCCGCGCTGCTGCCGTTGACTCTGGAAGGTATGAATCTCTGGGCCAGTCTGGGACTGTTCCTGGCGCTGTGGATCCTGTTCGGGGTGCTGACCGGCTTCATCGAGCGTATGAAGAACGCGCCAGGCGGGTGGCTCGCCAAGCTATCCACCCTGCCGCGCGGTTTCTGGGGCATGCAGCTCGCCCATGCCGGGCTTGCCGTGGTGGTCATCGGCGCGACGGTGGTGTCCAATTACGACGGGCACCGGGACGTGCGCATGAACGTCGGCGATTACGTCGATCTGGCCGGCTACCGCTTCCTGTTCCTGGGCACCCAGCCGGTTGAAGGCCCCAACTACTCGGCCATGCGCGGTAGCGTGGAGGTCTACCGCAACGAGCGCAAGGTCGCGACCGTCTACCCCGAGAAACGGCGCTATCACGCTTCCGGCATGGTCATGACCGAGGCTGGTATCGACTACGGGGTCTTTCGCGACGTCTATGTCTCGCTGGGCGAGCCGCTGAGCGACTCCGAGTGGGTGGTGCAGGTCTATTACAAACCCTTCGTCGGCTGGCTGTGGGGTGGCGCCTTCCTGCTCGCCTTAGGCGGGGCGCTGGCCGCCTCCGACCGGCGCTACCGCATCGCCTTCAAGCGCGAGGCAGAGGCGGTGACAGTCGGGGCGAAGGGGGCCAGGGCATGAAACGTTTCGTCCCCTTCCTCGTCTTCATCGTCCTGGCGGTCTTTCTCTACCTGGGGCTCAACCTCAATCCCCGCGAGGTGCCTTCGCCCTTCATCGGCAAGCCGGCCCCCGCTTTCACCCTGCCGGTTATCGGCCAACCTGGCCAGACCTTCTCCCCGGAGCAGGCCAAGGGCCGCGTCTGGCTGCTCAACGTCTGGGCCCCCTGGTGCGTGTCCTGCCGGCAGGAGCACCCCATGCTCATGCAACTGGCCGCCGCGGGTGTGGCGATCTACGGGCTCAACTGGAAGGACAAGGACGGCGAGGCCGAAGCGCTGCTGGCGCGGCAGGGCAGCCCCTACGTGCTCACCGTGGACGACCGCGACGGGCGCGTCGGTATCGACTATGGCGTGACCGGCACCCCGGAGACCTTCGTCATCGACAAGGCAGGCATCATCCGCATGAAACACGTCGGCCCCATCAACCCCGAGGTCTGGCAGAAGAAATTCGTGCCCCTGCTCAAGGAGTTGCAGTCATGAGGCGCGTTCTCGCCCTGGCCATTCTTCTCGGCACACTGGCCTCCCCCGCCCTGGCCGGCGAGGCCAGGCCCAATGCCGAGAATCCCGAGATCGAGGCGCGCCTCAACCGCCTGGCCGAGGACCTGCGCTGCCTGGTCTGTCAGAACGAATCGCTGGCCGGCTCGCGCGCCGACCTGGCCGAGGACCTGCGCCGGGAGATCCGTGAACAGATGCGCCAGGGCAAGAGCGACCAGGAGGTCATCCAATACCTGACCGACCGCTATGGCGACTTCGTGCTCTACCGCCCGCCGCTCAAGCCGGTCACCTATCTGCTCTGGGGCGCGCCCGTGCTGTTCCTGCTGATCGGCGGCACGGCCTGGTACGTCGTCCTGCGCCGGCGCCGTTCGCTCAAAGCCGAGCAGCTGGTCAACCCGGATGAACTGCAGCGCGCCGCCCGCCTGCTCGAAAGCGAATAAACCCGTTCCCGTGAACGCGCCTGATGGTTGAGACCTCCGACCGGACCGAACTGACCACCCAAACCGCCATGGTAGGAGGCCCGCTTGCGGGCCGAACCCGAAAGGCACGCCGAATGCGCTCTGCGGTTCGCGCCGCAAGCGGCGCTCCTACCGGACCGAGCCCCACCACTCAAACCGCCGCGGCAGCAGGCCGAACCTGTTCGCCGTGGCGACGTTACGCGCCGCAAGCGTCGCACCTACCGGTCGAGGTAGGAGGCCCGCTTGCGGGTCGAACCGGGGTGCGGATCGGTCGGGACGGGTCCGGTCAAAGCTCATAGTAAAACCGCCAAACGTCTTGCGAGCTCGCGCCGCACGTCTGCCTCCCCATGTTGCCACTTCTCGCCTCGGCTTTCATGCTCAGGGGCGAACGAGACGATGATGATGGATTAAATGGACCCGACGCTCTCCATCGCCCTTTTTTGGGTGCTTGCCACCCTGTTTGCGCTCGCTGCCGGCTACTGGGTCCTGCGCCCGCTGTTCCAGCGCCAGGCGGCTGTCAGCGCCCATGATCGCCACGCCCTCAACATCGCCGTCTACCGGGACCAGCTGCGGGAACTCGAACGCGATCGCGACAACGGCTTGCTCAGCGCCGACCAGTTCGAGACCATCAAGCGGGAGCTGGAGGCGCGTCTGGCCGAGGATGCCCTACGCGAGACCGAGACCCGGATCGAGAGCCGGGGCGGTCGTCGGCTGGGCTACGCCCTGGGTGCGGCGATCCCCGCCGCGGCCCTCGGGCTCTACCTGCTGCTGGGCAACCCGGCGGCCATCAACCAGCCCAAGGTCACGCCGGGCATGGCGGCACACGACCTGGAGGCCATGCTGCGCTCGGTGGAGGAGAAGGCGCGCGCCAACCCCCGGGATCCACGTCCCGTCATCCTGCTCGCCCGCACCTACACCGCCATGGAGCGCTGGCCGGAGGCCATCGCCGCCTATGAAAAGGCGGTCAAGCTGCTGCCGGAGGACGCCGCCGTCTGGGCCGGCTATGCCGAGACCCTGGCCCTGAGCCAGGACCGTGACCTGCGCGGCAAGCCCATGGAGCTGGTGCGTAAGGCCCTGTCGCTCAACGGGGATGAACCCACCGCGCTCAACCTCGCCGGCATCCATGCCTTCATGGAGGGTGACTATGCCCAAGCGGTGACACACTGGCAGCGTCTGCTCAAGCAGATGCCGGTCGGGTCCGAGGAGGCGCAGGCCATCCAGGATGCCATCCGCGAGGCACGCGGCCGCGCGAGCGCCGCCGGTATCAAGCTACCGGAGGCCGAGGCGCAGCCCAAAAGCTCTGCTGCCACAGCGGGCGCCGTCATCCGCGGCCGCGTGGTGCTGAGCCCCCGGCTCAAGGAGCGTCTGCCCGAAGGGGCCACGCTATTCGTCGTTGCCCGGCCGGCCGGCGGCGGCGGCGCACCAGTCGCCGTTTTGCGCGCCGCCGCCGGCGAACTGCCTTACGCCTTCGAGCTCAACGACAGCCTGGCGATGAACCCGGACAACCGATTGTCGGCCCATCCCGAGGTCGACCTCGTCGCTCGCATCTCCCGCTCCGGCCAGGCCATGCCCGCGAGCGGCGATCTCGAGGGCCGCCTCGCCCGGGTCAAGCTGGGCAGCACCGACGTGAACCTGGTCATCGACACGGTACGGCCCTGAACTTGCGGCACGAAATCAGGAAACCCCGCCGGTCTCATCCGGCGACGAGCCGGTTGATATAGCCGAAGATCCCCGAACATCCATCAACGGCCGCATCGCGCTCAGCAGGTTTGCAAACAGGGTGGAATGCTCTCGCTCGAGCTCCGCTAACAGCCGCTTCATCCGAAATCGCTGTTGTGGTGCGGCGAAACACGCCGGGCAATTTTGGCTCCGGCCGCGCGCTGACGCGCGCTTAACATGCGCGTAACGCATGTTAGCCTGCGCCGAAATGGCCCGGCTCGTCCACAACCTGCCCCATCAACGGCCGCATCGCACTCAGCAGGTTTGCAAACAGGGTGGAATGCTCCCGCTCGATCTCCGCCAGCAGCCGCTTCATCCGAAATCGCTGCTGTGGCGCGGCGAAACACGCCGGGCAATTTTCTTGGATCACAGGCAGGCCTGCACGGGTGGCGAAATCTCGGGTCTGGCGTTCGCGCACATAGACGAAGGGGCGGATGACGCGGATGTCGCCGGCGTCGTTGAGATAATGCGCCTGCATGGTCCGCAATTTTCCGCCGAAGAATGCGCTCATGAGGAAGGTCTCGGCCAGGTCGTCCAGGTGTTGTGCCAAGGCGAGCACGTTGTAGCCGTGCTCTCGCGCCACCCGATAGAGGATGCCGCGGCGCATGCGCGAACAATAGGCGCAGAAGGAGTCCCCCTGCATGTGTTGGCTGGCCTGCGCGACGATGGGCTGGCGCTCGTAAAAGTAAGGTACCCCCAACGCGGCGAGGTAGGGCTTGAGCGGCGAGGGGTCGTAGTCCGGCGATTGCGGGTCCACCGTGCAGGCCGCCAGCTCAAAGCGGATCGGCGCGCGCGCCATCAGGTGCAGCAGCACGTGCAGTAGCGACAGGCTGTCCTTGCCGCCGGACAGACCCAATAGCACCCGGTCGCCGGGGCGGATCATGCCGTAGTCGCCGATCGCCTTGCCAGTGGCCGTGACCAGGGGGCGCGGCGGCTTGACGGGACCTGGATTCACAACAACGGACGGACGATGGCTTCCAGTCGACGCTCGCTCACCGCGCCGAGCAGGCTGGCAACGGGCTGGCCATTGCGGCCGAGGACCAGGGTATAGGGCAGACCGCCCTGTGGGTTGCCGGCCGCCTGGCCGAGTAAGGCGCCCTCATAACCCCCCAGCAGGATGGGATAGTTGATGCCGGCCTGCCGGACGTACTCACGCACGGCCTCCACGCTGTCGAGGGCGACGCCCACGAACTGCAGGCCCTGTGTCCCGAAGCGTTCCTGCAGGCGGATGAAACCGGGGATCTCGTGCCGGCAGGGCGGGCACCAGGGGGCCCAGAAGTTGAGGACGATCACCTTGCCGCGCCACTGCGCCAGGGACTGGGTCTGGCCGGATAGGTCGGGAAGCGCCGCGGCCCAGACGTGGTCTGGCTGGACCGCCTGGAGCGGATGGTCCTGGGCGTTACCGATGAAACGGGCGATCCCCACGCTGAACAGGCCGAAACCCAGGGCGACGGCCAGCATGATCGCGTGCTGGCGTTTCATGGCGTGGGCCGCTCGGCGTCAGGGGATGGCCTTGTCCAGGCTGGCGAGGAACTTGTCCGGCGGCTCGAAGCCGATGACGCGGTAGGGGACCTCGCGGCCTTCCTTGTCGAAGAAGATGATGCCCGGCGGCCCGAACAGGGTGAAGCGCTTGAGCAGCGCCTTGTCCTCCGGCCGGTTGGCGGTGACGTCGGCCTTGAGCAGCACCACGTCCTTGAGTCGGGCCTGCACGCGCGGGTCGGTGAAGGTGAAGCGCTCCAGCTCCTTGCAGGACACGCACCAGTCGGCGTAGAAGTCGAGCATGACATAGCGCCCTCGGGCCGCCTGGATGGCCGCGTCGAGGGCCGCCATGTCCTTGACCACGCTGAAGTCGAGCTTGGGCTGCCCGGCCTGGGCCGCGCCCTCACCGCCCTTGTACACCTGCAGCGGCTGCAGCAGGTCGCGGCTGCCGCCCATGGCGCCCAGCAGCAGGCCGATACCCGCCACCAGGGCCATGATGCCGACCCCTTTCCAGAAGCGCTGCCAGCCGCTGGCATGTGGCGGCAGCGAATCCATGGCCTTGAGGTAGATCGAGGAGATGATGAGCA
Organism: Thiobacillaceae bacterium; assembly: GCA_046292095.1. Taxonomy (GTDB): domain Bacteria; phylum Pseudomonadota; class Gammaproteobacteria; order Burkholderiales; family Thiobacillaceae; genus JANWZL01. Next base: position 34,085 of record JBKBRS010000001.1, read on the forward strand.
GCGCCGCCCACAACATCATCTGCACGATGTCGGAGAGGAGCGGCGAGATCAGCCAGATGGCCACCGCGATCATCAGTACGCCGAAGAATTTCTTCACCGCGTCCATCCAAGCGCCAGCGCGCGGCAACAAAGTGCCCGCCGACACCCCGATCAACAGCAGCGGCACACCCATCCCCAAGGCCAGCACGAACAGCGCCGTGCCACCGAGGACGAGGTCGCCGGTCTGGCCGATGTAGAGCAGGGCCCCGGCGAGCGGCGCCGCCACACAAGGGCCGACGATGAGAGCGGAGATCACGCCCATGACGAACACCCCCGGCAGGTTACCGCCCTTGATGCGGTTGCTCGCCTCGGTGAAGCGGCTTTGCAGGAAAGAGGGCAGTTGCAGCTCGTAGAACCCGAACATCGACAAGGCCAGGGCAACGAAGATGGCAGCGCCGAGACCCAGGGCCCACGGGTTTTGCAGGGCGTTGGAGATCAGCGTGCCCGACAGCCCGGCCAGCACGCCGGCGATGGCATAGGTGATGGCCATGCCCAGGACATAGGCGAGCGAGAGCATGAAACCGCGCGTCTTAGTGATGTCCTTGCCCTGGCCGACGATGATGCCGGAGAGGATGGGGATCATGGGGAAGACACAGGGGGTGAGCGACAGACCCAGCCCGAGCAGGAAGAAGGTACCGATCACCACCCAGTAGTTGCCGCCCTTGAGCAGGGCCTGGATCTGCCCGGCCTCGGAGGTGCCCTCGGCAACAGGCGTGGGTGTGATGGCCGGTGCTGCCTCTTCGGCCGGCGCCTCGGCCGGGGCGGTGCCCACCACCTCGACGTAAAGCAGCTTCTCGATGGGCGGGTAGCACACTCCCTGCTTTTCGTTGCAGCCCTGATAGACCGCCTCCACGGCCAGGCGTGTCGCCCCTTCGGGCAGGCCCAGCAGGCGGGCGCTGGCGGTGAAGGACTCGTGGTAGACGAAGGTCCTGCCGAAGGCTGGGTCGTCCTTCTCATCAGCCTTGGGCAGCCGCAGGGTATCCAGGGCTACCCCCGCGGGTTCCCGGATGCGCAGGGTGAGCTTGTCGCGATACAGGTAATAGCCAGGGGCGATGGTGTAGCGCGCCACCAAGGTGTTGTCCGGCCCCGGCTCCAGATTCAGCTTGAAGGCCTCATCCGGCTGCAGGAGCGCCTCCTCGCCCGATTTGCCGGTGAGGTCACTGGCGAGCTGTTTAAGCCGGGCGATGAGGCCGGGGTCCTGCACCCCGCCCGTTGCCGGCGGCTCGGCCGCCGCAGGTGCCGCCGGGGCGGCGGCGGCGACCGGCTGGATCTGGACCCGGGCGTTCTGCGGCGGATAGCAGACCCCTATATCCGCACAGCCCTGAAAGTTGGCGTTGAGCGCGAAGGGGCTGACCGCCCCGCGCACGGGGATGCGAATGCGCACCTCACCGCGATAGGTCTCGACGCGGCCGAAGAACTCGTCCTCCTTGATCTTGCCCGCGGGCATGGCGGGTTGGCCCATCTGCACCCCACCCTCGGCGCTGAAGCTGATCTTGTCGCGGTACAGGTAATAACCCGGTGCGACCTGGAAGCGGGCCTCGAGCTGGTTCGCATCGAGCATGCGGGCGGAGAACACGAAGGCCTTCTCCGGCTCCAACAGGTCCTCCTGCGCACGTGCCGTGAGGGTGGCACACAGCAGCAGCAAAAATAGGGTCAGGTATCGCGTCATGCTGTGCTCCAGGGTTTAGGGTTTACGCGCGTGTCTGCGCGCGCACCCAGTCGAGGTATTCAGGGAGGCCCTGCGCGATGGGCAGGGCAATGATCTCGGGCAACTCGTAAGGATGCTGCTGGCGCAAAAAGGTTTCCAGGGCCGCATAGCGGTCATGCGCCGTCTTGATCACCAGCACGGTCTCGGACGCCTCCTCCACAGCGCCCTGCCAGCGGTACACCGAGGTACAGCCCTCCAGCACGTTCACACAGGCCGCGAGCCGCGCCTCCACCAGGCGACGGGCCAGTTGCCGAGCGGTGGCCGGGTCGGGCAAAGTGGTGAGGATGCACACGAACGACATGCGTTATCGGGGGCTGCGGGGATGCGGGCTGGTTTGTGGATTATAGCTTTCGGTCTGCCGGCGCTGGAACTCGTCGGTATCTACCCGATCTGGCAGACGATCGGCGCCTGGACGCTGGCCTGGCTGGCATTGGCGGCCGCAGCCGGCGTCTGGCTGCTACGCCGCGAGCACCGCGACTTCCTGCCCCGGCTCGCACAGACCCTGGCCCTCGGGCACACCCCCTTGGGCGTGCTGCTGGCCAGCTTCCGCCGCGTCATCGCCGCCCTGCTGTTGATCTTTCCCGGCCTCGTCAGCGATGCACTTGCCTTGATCCTCCTCGCCTGGCCAGGCGGACGACCGCCCCGGCCGCGCGCCAGCGGCCCGCGCCCGGCGGCGGACGACGTGATCGAGGGGGAGTATCGACGGATCGACTGACCGGGTGTAGGGAAGCTCTGCATTACTTGCTACGCGGGCGCAGCTTGCGTTACGCGGTGGTGGGCCTCGGCCGCTTCGCTTAACCCATCATGATCGTCTCGCTCGCCCCTCACCATGAAAGCCGAGGCGAGAAGGTGCATCATATGGGTACGGAGGCGTGCGGCGAGAGGTCGCTATACGTTTGGCGGTTTTACCCCGAGCTTTGACCGGACCCGTCCCGAACGGCCCGCACCTCGGGTTCGGCCCGCAAGCGGGCCCCCTACCATCGGTGGCAGGGCTTGGGGGTTCGGCCCGCAAGCGGGCCTCCTACTTCGATGACAGGAAATGGTAGGCGCGCCGCTTGCGGCGCGAATCGCAGCTCGCGGCGTTTTGCAGAGCTTCCCTAGACCCGGTCGAGCTCCGCGCGCAGGTGACGCAGGAGCACCAGGGTTGCGGCGGCGGCGGGGATGGCGAGGAGGATGCCCAGAAAACCGAATAGCTGCCCAAAGGCCATCAGTGCGAAGATGACCGCCACCGGATGCAGCCCCAGGCGTTCGCCCACGAGCCAGGGCGTGATGACCATGCCCTCCAGGAGCTGCCCCAAGGCGAACACCGCCCAGACCTGGATCAACGCGGTGAATTCGCCGAATTGGGTCCAGGCGGCCAGGCTGCCCAGGGTCACGCCGACGATCAGACCGAGATAGGGGACGAAGACTAGGACCCCGGACACCACGCCCACGGCGAGCGCATAGTCGAGACCGATCAGCCACAGGCCCAGGCTGTAGATCAGGGCCATCAGCACGATCACACCGAGCTGGGCGCGCACGAACTGTGCCAGGACCGCGTCGATCTCGCCCAGGATGGCGAGCATACGCGGGCGTACGGGGCGGGGGATCCAGTCGGCGAGCTGCGAAAGTATCCGGTCCCAGTCACGCAGGAGGTAGAATATCACCACTGGGACGAGCAGCAATCCGGCCAGGAAGCCGACCAGGGCGAAGCCACGGTCAGCCAGTTGCGGCACGCTGGCACTGAGCCCGCCCAGGTCTTTCAGGTGCTCGCGCAACCAACCGCCGAGTAGTGCGCGATCGGTCGGCAGATCGAGGCCCAGCGTCTGCCGCAGCCAGGGCAGCAGGGTCTGCTCTGCCCAGGCGAGGAGTGCCGGGAGCTGTTGCAGGAGCAGCTCGAACTGGGCGCGTACGAGGGGGGCCAGGAGGAGGATTAGGGCAACGACGGCCAGCAACAGGGCCAGCATGACGAGCAGGGCGGCGAGGGCCCTGGGCACGCGCAGGCGCTGCAGCCGGTCAACCCAGGGATCGCCGAGATAGGCCAGGGCGATGGCCAGCAGAAACGGCGTTAGGATGGGCGAGAGTAGATAGACGAGGTAAGCGAGGGCCGCAGCCAGGGCCAGATAGGTCAGCGGCCGGACCAGGTTGGGCGGGGCGGTGGGGGCGGTCATATGGGTTAGAATCATATCTTTCCTGACCCAAGATCAGCATCGTGCCCCCCACACTCTCCTACCGCGATGCCGGCGTGGACATCGATGCCGGCGACAGCCTGGTCGAGCGCATCAAACCCTATGCGCGCCGCACACTGCGGCCCGAGGTCCTGGCTGGCATCGGCGGGTTCGGCGCCCTGGTGGAACTGCCCCAGCGCTACCGTCACCCCGTCCTCGTCTCCGGCACGGATGGCGTGGGCACCAAGCTCAAGCTCGCCTTCGCCCTGGGTCGTCACGACACCATCGGCATCGACCTGGTGGCGATGAGCGTGAACGACATCCTGGTGCAGGGGGCCGAGCCGCTCTTCTTCCTGGACTACTACGCCTGCGGCCGGCTGGACGTGGACGTGGCCGAGCAGGTGGTCGCTGGCATCGCCCGCGGCTGCGAATTGGCCGGCTGTGCCCTGATCGGCGGCGAGACGGCGGAGATGCCCGGCATGTACCCGATCGGCGAATACGACCTGGCCGGCTTCGCCGTCGGTGTGGCCGAACGCGACCGCTTGATCACCGGCGCCGACATCCGCGCCGGCGACGTCCTGCTGGGGCTCGCCTCCAGCGGCCCGCACTCCAACGGCTATTCGCTCATCCGCAAGATCGTCGAGGTGACCGGGGCCGATCTCGCTGCCGACTTCCACGGCCGCAGCCTGGGCGAGGTGCTGCTCGAACCCACCCGGATCTACGTCAAGTCCCTGCTCGCCCTGATGCAGGCATTGCCGGTCAAAGGCCTCGCCCACATCACCGGCGGCGGCCTGACCGGCAACATCCCGCGCATCCTGCCCGAGGGGCTGGCCGCCCGACTCGATGCGCAGGCCTGGACCTGGCCGGCGGTCTTCCGCTGGCTGCAGGCGGCGGGCGGCGTGAGCCTCGAGGAGATGCACCGCACCTTCAACTGCGGCATCGGCATGGTGGTGGTGGTGGACGCCGCCGAGGCCGACAGGGCGGAACAGATCCTGCGCGAGCAAGGCGAGACGGTTTACCGGCTCGGCCGCGTCGAGGCGATCGAGAGCGGACAGCCGCGCGTCGTCATCGCTTGAGCGTGCGCGCCGTCATCCTCATCTCCGGCCGCGGCAGCAACATGGAGGCCCTGCTGCGGGCCAACCTCCCCCTGGACTTCGCCGCAGTGATCAGCAACCGGCCGCAGGCCGCCGGGCTCGACATCGCCCGAGGCCTGGGCGTGGACACCATCGTCGTCGATCACCGAGAATACGGCGCCGACCGTGCCGCCTTCGACGCCGCGCTGGCGGCCGAGATCGACCGCGTGGGCGCCGATCTGGTGTGCCTCGCCGGTTTCATGCGCGTGCTGACCGACGCCTTCGTCCAGCGCTACCAGGGGCGCATGCTCAATATCCATCCCGCCCTGCTGCCCGCCTTTCCGGGGCTCGACACCCATGCGCGCGCACTCGCCGCCGGCGTCAAGATCCACGGCTGCACGGTGCACTTCGTCACCCCCGAGGTGGATGCCGGCCCCATCGTCGTGCAGGCCGCCGTGCCCGTGCTCGATGACGACACGCCCGAGCGCCTGGCCGCGCGGGTGCTCGCCCAGGAACACCGCATCTATCCGATGGCGGTGCGCTGGTTCGCCGAGGGTCGCCTGCATTGCGGTGAGGACGGCCGCGTCCGTGTGGATACGGCCTCTGCTGCCGAAGGCGTCCTCATCTCACCGACCGGCTAGAAGCCGATGTCCTGGGGCAGCGCACGCGGTCGATTGTCCATCGCCCTGCTGCTGTCGACCCTCGTCCACCTGCTCGCCGGCGGTGGCCTGACCTGGCCGACGACGCAAACGCCGGAACTGCCCGGCCCACCCATCGCCGCCGTCCTCAACCCGGCGCCGGCGTCGTCGTCAACGCAGACGAAGTCCGCTCCCCGTCTCGCCGAACGCCCGCCGGCCGCGCGTCGGTCGCCCGGCCCTGTCCCAAGGGACACGCCCGCCGCCCATCCCGCCGCCGAGGACGCCTCACAGCCGGCCACGCCGGCCAGCCCAGCGCAGAGCGCAGTCACAGCGCAGGCGGATAAAGCGGCCGAGGCAGCGACGGTGCCGGCAGCAAACGAGGATGAGCCCGCGCCGGCGCCGCCCACGCCGCCGGCCGAGCGGCCGGTCGTGCCCAGCGCTTTTACCATCCGCTACGTCGTGAAAGGCAGCGAGGGCGGCTTTACCCTGGGGCGGCTTCAGCACACCTGGCAAAGCGATGGGCAGCGCTATTCCCTCTCTGCCGTGGCTCAGGCGAGCGGTATTCTGCGCCTGATCTACTCGAGACTGCTCACCCAGACGAGCCTCGGCGAGATCACCGCCGAGGGACTACGACCCGACCACTACTGGCTGCAGCGCGGCCAGCGTCAGCTACAGGCTCATTTCGACTGGGTGCAGATGCAGGCCGACCTCGGCCCTGACCGCCCGCCGCAGGCTCTCGAGCCTGGCACCCAGGACCTGTTGAGCGTGATGTATCAGGTGAGCCTGTTTCCGCCGCCGGCGGAAGGGCGCATCTGGGTGCTTGACGGCAAGCGGCTGCGCGAATACGGCTACTGGGAACTCGCGCGCGAGACCTTGGAGCTGCCCATCGGCCAGGTAGCCACGCGGCATCTAAAGGTGGCTGCCGAGGGCTCGGAGGAGTCCTTTGAGCTCTGGCTGCGCGAGGTCCACCCGCAGCTTCCGGTCAAGATCCGCATGCTCGGCAACCGTCAGGGCGATGCCGTGCTGCTGGCCGAATCCATCGAAGGTCTCGACGCGGTTGCGGACTCCCCGGCGGATTAGGCGATGCCCAGCGCGCGGCGCGTCTCGGTCGCCAGGGCAATGGCCTCCTCCAGGCTCGGGGCCAGGCAGTTGTAGTGTCCCATCTTGCGGCCGGGACGCGCCTCGGCCTTGCCATAGAGGTGCAATTTGACGCCCGGGTGCTTGAGTAGCGCCTCCCAGCGCGGCCCCCGCGCCCAGATATCGCCGAGCAGATTGACCATCACCACGGGGCTGAGCAGGCGTGTGTCGCCCAGCGGCAGGCCGCACAACGCCCGCACCTGCTGCTCGAACTGGTCGGTGACACAGGCGTCTAGGGTGTAGTGGCCGCTGTTGTGCGGGCGCGGCGCCATCTCGTTGAACACCACCCGCCCGTCCGCGAGCAGGAAGAATTCGACTGCCAACACCCCGACATAATCCAGCCCTTCGGCGATGCGCCGCGCCATCTGTCGGGCCTGCTCGGCGATGGTCTCCGGCAGCCGCGCCGGGACGATGCTCATGTCGAGAATGCCCTGTCGGTGGAGATTTTCGGCCAGCGGGAAGAAGGCGATCTCGCCCGACGCATTGCGGGCCAGGACGACCGAGAACTCGCGCTCGATCGGCAGCAATCCCTCCAGCAGGCAAGGCACATGGCCCAGGGCGGCATGGGCCTCGACCAAAGCGTCGAGGTCAGCCACGCGCACCTGTCCCTTGCCGTCATAACCCATGCGTCGGGTCTTCAGCAGCCCCGGGCCTTTGAGTCGCGACCAGGCCTGCGCCAGATCGCCCATATCCTCGACGTTGGCGTAGGGCGCGGTCGCACAGCCGAACTCGCCGGCGCAGACCTTTTCGTGCAGGCGGTCTTGCGCCAGCCGGACCACACCAGCGGCGGGCGCGACACGCGTGCGCCGCGCCAGGATCTCCAGGCTGCGGGCTGGGACGTTCTCGAACTCCGTGGTCACCGCTTGGCAGAGCTCGCCCATGCGCATCAGGGCCACGGCGTCGGTGTAGGAGGCCCTGAGATGCACCTCCGCCACCTGCCCGGCGGGGCTCGCCGGGTCGGGGTCCAGGACCACCACGCGGTAACCCATCACGCGCGCGGCCAGGGCGAACATGCGCCCGAGCTGCCCGCCACCGAGCACGCCCAGGGTGGCGCCGGGCAGCAGCATTTCGCGCGGTTGCGCCGTCGTCCCGCTGCCTGTGGTCATTCTTCGGCTTCTGGCAGCCGCGCCGCCAGCACCGCCTCGGTCTGACTGCGCCGGAATTCGAGCAGCCGCTCGCGCACCTCTGGAAACTCGTGCGCCAGCATCGCCGCGGCGAACAAGGCGGCATTGGCCGCACCGGCCGGGCCCACGGCGAAGGTCGCCACCGGCACCCCCTTGGGCATCTGCACAATGGACAGCAGGGAGTCTAAGCCGGTCATGAATTTCGACATCACCGGCACCCCCAGCACCGGCAGGCGGGTCTTGGCGGCGACCATACCGGGTAGATGCGCCGCCCCCCCGGCGCCGGCGATGATCAGCCGCAGCCCGCGCGCCTCAGCGCTCGCGGCATACTCGAACAGCAGGTCCGGCGTGCGGTGGGCGGAGACCACTCGGCGCTCGTGCGGGATGGCCAGGCTGTCCAGCAATTCGGCGGCGTGGCGCAGGGTCTCCCAGTCGCTCACGCTGCCCATGATCAGACCCACAAGGGGCGTAGAAGACATCGCTGCGCTCACTGTCGAAAAGGAAAGTCAGCAATGATACTGGCTGACTCGGTCGCGCCGAAATAGCCAGGGCGGTATCTCAAGGCCATGGGGCGCCCGCGGCCGCCGCTCAGAAGGGCAGCCTTGCCTCTGGCATGGCCTGCGCCAACACCCGTCGGAAGTCGTTCTGGATGCGCTCGAGGGCCTGCTGGCCGTCCGCCTCGAAGCGCAGGACGATGACTGGGGTCGTGTTGGACGCGCGCATGAGGCCGAAGCCGTCGGCATATTCCACTCGCAGCCCGTCGATGGTGATGACCTCGCGCGCCTCCGCGAACTGCGCCTGCCGCTGCAGTCTCGCGATCAGACGGTGCGGCTCGCCTTCCTGCATGGGCAGGTGCAGCTCCGGGGTGCAGACGCTGTCGGGGAGTGCGTCGAGGGTGGCATCGAGGTCCGGTTGGCGCGCGAGATACTCGAGCAGACGCGCCCCGGCATAAAGGCCGTCATCGAAGCCGTACCAACGCTCCTTGAAAAAGATGTGACCGCTCATCTCGCCCGCGAGCAATGCCCCCGTCTCGCGCATCTTGGCCTTGATGAGCGAATGGCCGGTCTTCCACATGAGCGGCCGGCCGCCGTGGCGCTCGATCCAGCCCTTGAGGTTGCGCGTGGATTTGACGTCGTAGAGCACGGTGGCGCCGGGGTTGCGGGCGAGCACGTCAGCAGCGAAGAGCATGAGCTGGCGGTCGGGGTAAACGATGCGGCCGCTGCGGGTGACCACCCCCAGGCGATCGCCATCGCCGTCGAAGGCCAGGCCGATCTCGGCGCCGCCCTTGGCGAGATGGGCGATGAGGTCGGCCAGGTTCTCGGGGTGTGCAGGGTCGGGATGGTGATTGGGGAAGTTGCCGTCCACCTCGCAGTAGAGTTCCTCCACCGCGCAGCCCAGGGCGCGATACAGGCGCGGCGCATAGGCGCCCGCCACCCCGTTGCCGCAATCCACGGCGATGCGCATGGGCCGGACCAGCTTGACGTCCCCGGTGATGCGCTCGATGTAGGCCGGGGCAATGTCGTGTTGGCGGTAGCCGCCGCGACCCTGAGCGTAGTCCTTCGCCTCGATGCGGCGCCGCAAGGCCTGGATGGCCTCGCCGGCCAGGGTCTCGCCCGCCAAGACCATCTTGAAGCCGTTGTAGTCGGGCGGGTTGTGCGAGCCGGTGACCATGACGGCCGAATGCGCGCCCAGGTGGTGGGCGGCGAAATAACACATGGGCGTGGCCACCAGGCCGATGTCGATCACAGCCACACCGGCGGCGCGGATACCCTCGGCCAATGCCCCAGCCAGGGCCGGACCGGACAGCCGGCCGTCACGGCCGATGACGATTGCCCGCTGGCCGCGTGCGACGGCCTCGGAGCCGATGGCGCGACCGAGCTGCTCAGCGATTTCCGGGGTCAGGCTGCGACCAACGACACCGCGGATGTCGTAGGCCTTGAAGATCTCAGCGGGGAGGCGTGACATGGGATTCTCCAGCTCGCAGGATTATCGTCGCTGCAGATGACAAAAAAAAGCGGCATCGTTGCCGACGCCGCTTGGAAAACCGCCATTGCGGCGGTCAGGGAGGTTCACGGCATGCTGGCACCCAGCCAGCAAGTACACAAGATCAGGCTAAGCGCGTGCCAGATGGCCACAGCCTGGAGACCCGCGCCATTCGGCGCTACAGTCAGGCGTTATGTATAAATCGCCTGGTCGGATTTGTCGATGATCTGTTCATACTGCTCAAACAGTGACGCGCTCAGTGCAGGTGACCGGCCACGGCCGGGTCAGCGGTGACCTCGACCACGGCCGGCGAGGCGTGGTGCAGCCACAGACGCCAGCCGTCGCGTCGGCGGCGATAGACGTTGGTGGCGAGCATGGGCGGTCGTGACCGGGGCTCGCCCCGCACGCGGATGTGTTCATGCAGCACGCTCACGGCGAGATCGCCCTGCACCTGCCAATGCAGCGGCTCCAGGGTGAACTTTAGCGACTGGCCTGAGGAGAAGATGCCGGCCCAGCCCTCGCTCACCTGCGCAGGACCGGAAAGGGCCTTGCCCATGGGGTGGATACAGCAGATGTCGGCGGCGATGTCCCAAACCTGCATCATCGCCGCCAGGTCAGCGGCCTCGAAGGCCCTGTAGAAGGCCGCTTCTGCCTGCTGGGGGGTGGCATATCCGGGGTTCGGTTGCATCTGCCTTGCCTCGCTGTCCGACCGCTGCCTACAATGGCCATCATACGATGAGCCTCGCACCATGAGCGCACTGACACAGCTGCTGGAGAAGTACAGCCGGCCTGGGCCGCGCTATACATCTTATCCCACCGCGCCCTACTTCCACACCGGGTTTGGCGAGGCCGAGTGGCGCTCAGAACTGCTCGCATCGCAGGACCCAGCGCGCCCGCTGTCGTTGTACGTGCACATCCCCTTTTGCGACACGCTCTGTTACTACTGCGGATGCAATATGGTCGCCACCGGCGACTATCACAAGGCCGAGCGCTATCTGGATGTGCTGGCAATGGAACTCGACCAGGTGGCAGCGCTCACCCATCCGGCGCGACGGGTCGAGCAGTTGCACTGGGGCGGTGGCACGCCGACCTATCTCAAGCCTGCCGACATCCGCCGATTGAGCGCCATCATCCGCAGCCGCTTCACGATCTCCGAACAAGCGGAGATGGGTTGTGAGGCGGACCCGCGTGAGCTCACCCGCGAGCACCTGGCCGCCCTGCGCGAGTGCGGCTTCAACCGGCTTTCCATCGGCGTGCAGGACCTCGATGAGAAGGTGCAGAGGGCGGTCAACCGGGTGCAGCCGCCCGAGCTGATCGGCCAAGTCTATGCCTGGGCGCGCGAGCTCGGCTTCGCCAGCATCAACATGGACTTGATCGTCGGGTTGCCGCACCAGAGCGTGGCGAGCTTTGCGCGCACCCTGGACCAGGTGCTGGCCTGGGCGCCGGACCGCTTCGCCGTCTTCGCCTATGCGCACGTGCCGTGGATGAAGAAACACCAGAAACTCATCCCCGAGGCCGACCTGCCCGATTTCGCCACGCGGCTTCAGCTGCAGCAGCTCATCCACGACCGATTGGGGGCCGCCGGTTACGTCAACATCGGCATGGACCACTTCGCCAAGCCGGACGACGAGTTGGTGCAGGCGCAGCGCAACAAGACCCTGTGGCGCAACTTCCAGGGCTATACCACGCACAAGGACTGCGACATCTACGCCTTTGGCGCCTCCAGCATCAGCCAGACGCGCGAGGTCTACGCCCAGAACGAAAAGAATCTGAAGAAGTACCAGGAGCGGGTCGCCGCCGGGCAGTTACCGATCGAGCGCGGGCTGCGGCTGACCCGTGAAGACCAGATGCGACGGGACCTCATCACCCGCATCATGTGCGATCTGGAGCTCGACTACGCCGATTTCGCCAACACCTGGCAAGTGGACTTCCAAACCCATTTCGCCGACGGCCTGGCCGAGCTGCCGGATCTGGCCGCCGATGGCCTGATCACCCTGACGGACCAGGGCTTCCGGGTCACCGACCTCGGCCGCATCTTCCTGCGCAACATCGCCATGTGTTTCGACGCCTATCTGCGTCAGGCGGGCGAGGCGCAGCCGCGGTATTCGCGTACGGCCTAGACGTTCACTGCAGACTTGGAGGCGTTACGCCTCAAGGGGCGGATCGCGGCTTCCGCCACTTCACTGTTTTCTGTTCGCTCCTACTGGATGGCCTTGAGCACCGCCTCTTCCTCGCTGGCGACCTGGGCCAGCACCTTGGCGGCCTCACCCTGCACGGCCTTGGCCAGGTTAGCGGTGTTCATGCGCATGACCTGAATCTTGCCTTCTTTGTTCTCGAAGACCGTCAAACGGCAGGGCAGCGGCGGCAGCTTGCCCTGGCTGGCACGGCTGAGCTGCTGGTTGGCATCCTTCGGGCAGGCGAAGATCACCTTCATG
>JBKBRS010000001.1:46467-48583 GCA_046292095.1 Thiobacillaceae bacterium
AGCGGCGGCAGCTTGCCCTGGCTGGCACGGCTGAGCTGCTGGTTGGCATCCTTCGGGCAGGCGAAGATCACCTTCATGCGCGGCGCGTCCTTGGCCCCCTGGGCCTTCATCGCCGCCTGGACGTCCTCCACCTTCTCCACGGCCCAGCCGCGTTTTTCGGCAGCTGCGCGCAAGCTGGTGACCGTCTCCTCGAAGCCGAGCTTGGAGTCCTTCACGTCGAACAGGGCCGCCATCATCTGCATCTGCCGCTGCATGGCCTCCTGCATCTGCTGCGGGGTCATCTGCGGCTGGGCAGGCGGCTGGGCATGGGCCGCCCCGGTGGCGATGACGCTCACAAGGATGGCTTGGCGTAGGGGTTTCATGGGGTCTCCTCGGAATGATGGGATCAGTGACGCCGCCAGCGGCCGGCGCCGGGTTTGAGTCGATAGAGGGTGCCGCAATAGGGGCAGAGGATCTCGCCCTTGTCCTCGATCGGCAGGAAGACGCGCGGATGCGCGTTCCACAGGCTCTCGCCGGGCATGGGGCAGTGCAGGGGCAGGTCCTCGTCACCGACCTCGATGACGCGTTGGGTATGCAGCTGGTCTTCCATCTCACTCACACATAAGTCAGCCAATGGGCATGGGCCTCGGAACGGCCCTGGACACAGTCGAAATATTTCGCCTGCAGGCGTTCGGTCACGGGACCGCGCCGGCCGCTGCCGATCGTGCGGTTGTCCAGCTCGCGGATGGGGGTCACCTCGGCGGCCGTGCCGGTGAAGAAGGCCTCGTCGGCGCTGTAGACCTCGTCACGGGTGACGCGCTTCTCGACCACCTCGATGCCATCCTCGGCCGCCAGCTGAATGATGGTGTCGCGGGTGATGCCCTCCAGGGCGGAGGTCAGGTCCGGGGTGTAGAGTTTCCCGCGGCGCACGATGAAGACGTTCTCGCCCGAGCCCTCGGCAACGAAGCCGTCCACGTCGAGCAGCAGGGCCTCGTCGTAGCCGTCGTGCTCGGCCTCGCGGTGGGCGAGGATGGAGTTCATGTAGTTGCCGTTGGCCTTGGCCTTGCACATGGTGATGTTGACATGGTGGCGGGCAAACGACGAGGTCTTCACGCGGATGCCCTTCTCCAGGGCCTCCTGGCCAAGATAGGCCCCCCAGGGCCAGGCGGCGACGATCACGTGCACCGACAATGTCTTGGCCGAGATGCCCATGGCCTCGGCGCCATAGAAGGCCATGGGCCGGATGTAGCCGGATTTGAGCCCGTTGGCCCGCACCGCCTCGATCTGCGCCTGGATGAGGGTGGCCTTGTCGTAGGGCAGCTTCATGCCGAGGATGTGGGCCGAGCGCAGCAGCCGATCGGTGTGCTCTTCGATGCGGAAGATGGCCGGTCCGCGCGGCGTCTCGTAGGCGCGCACGCCCTCGAACACCCCCATGCCGTAGTGCAGTGTGTGGGTGAGGACATGGGTGGTGGCCTCCCGCCAGGGGACCAGCTTGCCGTCGTACCAGATCAGACCGTCACGGTCGGCCATGGACATCGTTCGACTCCTTGATCAAATTTCGAAATTTTACCGTGAAGGCGAGCCGGGATGGCCGCCGGCCAACGCCGAACCTTCATTGCAGTGCCGTCGCCCCGAAAACGGTGTGCCATAGCCGGCGCACCGGCTCGACCATGGGCGCGACCTGCTCAGCCGGTACACGCGCGTGCTCGGCGCCTTGTAGCTTGACGCTGTGCTGCAGGCGTCGCAACTCGCGGTAGGCATCCGCCGCCGGCAAGGCGATGTCGGCCGGCAGCAGACCGAGCTCGGCACAGCGCTTGAGCAAGGCAATGTTGCCGATGTTGGCGGTGAGCGCCGGGTAGCAATGGGCATGCGCCAGCACCAGGTATTGCACGCAGAATTCCACGTCCACGAGGCCGCCGGGGTCGTGCTTGACGTCGAACAGGCCGGTGGGGTTTCGGTGGCCGTCGCGCATCCGCTGCCGCATCTCAAGTACCTCGGCCTTGAGCCTGGCCGGGTCGCGCGGCAGACGCAGGATGGCCTCGCGGATGGCCTCGAAGCGTTCGCCCACGCGCGCATCGCCGCAGCAGTAGCGCGCGCGGGTGAGCGCCTGGTGCTCCCAGGTCCAGGCCTTGTCGCG
>JBKBRS010000196.1:0-3559 GCA_046292095.1 Thiobacillaceae bacterium
CCGCGGGTGGCGCCATCGTCGTGTTCGCCGGTGCGGACGGCAGACCGCGCGCTGGCCGGCGGCCCACGCCGCCCGCCGACGTGGGGGAGGAGCGGGCGCGCCGCCTGGAGCATCTCGCCCTGGCCCACAAGCTCAATCTGGTGCTTGCGCCCGGCGTCGGCCCACCCACCGCGCTGCCGCTCACCCCTGAGCAGGTGGCATTCTTGGCGCGTTTTGCCTTGACGGATGCTGGGGCGGTGTGGTTCCGGGAGATGGCCGACGACACCCTGCGCCTGTTCAACCAGGGCTATCTCGCCTATGACGAGGCCCTGTGGACCGCCAAGCGTGCTGCCGGCGAGCCGGTGCGCCTGTCCGAACTGCTCACCGGCGGCCTGAGCGAGGCCGGTCTGTTTGCGCAGGACGCCAGCCTGTTTCGCATCTACGCGCATGACGGCCGCGGCGCCATGGCCGCGCATTCGAGCATACGTCTGGGCCTGGAGGGGATACGCTGTCAGTTCACCTTCAGCGACGAGCTGGTCGATCCTTATGGGGTGCTCTCGCACGAATTCGGACATACCCGCTATGGCGATGCGCGCAGCGCCGGCACCGTGCGGGGCGAGGCGGCCACCGTGGCACGCTACGAAAACCCAGTGCGGCAGCGCAACGGCTACCCGCCGCGCACGGTCTACTACCTGCGTCTCGACCCGCGCACCCCCGTGCAGCCGCGCGACGAGCTGCTCAACCGGCTGCTGGCGCAGTGGCGCCAGGGCTCGGTCCGCATCGAGTCGCTGGCCCCGGTGGAACGTCTTTATTGCGAATGTATGCAGCCCGAGTCGATCATCCGCGATTGCACGGCGGGTGCGCCCATCCAGGCGGAATGCAGCCTGCGCTGGCTGGCCGTGCGTGTCGTGCTGCCGGAGCCAGACTAACCCGTGTGTCACATGGGCGGTCTAGGCTGAGATATCGCACCTCAAGGAGACCCTGATGGATCCGATCGATATGCCCCTGGAGGCCACGACCCCGCAGCGCCTCGACGCCTGGTGGCGGGCCTGCAACTACCTGGCCGTCGGCATGATCTATCTGCGCGACAATCCCCTGCTCGCCGAGCCCCTCAAACCGGAGCACATCAAGCCGCGGCTGCTCGGGCACTGGGGCGCGAGTCCGGGGCTGGCCTTCATGTATGCGCACCTCAACCGGCTCATCCGCGTGCACGACCTCGACATGATCTTCCTTGCCGGGCCCGGACACGGGGCGCCTGGCGTGATCGCGCCGGTCTATCTGGAAGGGACCTATTCCGAGGTCTATCCCGAGGTGAGCGAGGACGTCGAGGGGCTGCGCCAGCTCTTCCGCCGCTTCTCCTTCCCCGGTGGCATCGGTAGCCATTGCACGCCGGAGCTGCCGGGCTCCATCCACGAGGGCGGCGAGCTGGGCTACAGTCTGTCGCACGCCACCGGGGCGGCCTTCGACAATCCGGACCTGATCGTCGCCGTGGCCGTGGGGGATGGCGAGGCGGAGACCGGGCCACTGGCCACCGGCTGGCACTCGGGCAAGTTTTTGAATCCCATCCGCGATGGCGCAGTGCTGCCCATCCTGCATCTGAACGGCTACAAGATCGACAACCCCACCCTGCTCGCCCGCATCCCGCGCGCAGAGCTGGAGCGGCTGCTCACGGGGTATGGCTGGCGTCCCCGCTTCGTCGAGGGTGAGGAACCCATGTCCATGCACCAGGCCATGGCCGCCGCGCTGGAGGACTGTCTCGCCGAAATCCACGCCATCCAGCGGACGGCACGCGCAAGCGGGGTCGCCCAGCGCGCGCACTGGCCGATGATCGTCTTGCGCACGCCCAAGGGTTGGACCGGTCCCAAAGAGGTCGATGGACACCGCGTGGAGGGGAGCTGGCGCTCGCATCAGGTGCCGCTGGCCAATCTGCACGCGCGGCCGGAACTGATCGGCGCTCTGGAGTCCTGGTTGCGCAGCTACCGCCCGGAGGCGCTGTTCGACGCGGACGGGCATCTCAAGCCCGAACTGCGCGCGCTCTCCCCCACGGGCAGCCGACGCATGAGCGCCAATCCGCACGCCAACGGCGGGCTGCTGCGGCGCGACCTGCGGCTGCCCGATTTCCACGACTATGCCGTGGCGGTCGAGCGGCCGGCACGCAGCCGCGCCAATAACACCCGCCCCCTGGGTGCACTGCTGCGCGACACCCTGCGCCGCAACCCCGACAACTTCCGCCTGTTCGGACCCGACGAGACCACCTCCAACCGGCTCGATGCAGTGTACGAGGCGAGTCAGAAGCTGTGGCTGCTGGAAACCCTGCCGGAGGACGCCGATGGCGGCGCACTCTCGCCCGACGGGCGGGTCTTGGAGATGCTCTCCGAGCACACCCTGGAGGGCTGGTACGAGGGCTACGTGCTCACCGGCCGGCATGGCTTCCTCGCCACCTACGAGGCCTTCGTCCACGTCATCGACTCCATGTTCAACCAGCACGCCAAGTGGCTCGCCATCTGCGAGGAGATCCCCTGGCGCGCGCCCATCGCCTCGATCAACCTGCTCATCACCTCCACCGTCTGGCGCCAGGACCACAACGGCTTCACCCACCAGGACCCCGGCTTCCTCGATCTCGTCGTCAACAAACGGCCCAGCGTCACCCGCATCTATCTGCCGCCGGATGCCAACTGCCTGCTGGCGGTGGCCGACCACTGCCTGAAGAGCCACGACCGGGTCAATGTGATCGTCTGCGACAAACAAAACCATCTGCAGTATCTGGACATGGACGCCGCCATCCGCCACTGCATCAAGGGTGTCGGCATCTGGGACTGGGCCAGCAACGACCAGGGCGCCGAGCCCGACCTAGTGATGGCAGCCTGCGGTGACATCCCCACCCAGGAGGCGCTGGCCGCCACGGCGCTGCTGCGCGAGCACTTCCCGGAGCTGAGAATCCGTTTCATCAACGTGGTGGACCTCTTCTGCCTGACCCAGCCCAGCGAACACCCGCATGGGCTGCCCGACCGCGACTTCGACAGCCTGTTCACGACCGACCGCCCCATCCTGTTCAACTTCCACGGCTACCCCTGGCTCATCCACCGCCTGAGCTACCGGCGCACCAACCACCGCAACCTGCACGTGCGCGGCTACAAGGAGAAGGGCAGCATCAACACGCCGCTCGAGCTGGCCATCGAAAACGAGATCGACCGTTTCAGCCTGGCCATCGACGCCATCGACCGGATGCCGGCCCTGCGCGTGCGTGGCGCGCATGTGAAGGAAGCCCTGCGCGACCGGCGCATCGACTGCGTGCGCTTCTCCCACACGCACGGTATCGATCCGCCCGAGCTGGCCGACTGGCATTGGCCGTTCTAAATCGGTCAGCCCGAGACGCTCGCAAACACGCACTAAGGTGGGTATGCGGGACAAGTTTCGCAACGGGTATCCCGCCTGTACGAAGCGACGCCGTGATGTGGCACGGAGCAAACGGGGAATGCCAACCCGGTTTTTTTGTCACAAAATATTAACCCGGCCCTTAAATACCCTGTGCTGCATAGGCGGCTAAGGGATGCCTGAAATAGGCCTTGACACGCTCTGG
>JBKBRS010000197.1:0-3536 GCA_046292095.1 Thiobacillaceae bacterium
GTCCCAGACTTTCGGCGCGGAATACCCGTACCAGCTTTTCGGCATAGGCCTTTTCCAGGGTCGATTTGGTCAGCTCAGCGCTGTCAGCCTGCACCTTGAGCAAGGCGTAAATCGCCTTGAGCACGTGGGTTTTGCCGGTGCCGTTTTCGCCAATGACCACATTGAGCCCTGGACTGAAACGCCACTCACCATCTGGAACGATGGTGAGATTTTGGAAGGTGGCCGTTTTCAGCATGATCGCCTCCGATCAAATATCCAACTGCGCCTGCGTGCCGACCACGCCTGCCTCGCTGGCCGCCTGTTCGATGGCGCTCCAGGCGGTGACCAGCTCGTTGTAGGCGCGGGCATCCTCCGCCCAGCCTTGGCGCTCGCACAGGGTGTAGAGACGGTAGGCGAGCGCGCGGATCGCCTCGGCGCGGGTGGGCATGCGGGCAAGCAAGCGGCCGGCCACGCTCTCGCCGCCGGTGTTGAGGGCGCGGATGAGTTGGTGCAGCGCCTCCCACACCGGCGTGCGGGCGTCGGTGTCCGGCGACCAGTCGGCGGGGTATTCCCGCCATTTGAGCAGCCGCACCCGGCCAGCACCGCTTTCGACCACGCCTGCCGCCTGCAAGCCATCGACGCTGGTGCCCTTGGCGCGCGCGAGTACATCCGCCTCGCCATATTTGCCCGCGCTCCAGCCCTGCTGTTCGAACCAGTGCAGGCAGAACTGGGTGTCGGGGTCGAAGTCGTCTTCGACCAGAAAGCGGTTGATGAGGGCAAGCGCCGTTTTCACCGTCATCGGCGTGCCGTCGGCCTCCAGCACCGCGGCGTATTGCGAGAAGATCGCCATGCCGGGGCCGATGATCGCCTGCGAGAGGTCCACGGGCGCCACCGGCGAATGGACACCGCCGCGGGTCATGGCCTCCAGCGCCTCGGGCAACGTGGCGTTGAGCTCCCGGATGAACGCGCGGCGGCTGGCGGTGGGCGCGTCCGCCGCACGCTTGCGGCAGACCAGCACGATGCTGGAAGCGAGCGCGTTCTTGCCTGCGGCGATCATGCGATTGCTCAGCTCGGTGCGCATCGGCCAAGTACCAGTAATGGCAAAACCGGCGTCGAGCACCGCCTGCAAAAAGGTCTCCCAACCGGTGCTGCTGGTGGCCGGGAGCGCGGACGTCCCGTCCGCATCGGGCGGGCTGGAAGCCCGCGTTCCCTGGGTTTCCTGCTGCTTGAAGGCGTAGTAGATGGTCACCGGAAACGCCGGATGCGCCTGTTCGGCAAGGTTTTTGAGCGCCCGGCGCATGCCGTCGAGGAAGAAGGCTTCCGCCGCCTCACGGCTTCCGTGGCGGTAGGGGGTGGCGACCAGCTCCTCGGCCTTGGGCACCGCGAGCGTGGCATAGAGGTTGGGAAAGATGGGCCTGAGGCTTCGGCGCAGCCAGACGTAAAAGAAGTCTGACAGGTCGGCATAGCCGATGTTGTCGTAGTAGGGCGGGTCGGTGGAGATGAGTTTGTCGGCGCTGACGGATTGCGCAGCGGCGTCTTGTTGGACTGCAAAGCCGTTTGGTTTCGTTGGTGATGCCGTCAGGAACTTCTCAACCCACTCGAGAAGCGCTCCAAAGCTGCCGGTTGAGTCAGAAAATGGATTGCCCTCGGCGTAGTCCCAAGTCATTGGGATCGCCTGTCGCCCGAAGGTATGTCCAATCGTGGTGCGGCCGGTGTCCCAACCGCAAATAGTGGAGCTCCGATCTGCCAATCGATCGACGCCAAACGCCAAATACACCCCCACCGCCTGGGCGTAGGCGGTGGCGCCGCTGCCGCCTTGGTCCAGGCCCAGGCCGTCGTCGGGCATGCCGGCGGCCAGCGCGTCGGCGCGGCATTTTTCGATGGCCTCGGCCACCAGTTCCGAAAAGGTGGTCAGCGCCACCAGTTGGCGGGGGGTGAAGAGGTCGGCCCAAGTGAAAAAGCCGTATCCGCGCCCACTGACGAGATCGCGCGTATCCCTATTCATCGGTTGATCCGGCTTCCACGCCGGCTGCGCCTGCCGCGCCACCGCTGCGTGCTCCTCGGTGGGCGGCAGATAGACACGCCCACGCGGCCCTTCGGCGACGATCGCCATCAACCGCGCCCCCATGCGTCCAGCCATGCTTTCGGTCTTGATATAGCGGTCTTCGATCGGTGTCTTAGACAGCAGACACTCGAAGTTCGCCCCGCGCGCGAGCTTCGTGCCATTCTTCGCCCGCGCATAGGCCGCCGGGTCGAAATCGGGGTTGCCCTTGACCTTGACGGTGAAGTGGTAGCTGTCGCCTTCGACCACCGGTTCGACATACGCCTCTTTGCCTGCTTTGCTCGAGAGCACGAAGGTGGAGGCCAGCGGCACCGCCACGTGGCTGAAGACCGGGTTGGGGCTTTTGACGGTGCGCGCCCACAACCAGGCGATCACAGTGAGTTTTTGCCCGATGAGCGGCTGCAGATCGGGCCGTCCGGCGGCCAAGGCCGGTGTGATCTCAATGGGCGGGTAGAGGTGGCCGATGCGTTTTTGGGCCATTTCGCGCATCCACGCGCCGTAGCGGCGCACGTCTTCCGCGAGCCCTTGGGCCCCCTTCCATTCCTGGTGCAATCGCCCCTGCCGCTCGCTCGGCGGGACCGGCCCCACCGGCGCGCGTCCGGCAAAGCGCGGCGGGATTTCGATCATCGCCTTGTTGATGGTCACCGCCACCGGGTTGAGGTCGGAGGCGTAGCTTTCCAGCCCCAGCCGCTGCGCCTCCAGCGGCAGCGTGCCGCCGCCGGCGAAGGGATCATGAAAGGCCGGCAGCTTGTCCGGATTGAAGAGCTCCGCTGCCTGCGGGTGGTTCTTGTTGAGCGCGCAGGTTTCGCGCCAGCTTTTCCAGATTTCCGCGCGGGCACGTTCCAGCACTTCTTCGTTGTTGGTGTTCTCCCACTGCACCAGCTCTTCGATGAGCTTGAACAGGCGCTCGCGCTCGGCGGCGGCCTTCTCTTTGTTGACGCCGCGCCCCAGGTGGCGCTCGTAGCCGGGGTCATTGACCATCTGCGCAAAGATCACCGCGCGCGCCGCGGCCAGGGGCCGGCGCGCCCACCACAGGTGCAGGGTGCTGGGATGGCCGTGGCGGATCGACTTTTCCCGCGCGGCGGCCTCGTTGATGGCGTCGAGCGGCAGTGCGACTTCGATCAGTTTTTTGGGAGCTTTGATGGGGGTCATTCTTTGTCCTTCAGCACCAGGTAGCAGGACGGGTAAGCACGTAGCCATCGGGCTTGACAAGTTGCTCGGATAGTTGGCTGGCACGTAGTTTGTCTTCACCGATGGTGAGGTAGCCGTTGGCGCAGCGCTTAAGTTCGTTCGAACAACGACTGGGCGGAAAGGCAACGATGATGCGCTTTTGGGCAAAGCGCTCGCGCACCCTGCGGATGGGTGTCGTCAAATCGCTGTCGCCGGATAGGACGAGCGCTGTGTCGAAGGCGTCGTCGAAGGCATCGCCGAGCCACTGAATGGCGATATTGACGTCCGTCATCTTCTCTTCGTAGTCGGGCCAGCTCGCGCCGCA
>JBKBRS010000198.1:0-272 GCA_046292095.1 Thiobacillaceae bacterium
TTCGTTGAGCCAGGAGCGGAAGCCATAGCGGGTGAACAGCTCGATCAGCCGCGCCCGGTCCTCCGGCCGCCAGGCGAGGTCCGCGGGGCCCACTGGCAGGGCCACGTCGGTCCTCACGGCCAGCAGTTCACGTGCCTTGGGTAGCCAGTCGAGCGCCGCACGCAGGTTCTCCCCCGTCACCCCCCTGATCTCGTGGGCGTGCGCCATGAGCGCCTCCAGGCTGCCGTACTCGGCGAGCCACTTGGCCGCGGTCTTGGGGCCGACCTTGTCGA
>JBKBRS010000198.1:282-3490 GCA_046292095.1 Thiobacillaceae bacterium
TCGACACCGGGGACGTTGTCCACCGCGTCGCCCACCAGGGTGAGCCAGTCCAGTACCCGCTCGGGCGGCACGCCGAACTTTTCCAGCACGCCCGCCGGGTCGTAGGTCTTGTTGGCCATGGTGTCGACGACCGTGATGTGGGGGCTCACCAACTGGCAGAGGTCCTTGTCGCCGCTGGAGATCAGGGTGAAGAGCCCCTGCCGTTCGGCCTGGCGCGCCAGGGTGCCGATGACGTCGTCCGCCTCCACCCCATCGATCACGAGGACAGGCCAGCCCAGGGCCTGGATCGTCTCGTGCAGCGGCGCGATCTGCGCGGCCAGTTCCTCCGGCATGGGCGGGCGGTGCGCCTTGTATTCCGGATACAATGCGTCCCGAAAGGTCTTGCCCTTGGCGTCGAACACGCAGGCGGCGTAGTCGGCCGGCACCTCACGGCGCAAGCGGCGCAGCATGTTGATGACGCCGTACAGCGCCCCGGTGGGCTCGCCCGCGCGGTTCTTGAGCTCGGGCAGGGCATGGAAGGCACGGTAGAGGTAGCTGGAGCCGTCGACCAGCAGGAGCACTTTGGACAAGCGAGTTTCCCCGATGAAAAAGAAGATCCCCCCCCTCATCGACCCCGGCCACAGCCACGAGGCGGTGACCTCGGCGCGGGAGTCCTGGCGGATGTTCGAGATTATGGCCGAATTCGTCGAGGCCACCGAGCGGTTGGCCCCCATCCGCCCGGCCGTGTCCATCTTCGGCTCGGCGCGCATCAGCCCGGACCACGCCTACTACCTGCTCACCGAGGTGATCGCGCGCAAGCTCTCCGACGCCGGTTTCGCCGTGGTCTCGGGCGGCGGCCCCGGGGTGATGGAGGCGGCCAACAAGGGGGCCTTTTTCGGCCGCTCGCCCAGCGTGGGGCTCAACATCCAACTGCCGCACGAACAGCACGCCAACCCCTACCAGGACATCAGCCAGACCTTCCGCCACTTCTTCGCGCGCAAGGTGATGTTCGTCAAGTTCGCCGCGGCCTATGTGATCATGCCCGGTGGCTTCGGCACCCTGGACGAGCTGATGGAGGTCCTGACCCTGGTGCAGACCGGCAAGACTCGGCGCATCCCCATCATCCTGGTGCAAAGCCGCTACTGGCAGGGCCTCACGGATTGGTTCCGCGACACCCTGGTGGCCGAGGGCATGATCGATGCCGAGGACATGCACCTGATCCAGGTGATCGACGAGCCGGACCAGGTGGTGGAGGCCATCTTCCAGCACTACGAACGGCGCGGCTTCGAGCCGTCGGTACAGGAGCGCGAGATCCTGCTCAACCTCTGAGCCGGCGGCGCGGCGTCACGACATCAGGCCGGTGGCGGCCGTGGCATCCGCGCCACAGGGGTTGGGGGCCCGGCTGCTACAATGAAAACATTGCCAACCGCCAAGGAATACGACATGCGCATCCTTTCCCTGCTGCTGGCGGCAGCCCTGGTCGGCGGCCCGGCCCTCGCGCAGGAACGCCCGTCGCTTGAGCCGCTGCCCGAGATCCCGCCGCCGCCCGGCATGCCGGAGGCCGACCTGGAGCCGCAGGTGACCATCACCACGCGCGGCGAGGACAAGGTCGAGGAGTACCGCATCCGCGGTCGGCTCTATGCCATCAAGGTGACGCCGCCGCATGGCCGGCCCTATTACCTGGTGGATGTGCGTGGCGACGGTCAGCTCGTGCGCCACGACGATCTGTCGCCCAGCTTCATGGTGCCGCTGTGGGTGATCTTCTCCTTCTGATGGACGCTCGGGCGCCAGACGCCGCCCACGGGCGGCGCTCTTCTGTCGGGGGCAGCGGCCCCCGCGCAGAGGGGGTGGCATGAACGCCCTCGGTCTCAGACGGCCACCGGCGGGGGCGGCCATCGGATGGCTGCGCACCGGTTTTCGCCTGTTCACCCCGTCCGCCATCCCTTGGATGGGCATGAGCGCCGCCTTCTTCCTGGCCGCCTATGGCATGAGCCTGATCCCCATGGTCGGATCGCTGCTGCTGGAGCTCGTCTCACCCTTCCTGATCGCCGCCTACATGGCCGCGGCCCGTGCCGTCGAGCAGGGCGAGCCGACCGGCCTCATCCATGCCGCCGCCGGCTGGCACCGCGGTCGCCAGGCCCTGTTGGCGATCGGCGTGGTCTATGCGGTCGCCCACGTGGCGATCGGCCAGGCGATGGTCATGATGGGCGGCGACGCCATCGCGCGGCTGATTGAGCTCGCCGCCCATCCACAGGCGATGACGGACCCCGCCCAAGCTCAGGCCGTGCTCGATAAGGCGCTGCCGGCGCTGCTCACAGGGGCGGCGCTCTACACCCCTGTCCTGATGGCGACCTGGTTCGCCCCCGCGCTCGCCCTGTTCGATGCCTTTCCCGCTGGCAAAGCCTTGTACTGGAGCCTCTGGGCCTGTCTGGTGAACTGGCGTCCCCTACTGCTCTATGGCCTCATGCTGTCGCTGCTGGGGATGTTGGCCCTGATCATCCCGCTGGGTCTGGGTCTGCTGCTCTTCCTGCCGCTGGCGATGACCTCGACCTATGCGGCCTACCGCATGCAATTCGTACCCAGGGAGGCGATTTGATGCAGCCCGCCGACCTCGTTGCGCTCATCCCGTGCCTGCCACCGTCGTGGGCGAGCACCGCGGCGCCCGGCGCAGGCTTTGCCGAGACCCTCTATCCGCTGTTTCGACACCCGCGCTGTCTGACCTGCCACCAATGCAACAGCGCGCGCAGCCAGGGGCTGGCCTACTCCACCCACCGCAGCCGCTATCTGTGCGATACCTGCCACCACCCGCAGCTGACCGGCCTCAAAGGCGGCGAGTGGCTGGCCCCCCTGGCCAGGCTCGACTGGACGCGGCTTGCGCCGCACGGGACCTGCGAGCTTATCAAGCGCAACGCTGGGGCAACCGATGGGGGGCGGCGGCTGCTTGAGCACCTGCTGCATGACGGCCCTATCCACTGGGCCCAGGATTCGGGGATGACCCCGACCGGTCCCCGCCCCACCCTTGAGGGCGGGTTGGTGGCCTGGCAGCGCGCGGTCCAGTCCTGGCTGACGGGCGGGATGCGTTGCGATTGAGTTCTGTCCCCGCGCGCAAGCGCCTCCCGCTCCTTGCCTGAGTTTTCCCTGATCGCGGCCTTCCTGGTCGGTTTCCTGGGCGGCGCCCACTGTGTCGGCATGTGCGGCGGCATCGTCGCCGCCATGTCCTGGCATGGGG
>JBKBRS010000199.1:0-3462 GCA_046292095.1 Thiobacillaceae bacterium
AGCGTGTCAAGGCCTATTTCAGGCATCCCTTAGCCGCCTATGCAGCACAGGGTATTTAAGGGCCGGGTTAATAACATAGTGTCGTCTATCCTCCCCCAACCGCCCCATGACCGATCCCCTGCTCGACCTCGAACCCGAGGCGCCGCGGCCGCGCTTCACCCGCACACACACCGTCCTGCTGGCGGTGGCGCTTGTGGTGGTGGCCGGCGCCTGGGGGGCGTACCTCGTCCTCACCCACAAGGACACCGGCGATTACCTGCGTGAGGCGGAGACGGCCCTCGCGCGCGGTGACCCGAAGGCGGCGGCAATCGCGCTCAAGAACGTCCTGCAGATCGAGCCCGACAACGCCCAGGCGCGCTACCAGCTCGGCCGGCTTTATGTGGAGGTGGAGGACTACCTCGCTGCCGAGAAGGAGCTCGAACGCGCCCAGGCCTTGAAGCACGCCGCAACCGATCTGCCCTTGCTCTTGGCGCGCACCTGGCTCGCGCTGGGCAAGCCCGAGCGGGTGATCGAGGCGCTGCCGGTGGCGGCCGAGGCGAAGCCGTCGGATCAGGCGGCCCTGCATGCCCTGCGGGCACGGGCGCAGTGGATGAAGGGCGAGCGCGCCGCGGCGGAGGACTCGCTCGCCGCCGCCGAGGCCCTGCAGACGGAGGCGGTGGAGCTGCTGCTCACGCGAGCCCTGATGGCGGCGGCCGAGGGCGAGCGCGACGCGGCACTGGCCTGGGTCGAGCAGGCCCTCAAGCAGGACGTCCGCCGTGCCGAACTGTGGCTATTGAAGGGCGACCTGCTGCGGCAGGACGGACAGCGCGCGCAGGCGCAGGCCGCCTATCGCCAGGTGCTCGCGCACAAGCCCGAGGACGTTCCGGCAAGGGTCGCCCTGGCGCTCACCCACCTGGAGGCCGATGCCGTCGCAGCCGCGGCCGAGGTGCTGCAGGAGGCGGCCCGGCTGGCCCCGAACCACGTCATGGTGCGCTATCTACAGGCGCTGATCGACTTTCGCGGCGGCCGGCTTGCCGAGGCGCAGAGCAAGCTCCAGCAGGTGCTGAAGCTCGACCCGGAGTTCCTGCCGGGACACCTGCTCGCCGGCGCGGTCAACCTCGCCCTGGGCAACCGCGACACTGCCGTCAGCCACCTGCAGCGCGTGGTGGACCGGGCACCGCGGCACCCGCAGGCGCGCCGGCTGCTCGCTGCGGCCCTGGCGCAAGGTGGCGAGCTCGCTGCGGCGGAACGCCTGATCGCCGAGTTGAAGGACGACGACGATCTCGTCACCCTGGCCCTCAAGAGCGAGATCGCCCAGCGGCGCGGCCACCCCCAGCAGGCGCGCGAGTACCTGGAGCGGGCGAGCGCCCTGGCGCCGGACATCCCGAACCTGCTCATGCAGCTGGCGCAAAGCCGCATGGCCGCGGGCGACCGCGAGGGCGCCGTGGCGGCACTGGACGGGCGGCGACGCTGGAACGCGACTCGACCCGGCCGGAGGTGCTGCTGGTGCAGACCCACCTTCGGGATGGTCGAATCGACGCCGCCATGGCGGTGATCGACCGCCTGCAGCGCGAGCGCCCAGGCGACCCGCTGCCGCACAACCTGCGCGGCATCGCCCTGATGGCCAAACAGGACGTGAAACAGGCGCGAGCGAGCTTCACCGAGGCGCTCCGGCGGGACCCGGCCTTCCTGCCCGCCGCCGCCAACCTGGCGCGGCTGGACCTGATGGACAAGGACACTAGGGCGGCGCGCAGCCGCTTCGATGCGGTGCTGGCCAAAGACCCCAGCAACAGCCGGGCGCGCATCGCCCTGGCCGAGCTGGCGCTGGCCGAACGCGACGAGCGCGCCTTCCTCGACCATCTGGCGCGGGCGAAACAGGCCAATGCCAGGGACCCGGCTGCCTATGCCCTGCTCGCCCGGCACTGGCTGCGCAAAGGGGATGTCGCGCGCGCCCTGACCGAGGCACGGGCCGGACTCGATGCCACGGGCCGTGGCGAGTTCCACGAGCTGATCGGCCAGGCCCACCTGCTCAACCGTGACACGGTGGCCGCGGCCAGCGCCCTTGCCAAGTGGGTGGAAGCGAGCCCCGACAACCCCCGCGCGCATTACCAGCTCGCCGAGGTTCAGCACCTGAACAAGGCGAACCATGAGGCGATCCGCAGCCTGGATCGGGCCCTCGCCCTGGCGCCCGACTTCGCCGAGGCCCTGGGCGCGAAGGCCACGCTACTGGCCGAGATCGGGCGCGTCGCCGAGGGACTCAAGCTCGCCGCCGATCTGCAGCGCAAGCAACCGAAGTCGCCGGCCGGTTATGTGGCCGAGGCGGAGATCCTGGCCAAGTCTGGCCGTTTCACCGAGGCGGCCACGGTGTTCGCGCGTGCGGCGGAGGTGGCGGGCAGCGGCCGGCTGGCGCTACGCGCGCTGGAGGCCTGGCAACGTGCCAACCAGGCGGCGCAGGGCATCGCCTGGCTGGAAGATTGGCTGGATAGGCGGCCCGACGACGTGCCTGTGCGCCACGGCCTTGCCCTCGCCCTCATACAGGTTGGCAGGCTCAAGGAGGCGGCCGGCCACTACGAGCGGCTCTATCAGGCCCAGCCCCGCAACGCAGTAGTGGCCAACAACCTGGCCTGGCTCTATGGCGAGCTCAAGGACCCGCGTGCGCTCAAGACCGCCGAGCAGGCCTATGCCCTGAGCCCGGACGATCCCTCCGTGCTCGACACCCTGGGCTGGCTGCTGGTCAATTCAGGCGAGGTGCAACGCGGCCGCGGCCTGCTCGAAAAGGCCGCGCGACTGGCGCCGGACGCGCCGGCGATCCAGTACCACCATGCCGCGGCCCTGGCCCGTGCCGGGGACACGCGTGCGGCCATGGCGAGGCTGGAGCGGCTGCTCAACGGCGGCACCGACTTCCGGGAGAAGGCGGCCGCCGTCGAGCTGTATGTCGAGCTCAAGGGGGGTGTGCGCTGAGGCTACGGGCACTGCCGACCCTCTGCAGCACGCTCACCGACGCCGCCCGGTGGACATTGAGGGATAATCGGGCTTGAATCCAATGCAGACGAGACCATGCCCGACGCCCTCTACGAATCGACCCTCCGCTCCCTGCCGCTCATCCACCGCGGCAAGGTGCGCGACCTCTATGCCGTCGACGCGCGGCGGCTGCTCATCGTCACCACCGACCGCATCTCCGCCTTCGACGTGGTCCTGCCCACCCCCATCCCTGGCAAGGGCAGGGTGCTGACAGCGGTGTCCAACTTCTGGTTCCGCCGGCTCGCCCACATCCTGCCCAACCACCTGACCGGAGACGCCGCCGAAGACGTGGTGGCGCCGGATGAGCGCGAGCAGGTGGCCGGGCGCGCGGTAGTGGTCTGGCGCCTCAAGGCCCTGCCGGTGGAGGCCATCGTGCGCGGCTATCTGGTGGGCTCGGGCTGGAAGGACTACCAGGCCACGGGCCGCGTCTGCGGCATCCCCTTGCCGTCGGGTTTGCGGCTC
>JBKBRS010000200.1:0-3450 GCA_046292095.1 Thiobacillaceae bacterium
CACGTCGGAGAGTTGATTAACCCTGGGGGTCAATTCCAGATGTCGTCAGGGGGTTAAATCTGCGTGTCGCTTGACAGCGTCTTCGCTTTTGGCCCTGCGGGCCATCCCTCGCGATGCTTAAGACCCGCACTGCGTGCTGTCCTGCGCCCTCAAGCGGGCTGTCGCGAAAGATGCGCTTCATCCGCTCTTCGGGCCCGTTCAACTGCGGTTTAACATGAAACAACGTGATTGACGGGCGTATGAAAGCCTCGCCGACAATGATGTCGCGAAACGAACGACTCGCGATCGAACGGCCAACTCATCGACCTCGGTCAAGCGCCACCCCTGGCGCCTCTAACTTCAGTAGGCAAGCAAGCCGTTCAGTTGTTTCATTCTACAGGGGTGGCTCGCTGCCGTAGCATGTCCGTTAGGTTGAAGCGTGGCACCTGGATGGCGCCGGGGATGTGGCCCACGGTGTAGTAGCGGTGCGGGTGGTAGCGCACTTCCAGGATCAGCAGCTTGGGGTTTTTCGCCTTCTCGGCGGCCAGCCAGTCGGCGTCTACCAGGAAAGAGCGGTCGGCCAGCGCGGGAGCGGCCAGGGAGAGCAGCCAGAGAAAGATGGGGAGAGAGAGTCGTCGCGACATCGTCGACTCCAGGTGAAGTGTGGATAGGAGAGTCTGAGACCTTGCCCGGCTGTCGCCAGTCCCATTCTTACCAGTTCCATTCGCCCTTGTTCTGGAGGCAGGATGCGGCCGCGAGGGGGCTGCCTCAGGCCAGCCAGACCAGATAGCCGCCCGAGGCGACCAGCAGCAGGCCGAGTGCCTTTTTCAGACCCGCCGAGAAGGCCATCAGGCCGCGCGATCGGGCCCAGGCCGTAACCAAGCCCGGTGAAGGTGCCGGCGGCGAACATCAGCAGGCAAGGGCCTAGGGCATAGACGAACAGCAGGGTCACCCCGTAGGCCACCTTGCCCTGGGTGGCCACAAGGCCCAGCAGGGCGACCAGCACCGGCGTGGCGCAGGGGCTGGAGACGATGCCGAACACGGCCCCCAGCAGCAGGGCGCCCAAGGGGCCGGCCACTTTCGGCTGCCAGTGCCTGCCCGCGGACAGACGCAGGGGCAGCCAGCCCATGAGGTGCAGTCCCATGGCCGCCGCAAGCCCGCCCAGGGCCACGAACCAAGGGCCGCCGAGATTGCCCATGAGCCGGCCGAGCAGGGCAGCCGCCGCGCCCAGGGCGGTGAAGTTGGTGGCCAGGCCCAGCACGAAGGCCAGGGAGTAGATAAAGGCGCGTGGCCGACTATCCCCGGCGTGGCCACCCACGTAGCCCACTACCAAGGGCACCGTGGCCAGGGCGAAGGGGCTGGCGGAGGAGACCACACCAGCGGCGAACACCAGGTCGATGGCCATCAGCGGGTAGGCGGCCAGCAGGTCGGGCACTTCCCCGAACATGCTCAGCGCGCCCCCAGTTCGTACAGCCTGCGCGCCACCTTCACCTCGTCCTGGAAGCCGTAGGCGCGGCCCACCTCGCGGCCCCTGGCGTCGAAATACACCAGGGTGGGGATGACCATGATCCTGAACTGCCGGGTGAGCGCCGGGTCTTGGTTGACATTGACATGCACGACATGCGCCCGACCATGGTAGCGCTGGCCGATGCCATCCAGCACCACTTTCATGCGCCTGCACTGACTGCAAGTGTCGGCGCCGAACTCGATCAGGGCCGGCTGGCCGGAAGCCAGCGCCGCCCGCACCGCGCCGGCAGTGTCGGCCAGCGCTGGGCAGCCGGCAAGACCGGCCAGCAAGCAGGCGGCCAGGCGCCTCAGGGGTCTCATCGCCGGGCCTTGCGCTCCGCCCGTACCCGTTCGATCAGGCCGTCGGCAATGGGCAACAGATCGGCCAGGCCTCTGGCCGCCACACCGGTGACCGCGTAGCGGCCGCCAACGGTGAGCAGAGGCACACTGCGCACCTTGTAGTTCCTCACCAATTGCTCGTCGCGGGCTAAACGGGTTTGGATGGCGAAGGAATCGAACACCTCCGCGAAGCGCCTCGCATCCACGCCCTGGCGTGTCACCCATGTTCGGATGGCCTCCGGCGTGAATAGGTTGACCCGCTCGTCGTGCACGGCGCGGAACACGGCCAGGTCCAGACGGGCCAGATCGCCGGTGGCGACCAGGCTGTGATACAAGCGCGCCAGGTTGGCCCAGGCGGCGCGGCCGAAGCTCACGGGCACGCGCTGAAAGCTCACATCAGGCGGCAGCTTCGCCGCCAGGCCATGACCAGGGGGTGGAATTCTTTGCAGTGTGGGCAGCCGTAGGAGAAGAACTCCAACACCTCGATCCGGCCGGGGGATTCTCCCACTTGCGGCGGCTGTATCGGCGTGTAGTCGCGCCCCTCGACCAAGGCCGGGGGCGGCGCGAAGCGGCAGGGCGCTGCCGGTGAGGCCAGCGAGCAGGAGGCGGTGGAAGTCGCGGCGGCTGAGTTTCATGGTCGTTTGGACAAGGCCCAGAGGGCGAGGATGAAAAAGCAGGCAAAGGCGATGAGCGCCCAGTTGGCCAGGGAGAGACCCAGGATCACCAGTTCTTTCTCCTCACAGAAGCCGGTGGCCAGAAAGAGTTCTGGCACTCGCTGTCCCAGCCACTCAACCAGGCGCTCGATCAGGCCTGGCTCGCCGCCCACGCAGGAGATGCTGCCGGGCGACTGCATCTGCAGCCAGCTCTGATAGGCCGCCACACCGCCGCCCAGCGCGGACAGCGGCAGGGTTAGCATACCCGCTAGCCGGCGAGCCACCTACGAGCAGACCGGCCAGCAGGGCGAGGCTGGCCAGACCCATGAACAGCAGGCGCTGGAAGATGCACAGATGGCAGGGGTGCAGATCGAGCCAGGCAGTGAGGACCAGACTGCCCGCAACCAGGCCGGCGGCGGCTAGGCTCATGAACAGCCAAAGTAGACGGGGGGACGGGCGGTTCATGGCTGTTGGCCGGTTGTGAAAGGGGTGGCCACCGTGCGGCGCTCGCGCTGCGAGCGGATGTTGCCACCATTGAGATACCAGACGTTGTCGAAGCCTAGTAGACGCAGTGTCATGAGGGCGTGAGAACTGTGCTGGGCCGATTCGCAATAAACCAGGATGGCCTCGCTCCGGGCTCTGGGGAGACGACCCAGGTGAGAGGTCAGCTCGTAATAGGGATGGTTGAGGGCACCACGGATGTGTTCCGCCTCGAATTCATGCGGCGTGCGCACGTCCAACGTGAAATAGAAATCCTCGCGCGGGTCGTCCTGCAGGGCGTCCGGCTGGATACGCCAGTTCTCGATGGGTTCGGTGGCCGGACAACGTGTCAGGGATTCGAGGAGCGGTTTCTCATCGCCGTAGGCCGGCCCATACAGGGAGGCAAGTATCAGCAAGGCAGCGCTAACGATCATGGTGGGGTTGTCACCACCCCTGAAGATGAAAGAAGCTTCGGGGAGGAAGGTGGGGGGGT
>JBKBRS010000201.1:0-3205 GCA_046292095.1 Thiobacillaceae bacterium
CACGACGACCTGCTCGGGCGTATCGAAGAGACCAACAACCGTATCGACAAGGTCCACGACGACCTGCTCGGGCGTATCGAAGAGACCAACAACCGTATCGACAAGGTCCACGACGACCTGCTCGGGCGTATGGATGCCCTGCGCGAAGACCTCTTGAAGCGTATCGATGCGGCCCATGATCGCATCGATACGGCCAACCAGCGTCTCGACCAGGCCAATGCCTTGATCGGACGTCTCTACGAGGTCATCGTCCGCCGCGATGAGCATGTGGGCCTAGAGCGCTGGGTGCGTGAGCTGGACAGCCGGCTCGGCAGTCTCGAGCGGCGGCTGGCGGCCTGAGCGCCAGGGCTGGCGTCGGCCCATAAGGGCGGAGCGCCGGCAGGGAGGCTGTCCACCCCGGCGCCCTTGGCGCCGGCGGGCACGCGCGTCGAGGCCATGATGACGCAGCCGGCTCGTGGCTGGATCATGACATTGAGGTGGGGGTATCCGAGCCATCCGACATCACGTCAGCACATGCACAAGACCCTCAACCCGGGTGTTCGGCCGATCGAGTCCTGGGCCTGGGCGATGTACGACTTCGCCAACTCGGGCTACACCACGGTGGTGATCACCGCCATCTTCAATGCCTACTTCGTCGCCACCGTGGCCGGCAACGCCGCCTGGGCGACCCTGGCCTGGTCCAGCGCCTTGGCCCTCTCCTACGCCCTCATCATCCTGACCGCGCCGGCCGTCGGCGCCTATGCCGATCTCAAGGCAGCCAAGAAGCGGCTGCTGGCCGTGACCACCGTCGGCTGCATCGCCGGCACGGCGGCGCTCGCGCTGGTCGGGCCGGGCGATCTGTGGCTTGCCATCGTCCTGATCGTCATCAGCAACTACTTCTTCGGCACTGGCGAGAACCTGATCGCCGCTTTCCTACCCGAGCTCGCGCGAGGACGCGCCCTGGGTCGGCTCTCAGGGCTGGGTTGGGGCCTGGGCTACGTGGGCGGTCTGCTCACCTTGGGCGCCTGTCTCGCCTATGTCACCCACGCCCAGACCCTGGGGCAGTCGCCCAGCGCCTTCGTGCCGGTGACCATGCTCATCACCGCCGGCCTGTTCGCCATCGCCGCCCTGCCCACCTTCGTCTGGTTGCGCGAGCGCGCCACTCCCCAGCGGACAACGGCTTCGGGGGTACGCGCCGCATACTCGAGGGTGCGCGAGACCCTGCGCCACGCCCGGCGCTACCCTGACCTGTTTCGCTTCCTTGTCTGCATCGTCTTCTACCAGGCGGGGGTGCAGGCGGTAATCGCGCTCGCCGCGGTCTATGCACAACAGGCCATGGGCTTCGACACCCGGAGTAGCATCGAGCTCATCCTGGTGGTCAACGTCTCCGCCGCCTTTGGTGCCGTGGTGTTCGGTCACTACCAGGACCGTCTGGGGCACCGCCGCGCCATCGCGCTCACGCTCTGGGGCTGGCTCGCCACGGTGTTGCTGGCCTGGTTCGCCACCGCTCCGGGCCTGTTCTGGCTCGCTGCCAACCTCGCCGGCCTGTGCCTGGGTGCCTCCCAGTCGACCGGGCGCGCCCTGGTCGGATTTTTGAGCCCGGCCACGCATCGGGCGGAGTTCTTCGGCTTGTGGGGTTTGGCGGTCAAGCTCTCCTCCATCCTGGGTCCCATCACCTATGGCCTCGCCGTCTGGCTCACCGCCGGGGCCCACCGTCCGGCCATGCTCACCCTGGGCCTGTTCTTCGTCCTCGGCCTCATCATCCTTTCGAAGGTGGATGTCCGACGCGGCCGGCGCGCTGCCATAAAAAATTCACTCGACCAGCTTGCCCGTAACGCGGCGGTGGAATACAATTCTAAGCTTACATAGGCGCGTAGCTCAGCTGGTTAGAGCATCACCTTGACATGGTGGGGGTCGTTGGTTCGAGTCCAATCGCGCCTACCAGCTACCACCGGGTACTCTGCGGGATGATCTGGCGAACTTGCACCACCTGTCGTTTGTACGGAGCGGGCTAGCCGTTTTCTCGCATTCCCAGGAAAAAGTGCGGCCCGACCGCACTTTTTTTATGCCGGAAGGAAGCCTCGTATGCCTCAGATCACACTGCCCGACGGCTCAACCAAAAGCTTCGAAAAGCCGGTCACCGTGGCCGAGGTGGCCGCCAGCATCGGCGCGGGCCTTGCCCGCGCGGCCTTGGCTGGCAAGGTGGACGGCCGGCTGGTGGACACCTCTTATGTCATCGACCGCGACGCGCAGCTTTCCATCGTCACCGACCGCGACCCGGAGGGCCTGGAGCTGATCCGCCACTCCACCGCCCACCTGCTCGCCTATGCGGTCAAGGAGCTCTTCCCCGAGGCGCAGGTGACCATCGGTCCGGTGATCGAGGACGGCTTCTACTACGACTTCGCCTACACACGGCCCTTCACCCCCGAGGACCTGGCGGCGATCGAGAAGCGCATGGCAGAACTCGCCAAGCGCGACATCCCCATCACCCGCGAGGAATGGGATCGCGACGAGGCGGCGCGCTTCTTCGAGTCGATCGGTGAGAAGTACAAGGCCGAGATCATCCGCGACATCCCGCAGGGCGAGACGATCTCGCTCTATCGCGAGGGGGACTTCGTCGATCTGTGTCGCGGCCCGCACGTGCCCAGCACTGGCAAGCTCAAGGCCTTCAAGCTCATGAAGGTGGCCGGGGCCTACTGGCGGGGGGACTCGCGCAACGAGATGCTGCAGCGCATCTACGGCACCGCTTGGGCGAAGAAGGAAGACTTGGAGGCGTACCTGCATCGTCTGGCGGAGGCCGAGCGGCGCGACCACCGCAAGCTGGGCAAACAGCTCGATCTGTTCCACTTGCAGGACGAGGCCCCGGGGATGGTCTTCTGGCACCCCAAAGGCTGGATCCTCTGGCAGGAGATCGAGCAATACATGCGGCGCCGCTTCCGCGAGTACGGCTACCAGGAAGTCCGCACACCCACGGTGATGGACCGTAGCCTGTGGGAGCGATCGGGCCATTGGGACAACTACCGCGAGAACATGTTCACCACGGCCTCGGAGAACCGCGACTACGCGGTCAAGCCGATGAATTGTCCGGGCCATGTGCAGATCTTCAAGCATGGGCTGCATTCCTACCGCGACCTGCCGCTCAGGATCGCCGAGTTCGGCGCCTGCCATCGCAACGAGCCCTCGGGGGCGCTGCACGGGCTGATGCGTGTGCGCGCCTTCACCCAGG
>JBKBRS010000201.1:3215-3444 GCA_046292095.1 Thiobacillaceae bacterium
ACGCGCACATCTTTTGTACCGAGGATCAGGTCCAGTCCGAGGTCTCCGAGTTCATCCGCATGCTGCAGGCCGTCTACGCCGACTTCGGCTTCCGGGACGTCCTGGTCAAGCTCTCCACCCGCCCCGAGAAGCGGGTGGGCTCGGACGAGTCCTGGGACCGCGCCGAGGTGGCGCTCACCGCCGCGCTGGAACAAAACGGCCTGGCCTATGAGCTGCAGCCGGGCGAGGG
>JBKBRS010000202.1:0-3423 GCA_046292095.1 Thiobacillaceae bacterium
GGGCCTCCTACCTCGACGGTTGGAACGGGTAGGAGCGCCGCGTGCGGCGCGAACCAGCAGACCATCCCCCTGGTAGGCGCGCCGCTTGCGGCGTGAATCACAGACTGCCTGCCGCGAGGAAAATCGCCACAGAGAACAGGTTCGGCCCGCAAGCGGGCCTCCTACCATCGGTGGCAGGGCTCGGGTTCGGCCCGCAAGCGGGCCTCCTACCTCTGCGGTTGGAACGGGTAGGCGCGCCGCGTGCGGCGCGAATCAGCAAACCACCCCCGGTAGGAGCGCCGCGTGCGGCGCGAACCACAGATCACATACCGCGCGCCGTTCGGGTTCGCCCCGGATTCGGCTGGCAAGCGGGCTTGCTGCCGCGGCGGCCTGAGGGGTCGGAGCGGCCTGGCAGGAGGTCTCAATCATCATGGGCTTTCACGGCAGTCCATCCAGCGAATGACCTCGCGGCCAAACGCCGAGCAGCTCACCTGGGTGGCCCCCTCCATCAGGCGCGCGAAGTCGTAGGTCACGGTCTTGGCGCGGATGGCGCCACTCATGCCTTTGATCACCAGATCCGCGGCCTCTGTCCAGCCGAGGTGACGCAACATCATCTCACCGGACAGGATGAGGGAGCCCGGATTGACATAGTCCTGTCCGGCGTATTTCGGCGCCGTGCCGTGGGTGGCCTCGAATAGGGCGACCGAATCGGACAGGTTGGCGCCTGGGGCGATACCGATGCCGCCCACTTCGGCGGCCAGGGCGTCGGAGATGTAGTCGCCATTGAGATTCAGGGTGGCGATCACGTCGTAGTCCTCCGGCCGCAGCAGGATCTGCTGCAGGAAGGCATCGGCGATGACGTCCTTGATGACGATGCCGCCATGTTCGTCAGACAAGCGCATCCAGGGGCCGCCATCGATGGGGGTGGCGCCGAACTCGCGCGCGGCGAGCTCATAGCCCCACTTCTTGAAGCCGCCCTCGGTGAACTTCATGATGTTGCCTTTGTGCACCAGGGTGACCGAGCGGCGGCCGTTGGCGATGGCGTACTGGATGGCGCGGCGGATAAGCCGTTCGGAGCCCTCGATGGAGACCGGTTTCACGCCGATCGCCGAGGTCTCGGGGAAGCGGATCTTGGCTATGCCCATCTCCCGCTGCAGGAACTCGATGACCCGCCGCGCGCCTTCGGACTTCGCCTCCCATTCGATGCCGGCATAGATGTCCTCGGTGTTCTCGCGGAAGATCACCATGTCCACCTTTTCCGGCGCCTTGAGCGGTGAGGGGACCCCCTGGAAGTAGCGCACCGGGCGCAGGCAGACGTAGAGGTCGAGCTGCTGCCGCAGCGCCACGTTGAGTGAGCGGATGCCGCCCGAGGTGGGGGTGGTCAGCGGCCCCTTGATCGCGACCCCATAGTCGCGGATGGCCGCGACCGTCTCCTCCGGCAGCCAGGTATCGGGCCCGTAGAGGCGGGTCGCCTTCTCGCCGGCGTAAACCTCCATCCAGGCGATGCGGCGGCGGCGGCCATAGGCCTTTTGCACCGCGGCGTCGAGCACCATGCGCATGACCGGTGTGATGTCCACCCCGGTGCCGTCGCCCTCGATGAAGGGGATAATGGGGGTGTCCGGCACCTCGAGGGTGAAATCGGCATTGACGCGGATCTTTTCACCGGCGGGGATCTCTATCGGGCTTTTCACGCATTCACCTATACGAAGAAAGGACGTTGTGGGCCGTCTCATCCTGTTCAACAAACCTTATGGGGTGTTGAGCCAGTTCACCCCGGCCGATGGCCACCCGGGGCTGGCCGACTACATCCCGGTGCCGGGTGTCTATGCCGCCGGGCGACTGGACCGAGACAGCGAGGGGCTGCTGATTTTAACCGACGACGGACGGCTCCAGCATGCGCTCACCGATCCCCGCCAGCAAAAACGCAAGACCTACTGGGTCCAAGTGGAGGGCGTGCCGTCTGCCCAGGCCCTGGCGCAACTGCGGCAGGGGGTGGACCTGGGCGATTACCTCACCCGTCCGGCCAAGGTCCGCCGCATCCCAGAGCCCGCCGGGCTGTGGCCGCGCGACCCTCCCATCCGCCAGCGCAAATCCATCCCCACAAGCTGGCTGGAGATCACCCTCACCGAGGGCAAGAACCGCCAGGTCCGGCGCATGACGGCCCGGGTCGGATACCCCACCCTGCGCTTGATCCGCTGGGCCATCGATCGCTGGACCCTGGCAGGTCTGGCGCCGGGGGAGTGGAGAGCCGTGAGGGGTGAGGGGTGAGGGGCGTCAGCGCCTGGCGAGACGGTCGTGCCAATGACGGGCGCGGGCCAGGACCTCGGCGGGGTCCAGCGTCTGACACTGCCGTTCGCGCACGACATCGCGACCGGCCACCCAGACGTGGGTCACGTCTTCGGGACCGGCGCAGTAGACGAGCTGGGAGATAGGGTCGTAGCAGGGTTGGGCATGGGGGGCCGAGAGGTCGACCGCCACGCAATCGGCCTGCTTACCCACCTCCAGTGAGCCGATCCGGTCCTCCAGGCCCAGGGCGCGGGCGCCGTCTAGGGTGGCCATGCGCAGCGCCGTGTGGGCGGGCACCGCCTCGGGACGCGCGGTCTTGCCCTTGGCGAGCAGGGCGGCAAGCCGCATCTCCTGCCACAGGTCGAGACGGTTGTGGCTGGCCGGGCCGTCGGTCCCCAAGCCGAGGTTCACGCCACTGGCCATTAGCGCCGCGCTGGGGGCGATGCCGCTGGCGAGCTTGAGATTGGAGGTCGGGCAGTGCGCGACGTGGCAGCCGTGCTCAGCCAAGAGCGCCATCTCCGCGGCCTCGAGGTGTACCGCGTGCACGGCGATGAAGTCCGGCCCCAGCATGCCCAACCCTTGCAGTCGCGCCAGCGGCCGCACACCGTACCGGGCGAGGCTGCCCTGGATCTCGTCCGCTGTCTCGTGGATATGGATGTGGATGGGCAGGTCGAGCTGCTTGGCGTAGGTCAGGACCTTCTCCAGGCTGCGGTCGCCGACCGAGTAGGGGGCGTGCGGGGCCATGCAGAAGGACACCAGGGGATGGTGACGCATCGCATCGCGCAGCGCCAGGCCCTTTTGCAGATAGCCGTCGGGGTCGGCGGCGTAGTTAGAGGCGAAGTCGATGACGATGATGCCCGCGGCGATGCGCAGTCCGGCCGCAATGGCGGCCTCGACGGCGGCCTCCGGAAAGAAGTACATGTCGTTGAAGCAGGTGATGCCGCCCTTGAGCATCTCCAGACAGGCCAGGCGCGTGCCGTCGAGGACGAACTCGGCGGACACCCACTGCCGCTCGGCTGGCCAGATGTAGTCGTTGAGCCAGGTCATCAGTGGCAGGTCGTCGGCATAGCCGCGCAGCAGGGTCATCGCCGCGTGTGTGTGCAGGTTGACCAGTCCCGGGATCAGGGCGTGATCGGACAGCCGCAGGTGCCGTACCGG
>JBKBRS010000203.1:0-3359 GCA_046292095.1 Thiobacillaceae bacterium
ACTTTGGTAGGCAAGCAAGCCGTTCAGTTGTTTCATTCTACAGGGGTGGCACGCTGCCGTGGCATGTCCGTTAGGTTCAATCCCGAGCTCGCCGGGGTACACAGTGATCTGGCCGGCGAGCTCTTCCTGTGGGGTCGCTATGAAGAGGGGTGGGCGCACTTCCGGCGGGCGATGGAACTGGAGCCTGACGAGGACTCCCACAGGTCAGCGTTGCTCTTCAGCGTGCATTATCAGCCCGGCCTGCCACGCAAAGACGTGGCCGACTTGCACCGGAAATTTGGGCTGCACCATGAAACACCGCTGCGTGCCGGCTGGCGTGACCATGACAACGACCCAGACCCCGAGCGGCCGCTGCGTGTCGGCTTCGTCTCGGGCGACTTCCGCATGCACCCGGTCGGCTACTTCATGGCCGGCCTGCTCTCGGCCATGGACCCGACCCGTTTCCGCCTGCATGCCTACGCCAACCAACGCCAACACGACGCATTGATGGAGCGTATCCGCCCGCATTTCGCGGTCTGGCGCGAGGTGGCGAAGCTCGACGACGACGCGCTGGCCGAGTGCATCCGGGCGGACGGCATCGACATCCTCATCGACCTGTCCGGTCATACGGCTGACAACCGCTTGCTTGTTTTTGCGCGCAGACCTGCGCCAGTGCAGGTGAGCTATCTGGGCTATCCGGACACCACGGGCCTCACGGCCATGGGCTACCTGCTGGGCGACCGCTGGATGCTGCCGGAAACGGAGGTAGATTTACGTACAGAACAGGCGTGGTGGTTGCCGGAGACCGCCCTGTGCTTCACCCCCCGGACCTGCCGGTGTCTGTAGGACCTTTACCGGCAGCACGCAATGGCCATATCACCTTCGGCTGCCTGAACAAGGCTGAAAAGGTCAATATGGCGGTACTCGACTGTTGGGCGCGTATCCTGCATGCGGTGCCCGGCAGCCGACTGCTTTTGCAGTCCAAGCCCTATGGCGATCCGGACCTTGCTGCACGGTATCGCGCACACCTCGCAGATCGGGGCATCGAGGCAGAGCGGATCGAACTGATCGGCCGCCTGTCCTGGCGCGAGCACATGGAGACCTACAACCGCGTCGATATCGCCCTCGACCCCTTCCCCTACAACGGCACGACCACCAGCGTCGAGGGGTTGTGGATGGGGGTTCCCTTGCTCGCGCTCAAGGGCGATCGCCTGGTGGCCCACATGGGCGAGAGTATCCTGCAGTCCATGGGCATGCCCGACTGGATCGCCGCCGACGAGGACGACTATGTCGCCAAGGCGGTGGCCTACGCCGCCGATCTCGCCAGCCTCGCGGCCCTGCGGGCGCAGTTGCGCGAGCGGCAGCGCGGGGAGGGTGTCAGCGCGCAGGCTGCGTTTGCGGAGCGGTGAGCGTAACGATGTGGGTCGCGGCTCTCGCCGCTCCTGCACGCCATTGCCGGCTCGAGGCTCGGCGCGTGGACGTGCTTAGTCAGGCCGGACGCGCGTAGTCCATGCTGACCGGGTCATGCCTGGCGTCTCCTTGCCGGACTTGGCTTATACTCTTTTTGCCAATGCCCAGTCCTGCCCATGAGCGCGCCGCAGATCCTCGACATCTATGACAAGCTGACCCAGGCCAGCGACGACCGTACGCGCGCGCGTCATCGCCGAGGCCTTTGCCCAGCTCGAGGAGCGCTATCCGCACCTGTCCGAGTTGGCCACCCGCAGCCATGTATCCGAGAGCGAGCTGCGTTTGCGGCAGGAGATCGAAAAGATGCGCGCCGACCTCACCATGGAGATTGAGAAGGTGCGCGCCGATCTCACCATGGAGATCGAAAAGGTGCGTGGTGAGAGCAAAGAGATGGCGCTGAGGCTGACCAAGGAAATCGTGGCGGTGCGGGCCGACGTGCTCAAATGGAGCATCGTGTTCTGGGCGAGCCAGCTCGCCGCCATCCTGATCCTCATGTGGCGCATCTGGCCCGCGAGGTGATGACCTGACGGCGCACATGGCGAGCCGGGTGGGGTGTATAACGCAGAGGTCTTGCTGGGAGGAAAACTATGTGGAGGGGACTGCTTCAGTTGCTCATCGTGGCCCTGCTCGCCATGCCGGCCTGGGCCCAGGTGGACATCAATACCGCGACGCAATCGGAGCTGGAGTCGCTGCCGGGAATCGGGCCGAGCAAGGCGCGGGCGATCTTGGATTACCGCCGGCAGCACGGGCCGTTTCAGAGCGTGGACGAGCTCGCCAAAGTCAGGGGCATCGGCCCGGCCACCGTCGAGCGGCTGCGGCCGGAGGTCATCGCCGGGCCGGTGCGGCGGGGACGAGCCGACGCCGACCGGGCTCAGACACGGCGATACACCTGCGCGCCCTGACGGACGAACTCCACCGCCTTTTCCTGCATCCCCCGCTCAAGCGCATCGGCCTCACTCAGGCCCTGGCTCGCGGCATAGGCGCGCACGTCCTGGGTGATCTTCATCGAGCAGAAGTGCGGACCGCACATGGAGCAGAAGTGGGCGAGCTTGGCGCTTTCCTTGGGCAGGGTCTCGTCGTGGAAGGCACGTGCGCGGTCCGGGTCCAGCCCCAGGTTGAACTGGTCCTCCCAGCGGAACTCGAAGCGCGCCTTGGACAGCGCGTTGTCGCGGATCTGTGCGCCGGGGTGGCCCTTGGCGAGGTCGGCAGCGTGCGCGGCGAGCTTGTAGGCGATGATGCCTTCCTTGACGTCGTCGCGGTCGGGTAGCCCCAGGTGCTCCTTGGGCGTGACATAGCAAAGCATGGCGGCGCCGTACCAGCCGATCTGGGCGGCACCGATCGCCGAGGTGATGTGGTCATAGCCGGGGGCGATGTCGGTCACGAGCGGCCCAAGGGTGTAGAAGGGGGCCTCGTTGCACCATTCCAGCTCTTTTTCCATGTTTTCCTTGATGAGCTGCATGGGGACATGACCGGGGCCTTCGATCATGACCTGCACGTCGTGCCGCCAGGCGATCTGGGTGAGTTCGCCCAGGGTCTTGAGCTCGGCGAGCTGCGCCTCGTCGTTGGCATCGTAGATGGACCCCGGCCGCAGCCCGTCGCCCAGCGAGAAGGCCACGTCGTAGGCCTTCATGATCTCGCAGATCTCCTCGAAATGGGTGTAGAGGAAATTCTCTTTGTGATGCGCCAGGCACCACTTGGCCATGATCGATCCGCCACGCGAGACGATGCCGGTCAGCCGGCCGGCGGTCAGCGGGATGTAGGCCAAGCGCACGCCGGCGTGGATGGTGAAATAGTCCACGCCCTGCTCGGCCTGCTCGATCAGGGTGTCGCGGAAGATCTCCCAAGTGAGCGCTTCCGCGCGGCCCTCGACCTTCTCCAGGGCCTGGTAAATAGGCACGGTGCCGATGGGCACG
>JBKBRS010000204.1:0-3348 GCA_046292095.1 Thiobacillaceae bacterium
GGTCCAGCGCCGTCACCGAGCACGCTGGGTTGGCCTGCTTGGCCTTGTGGCGCAGTCGCTGGTAGGCCGCCAGGTCCTGCGCACGCAGGGCCGTCAGCGCCGCGATGACAGGCGGCTCGAAGAGGGCGCCCACATCCTCGCGCAGCCGCTCGATGGCGCCTTCCACGAGCCGCAGCGGATCGCAGTCCTCGTTTTGCGCCGGCGGCAACAGATAGACGTCACCATCACCATCGTCACCACCTTCACAGCGGTGACGGTCGTGAAGGTCGTGAGGGTTGGCCACGCTCGTTGTGGCGGCCGCGGAAAAAGAACGCCCCGCCACGCCTCAAGCCTCCCGGTGGCGGGCCAGCTCGGCGGTGCTGTGGATGCGGCGGCTGTGGGCCTTGAGCCAAGCCAGCACGTCGGCCTTGCGGTAGCGCACGCTGCGGCCGATCTTGGTGAGCACCGGTCCGCCGCCGTGCGTGGCCGCCCACTCCAGCCAGCCCACGGTGTAGCCGAGACCCGCGGCGGTGGTCTTGCGGTCCAGCAGCGCTTCGTCGGGCGCGCGCCAGAACTCGGCGCGCAGATCAGCGGCGCTGGTGGCTCGGGAGGGTCGGGCCCGTTTGGGCATGGCGGCGTTCCTTCGGGTTCATTTGGAATGCCGCCAGTGTTGGCGGGGTCGGTGCTGACACCCGCCGAATTTCAGGAAAAGATCCTGAAGTTCAGAAATTCCGCAGCCGCTGCGGCAGTTCCTGATTGAAGGTTCTCAGCGCCGCGCCGAGCTTCTTGTGGAACGAGGCGTAGCCGCGCACGTCATCGCCAAAAAACCGCTTGGCCGCGTCATTCACCGCCTGGCCGATGGCCTCGGCATTCGGTCGTTCTCCGGCGCGGTACTTTCCCGCGCAGGCCGCCAGCAGGTGCGCCATGATCGCGATGGCCTTGTGGCTGTTCATCTCCTCCGCATTGCTGCCATCGGGCAGGACCGGCTGGCGCTCCTCCTCGAATAGAAAAGCGGGACGGTCCTCGAAGGGCAGCTGCTCGAACCAGCGGCGCAGGCTGGCCTTGTCGATGACGAGGCGGTCCTTCTCGATCAGTTCATCGACCGGCGCGCCTTTGAACACCTTGCCCTGGCCGGTGACGATGCCCAGGTCCTCGTACTCCAGCCGCCCGTCGCGCAAGGCCGCCACCAGCGCCGCCCGCTTGGCGCTCATGCAGTGGGTCTCGACCTTGAGACGGGCCAGCTCGGCCGGTTCCACCCCGCACCACAAGGCAATCGCGTCCTGGATGCGGATGCAGTTGGCCAAATCCCAGTAGCGCAGGCAATCGTTCGCGGTGGGCATGGATGTTCCTTGGTTGGGCGGCATGAAGATATTGCCAAATTTTGCCAAACAGCCTAGGCTTGCGCCATGAGCACGATGAACATCTCCCTGCCCGACAGCCTCAAGGCCTTCGTGGACGAACAAGTCCGCCAACGCGGCTACGGCACCAGCAGCGAATACGTGCGCGAACTGATCCGCCGCGATCAGGACCGGCTGCAGCTTCGCAACCTACTGCTGACGGGCGCATCGTCGGCACCCACGGAACCGGTGACCGAGACCTACTTCGAGGGCTTGCGCGAGCGGGTATGCGGAGCGGTCAAGGTGGCAGGCACGACACGCCGCCGGTCGTGAAGGCCA
This sequence comes from Thiobacillaceae bacterium, assembly GCA_046292095.1. Taxonomy (GTDB): domain Bacteria; phylum Pseudomonadota; class Gammaproteobacteria; order Burkholderiales; family Thiobacillaceae; genus JANWZL01. The sequence goes on from JBKBRS010000204.1 coordinate 1,656, forward strand.
GGCCCGTCGTCCCGCGCGAGCAAGCCCATCGGGACGTAGAGGACGCGATCGCCCACTACCTGGCTGAAGGCGCCGAGACCGCCGCGCTCGGCTTCATCGACGCCCTGGAGCGCGCGTACCGCCACATCGGCCGACACCCAGCCACGGGCTCGCCGCGATACGCCCACGAGTTGAACCTGCCGGGCCTTCGCTCCTGGCCGCTGACGCGCTATCCCTATCTGGTCTTCTACGTCGAGCGGTCAGACCACGTCGACGTCTGGCGTGTGTTGCACGGGCAGCGTGACATCCCGGCGTGGATGCAGGAGCCTGACGCCGCGTGACGACCGAGTCGACGGGGTACATCTGTGTTTCCGGCGGGATAAACAACAAGGGGTGACTGTCACAACCATCACCACCGTCACATCGGGCCTGGGCCTGTGATGGTGGTGACGATGGTGATGATCAGCGCCTATTGTTGAGGTCGGCGCACGCACCAATACCCCAGACAAAAGGGGTCCTTCCTGGCCAGTAGCCGATGCGGGGGGCGCGAGCGCAGCATTGGCCTAGCGTCCGACCGCAAACCGAGGTTTGCAGGGTTTGCGGTTTGCAGGCCGGGGCCACCGCCACGTCCAGCGACTGGAAGTACGACCAGGGAACGCAGGTCGTGCGTACCCCAAGGGCCGGAACGGAATTCCGACCCCTTGCAACGCGGCCGACCGTCAGTCGATGCGGTACACGCGCTCGCCGGCGGCGTTGCGCGTCAGTACCACGTTCAAGCCCAGCTTCTTGCGCAGCATCCCGGAGATCGCGCCGCGCACCGTGTGCGGCTGCCAGCCGGTGGCCAGCATCAGTTGCAGGCAGCTTGCCCCTTGCGGGCGGCGCAGCGCCACCACCAGCGCGGCGAGCTTGGTGCCGGGGCGCACCGGGATGCCCTCCAGAAGTTGGAGGCCGTCGGTGGTGTCGCACTTCGCGACGCCATCCGGCGGCACAGGCCGCTGTTGGCCGATGGCCGCGTAGCCCGCGTCGGTCAGCACGTGGTAGCCGTCGGCGGGCTCGATCCAGCCACGATCGAGCAGCGCAGTCAGCACCTTGACCCGTGCGCCACCGCGCAGCGTCTCAGGCGGAATCACTTGTCCATCGGCGCGGTGGGCGGCAGTGCGTAGCAGCAGGGCTTGAGTCGGGGTGAGCTTGGGGGTCGTGTCCATGGGGGCCTCCGGAGTGATCGCTACGCCCCGATTCACGCGCAGCTCCGCCCCGAAGCCAAGCTTGGGCGAGCGCCCTCGCGCTGATAGACTTTCATCCGGTTTCATCCACTTGAGGCGCTTCCAGTTGGCAAGCGCGGACACCATGACCACAGAACCGTGGGTTTCCGTCGAGCAGGTCGCCCAGCACCTGGGCGTGGCCAAGGACACCGTCTATCGCTGGCGGGAACACCGGGGACTGCCGGCGCACCGCGTCGGGCGGCTGTGGAAGTTCAAGCTGTCCGAGGTGGATGAGTGGGTGCGCGCCGGGGGCGCGGACGAAGAGAAACAACCGCAGGGATGAACGAGACAACGCGTATGGCCAAGATCAAGAAGCCCATTCACACCCCCAGCCTGCCGTTTCCGCCAACGCCGGATGCGCTTCATCAGGAAGGCCACTGGCTGTGGATTCCCTTGCGCAAGGAATGGCGCGATGTCACGACCAAGCCGGAAGAGATTGTTCGGCAGAAATT
>JBKBRS010000205.1:0-3333 GCA_046292095.1 Thiobacillaceae bacterium
CCGAGGGCGGACACATCTCGTTTGCCCCGACCGACGCCAGGCAGGACCGGCTGCTCGCCTTCCTGCGCGCGATCCACGGGCGCGTCTCGGTCGAACGCATCCTCTCCGGCCCCGGCATCGCCCAGCTCTACCGCTTCTGCTGGACGGATGCCGAGTTGCCCAACCCCGCCCAGACGCGCAGCGCCGAACAGATCACCGACGCCGCCCTGGCGGGAGAGGATCCCGTGGCGGTGGCCGCCCTGCGGCTCTTCTGCCGTATCCTCGGCCAGACCGCGGGCGACCTCGCCCTGATCGCCCAATGCCTGGGCGGCGTCTATCTGGCCGGCGGCATCGCCCCCAAGATCCTGCCCATCCTGGAGCAGGAAGACTTCCTCGCCGGATTTCGCGACAAAGGCCGGTTCTCGGCCTGGATGCAGCGCGTGCCGGTCTATGTGGTGCTCGAGGAGGACGTGGGGCTCAAGGGCGCGGCGTTGGCGGCGGTGGCCTGAGCCCTGAGACTTTGCCGACCGGCCTCAGATCGCCGCCTCGCCCGTCTCGCCGGTGCGGATGCGTATGACCTGTTCGACCGGTGTGACGAAGATCTTGCCGTCGCCGATCTTGCCGGTGCGAGCGCTCTTGAGGATGGCCTCGATGGCCGCCTCGACCAGGCCGTCGGCCACCACCAGTTCGATCTTGACCTTGGGCAGGAAGTCCACCACGTACTCGGCGCCGCGGTACAGTTCGGTGTGCCCCTTTTGCCGGCCGAAACCCTTGACCTCGGTGACGGTGAGCCCCGACACGCCGATGGCCGACAGCGCCTCGCGCACCTCGTCCAGCTTGAAGGGTTTGATGATGGCCTCGATCTTCTTCATGGGTCCTCCTGGTCAGAATGGGGCACGGTAGCGGTTGGTGATGGGGTAGCGCCGGTCTTTGCCGAAGCCGCGGCGGGTCACGCGGATGCCCGGCGCAGACTGCCGGCGTTTGTATTCGGAGCCGTCGATCAGCCGCACGACCTTGCGCACCATGGCCTCGGGAAAGCCTGCGGCGACGATCTCGCGCGGCGACTGGTCGAGCTCCATATAGCGCTCCATGATGGCGTCCAGGTCCTCATAGGGGGGGAGCGAATCCTGGTCCGTCTGGTTGGGCTTGAGCTCCGCGCTGGGGGCGCGCATGATGGTGCGGGTGGGGATCACGCTATCACGCTGGTTGCGCCAGCAGGCGAGCCGATAGACCAGGGTCTTGGCCACGTCCTTGAGCACGGCGAAGCCGCCGGCCATGTCGCCGTAGAGGGTGGCATAGCCGGCCGCCATCTCGCTCTTGTTGCCGGTGGTGAGCACCAGCTTGCCGAACTTGTTGGACAAGGCCATCAGCAGCACGCCACGGATACGGGCCTGGATGTTCTCTTCGGTGACGTCGTAGGGCAGGTTGTCGAAGGCGTCGGCCAGCGCGGCAAGGAAGCTGTCGAACACGGACTTGATGGGGATGACGCGGTAGGTCACGCCGAGCCGCCGGGCGAGCGCCTCGGCGTCCTCGCGGCTCATGTCGGCGGTATATTGCGAGGGCATCATGACCGCCTCGACCCGCTCGGGGCCCAGGGCGTCCACAGCGATGGTGAGGGTGAGGGCCGAGTCGATCCCGCCGGACAGGCCCACGAGCACGCCAGGGAAGCCGTTTTTTCCCACGTAGTCGCGCACCCCCAGCACGAGGGCCTGATAGACGCTCTCCTCCAGGCCCGGTATCGGCTGGATCTCTCCCCTGGCGGCGCCATCACGATATTCCAGCAGGTAGAGCCCCTCATCGAAGAAGGGTAGCTGCGCAGTGACAGCACCCTGCGCATCCATGGCGAAGCTGCCGCCGTCGAAGACCAGTTCGTCCTGCCCCCCGACCAGGTTGACATAGACGATGGGCAGTCCCGCCTCGGCGATGCGGCTGCGTGCCAACTCGTAGCGCTCGGCCTGTTTGCCTTTGTGGAAGGGCGAGGCATTGAGCACGAGAAGGAGCTGAGCGCCGGCCGATCGCGCCTGCGCGACCGGCTCGGGGTGCCAGAGGTCCTCGCAGATGAGCAGGCCGCAGGCGAGCCCATTCCATTCGAACACAGTGGGACCTTCGCCCGGCACGAAGGTGCGCAGTTCATCGAACACCGAGTGGTTCGGCAGCCGCTGCTTGCGATGGACCGCCAGGGCCTTGCCGTCGCGCAGCACGCTGGCGGCGTTGTAGCGGCTTACACCCTCGCGCAGCGGGTGGCCGAGGACGACGGCAAGCCCCGGCGGCAACCGCGCGGCCAGATCGGCGAAAACTCGGGCGTTCTCGGCGTAGAAGTCCTCGCGCAGCGCCAGGTCCTCGGGGGGGTAGCCGCACAGCGCAAGCTCGGGCGCCAGCAGCAGGGTGGCGCCAGCCGCCTGTGCCTGCACCGCCAGCTCGACGAGCCGCGTTGCATTGCCTTCGAGGTCGCCGACGGTGGGGTTGAACTGGGCAATGGCAAGCTTCATGCGCCTATCATGCCGAAGGCGGCGGCGGCGGACAAGGCGGCGGGCTTTGGGCTAAGATGCGCAAAAAAAATGGAGACAGGCCTTTTCCTCGCCCCCCTGATCGCGCTCGTCGCCTATTTCGTGCGCGGCGTGGCCGGTTTCGGCTCGGCGCTGGTGGCCTCGCCGCTGCTGGCGTTGTCGTTCCCGCTCACCCTGGTGGTGCCGCTGGTGGTGATCCTGGACAACGGCGGCTCTATCCTGCAGGCCTGGCGGCACCGGCGGCTCATCGCCTGGCGTGATCTCTGGCCCTTGCTGCCCTTCAGCGCCTTGGGCGTGGCGTGCGCCTTGGGCCTGCACGCACGGATCGATCAGGCCGGGCTGAAGCTCGCCTTGGGGCTATTCGTCATCGGCTTTGCGGTCTATCAGCGCCTGCCTTTGCCGCAGGCCCGAATCTCGCGCCGTTGGGCGGCGCCGGCAGGACTCGCGGGCGGCTTCGTCGGCGGCCTGTTTGGCACGGGCGGCCCGTTCTACGTCATGTACTACCGTCTGCGCCAGCTCGACAAGACGGCGTTTCTCGCCAGCCTGGCCATGCTCTTCGTCATCGACGGGGGGCTACGCATCGTCGGTTTCGCCTTGGGCGGGCATTACACCGCCCAGCATCTCGTACTGCTCGCCCTCATGGCCCCGGCCGCCTGGCTGGGCCTGCGCATCGGGGGACGGGTGCATTTGGGGCTGAGCCGTGAGCAGTTCAGCCGTGTGATGAGTCTGCTGCTATTCATGAGCGGCAGCCTGCTCGTCTGGAGGAGCCTATGATCCTAAAAACCGCAGTTGACCGCTCTGACCGTTTCGTAACAGATCGATGATGCGAGAGATTTTTGCCTCCCGG
>JBKBRS010000020.1:0-13122 GCA_046292095.1 Thiobacillaceae bacterium
CTGCCGCCGTGCGACCGAAGAGTCGTCGGCATAGAACACCGTTCGGTTGGGGCAGTTGAGCGGGGTGAGGTTGGCATAGATGTGGCTGTCATCGTAGTTGGTGGTGTCGGCCAGGATCTTCTCGACGTCCAGCATCATCACCAGCTGCTTGTCGGGCAGCTCGGTCACCGCGGTGACCAGTCCCCCCATCTTTGCCGTGAGCATGGCCGGTGGTACCTTCATGTCGGCCCAGTCGATGCGCAGGATGGTGTCCACCTCGCCCACCAGGAAGCCCTGGGTCTGGCGGTTGTATTCCGTCACGATCATGATCGAGGGCGGGGTGTCGGTCTGGATGCCGATGTACTTGGCCAGGTCGACCACCGGCACCAGCACCCCGCGCAGGCTGACCATACCCTCCACGGCGGGGGGCATGTCCGGCGCTCGCGTGATCTCGGGGATGCGCATCACCTCGCGCACCTTGAAGACGTTGATGCCGAAGATCTCCTTGCGTTGGGTGGCCACGTCCACGCCCAGCGTAAACAGCAGGATCTCCAGCTTGTTCGCGCCGGCCAGCTTGGTCCGAGCGTCGATACGGCGTAGCAGTTCAGACATGGTGTCCTCAGAAGGTGTTGGCCAGCTTGAATCGGCTGACGGACTCGCGCAGGCGTTCAGCCAGTTCAGTCAGCTCACGTGCGGCCTGGGCCGATTGATCGGAGACGGTACGGTTGTCCCCGGCCATGGTGTGGATCTCTTCCACCCGGCTGGCGATGGAGCGACTGGCAATCTCTTGTTCGGCACGGATACGGTCTATGGTGTGGATCATCTCCGACAGGCTCAAGACAGACTCATTGATCGAGCCGATCGCTGCGCCGACCTGCTGCGCCATGTCCACGCCCTGCGCCACCTCCTGGCTACCTTGTTCCATGGCGGCGACGGCGCGCGCGGTCTCCTGCTGGATGTTCTTGATCGTGGTCGAGATCTCGCTGGTGGCAGACGAGGTCCGCTCGGCAAGCTTCCTGACTTCGTCGGCCACCACGGCGAATCCGCGGCCCTGCTCGCCGGCACGCGCCGCCTCGATGGCGGCATTGAGGGCCAGCAGGTTGGTCTGGTCGGCGATGTCCTTGATCACGCTGACGATGCGGCCGATCTCCTCCGACTGGCGTCCCCAAGTGCTCACCACCTGGGAGGTCTCCAACACGGTGCGGGAGATGGCGCGGATGCCCTCGGTGGCGGTGTTCACCACGTTCTGGCCGTGAGCGGCCCTCTGGCTCGCTTGGTCGGCCGCGGCCACCATCCTAGCGATGTTGTCGCCGACGCGGGCGATGGTATCGGCCATCTCTTGGGCAGCGCGGGCGGTGTCCTGCGACAGCAGGGCCTGGCGATTGGAGTTCTCCGCCACGGACAGGCTGTTGCTGGCCGTGTCTTGCGCGGCGCGGGTCACCGCCTCGGCGGAACGCCGGATCTCGCCGATCAAGCGGGAGAATTCACTCGCCATCTCATTGAAACTGCGGCCGACCTGTGCCAGTTCGTCGCGCCCGGGCAGGTGGGCGCAGTCACCCAGGTCACCCTTAGCGAACTGCTGCGCGGCGCGCTCAAGCTCGCTGGCGCTGGCGACAATGGAACGGCGGATGGCCAGGCTCAACAGCACCGAGAGGACGAGGCCCACGGCCATGACCCCCAGGGATATGGTCTGTAGCAGCTCGCTCTGTCTGGCGATCTTAGCGCGGGTGGCCTGTGCCTCCTTCTTGAGGTGACCGATGAGGGCCTCCGTGGCCTCGTCCAGTTGGACGGTCGCTGGTTGGATGACGTCCTTGTGGTGTGCCGCGGCGCGCTCGAAATCCTCCGCCAGCAGCATGTCGCGGATGGGTACGATCCCCGCTTGGCCGTATTTCATGCGCGTGGCCATATACCTGTCGTACAAGGTTTTCGTCTCGGGTGTCATCGGCCGCTGGCCGAAGGCCTGCAGGGACTCGCTGATCACGCGGATCTGCTGGTCGACCTTGTCGAACCACTCCTGGGCGGCGAAGGCGTCACCGGACATGCGTGCCTCCTGCACCAGGTTGCGGACAGTCGCCTGCCGGTAGCGGACCTCTTGTAACTGGTCGATGGCGGCCTGGCTGCCTTCGTAGGCGTCTGCCAAGGTCACGCTGGCCTGGCGTATGCCCCACAGCCCGCTCAGGCCAGTGATCAGCATCATCGCCGACAGGAACAGGGTCAGGCCCAGGAGTCGGGTGCCGATGGTGTATTGGTTGAGCAGTCTTATGCCATTCATCCGTTTGGTTGCCGGGTTGGTTCCCGAGGGGTTGCGGCATGGATGTACGGCATAACGCGGGAAAACTTTAGCGTTGTTATCATTGGACGCCATGAGCAGACAGCGCACCGCCGTCGCCGCACCAGCAGACACCGTCGTCGGGACTCCATCCCCGGCCGCCGCTGCGATGCAGTCGCAGCCAGGGCAGGCGGGTGATTCGACACAGCGCACGCTGGAATCGGATCAACTGCGCCAGGCCTTTGTCGAGTTCAGCGCCACCTCGGCGCGCCTGGCGCAGACCTATCTCGACCTGCAGGCCCAGGTCGCACGCCTGTCCGCCGAGCTGGCAGCGGCCAACGGCGAGCTGGCGCGCCGAGAGCGGCTGTCCGCCCTGGGCGAGATGGCGGCCAAGCTGGCGCATCAGTTGCGCACGCCCCTGGCGGCCGCGCTGCTCTATGTCGGGCATCTCGCCCGTCCGAGCCTCGATGAGGGTGATCGGCTACGCTTCGCCACCAAGGCCATGGACCGTCTGCAGTACCTGGAGCGGCTCATCGCCGACATGCTCGCCTTCGTGCGCGGGGCCCAGGGGGTACGCAGCCGTTTTCCCGTGGGCGGGTTGCTGACCGATCTCCTGCAACTTTTCGAGGCCCAGGCCGCGGCCCTGGGCGTGGCGGTCGAATTGGTCGACGAGGCCGGCGACCTGCAGATCACGGCCGATCGCCAGGCCCTTGCCGGGGCGCTCACCAGCCTGCTCGAGAACGCCCTGCAGGCGAGCCGCCCCGGCGGGTGCGTCCGCCTTGCCGCCCGGGCCGATGCCGGCCCTTTCGTCATGTTCTCGGTCGAGGACGAGGGGGAGGGGATCGCCGAGGCGGAACGCGCGCGGGTGTTCGACCCTTTCTACACCACCCGTGCCGAGGGCAGCGGTTTGGGGCTCGCCATCGTCAAGCAGACAGCCGATGCGCATGGCGGCTGGGTCGAATTGGTCTCGAACCCCGGCGAGGGCAGCCGCTTCTCGTTGTACATCCCCAAGCAGCCCGGGGTGGTCAAGTGAGGGTGTGTGCGCCGGCCGGACCTCACTGTGTTGCGAGGCGTGGGAACGGATGGGGGCGATGAGCCGCAAGCCGAAGATCCTGGTGGTCGAGGACGATGCCCAGCTGCGCGAGGCCCTTGCCGACAGCCTGACGCTCAACGGCTATGCCGTCACGCAGGTGGCGAGCGCGGAGGCGGCGCTCGATGCGCTGGGCAGCGAGCTGCCCGGGTTGGTGCTGACCGACGTGCAGATGCCGGGAGCCGACGGTCACGCCCTGTTGGAGAACATCAAGGCGCGGCATCCCGAAGTGCCCGTGGTGCTGATGACCGCCTATGGCCAGATCGACCGAGCGGTCGAGGCCATGCGAGCTGGGGCGGCCGACTATCTGGCCAAACCCTTCGCCCCCGAGCGGCTGCTTGCCGTGGTGGCCCGGCACTATCGCGATTGCGTGGCCACCGCGGAAGATCTGTTCATCGCCAGGGACCCCGCCACACAGGCCTTGCTCGCCCTGGCCCGACGCGTGGCCGCCACCGACGCCAGCGTGCTGCTCACCGGCGAATCCGGGGTCGGCAAGGAGATGCTGGCCCGCTTCATCCACCAGCACTCCGCACGTGCGGCGGCCCCCTTCGTCGCCGTCAACTGCGCGGCCATCCCCGACAACCTGATCGAGGCGACCCTGTTCGGCTACGAAAAGGGCGCCTTCACCGGTGCCACCGCTGCCCAGGTAGGCAAGTTCGAGCAGGCCCAGGGCGGGGTGATCCTGCTCGACGAGATCGCCGAACTGCCCCTGCCGCTGCAGGCGAAGCTGCTGCGGGTTCTGCAGGAGCGTGAGGTGGAGCGTCTGGGCGGCCGTAACGTGATCGCATTGGACCTGCGCGTGCTCGCCGCCACCAACTGTGATCTGGCGGCACAGGTGCGCGCGGGCCGCTTTCGCGAGGACCTCTATTACCGGCTCAACGTCTTTCCGCTAGAGATACCGCCCCTGCGCGCGCGCCGGCAGGATATCGTCCCGCTGGCGCAGCACTGCCTGCACAGGTATGCCGACACCGTGGGCCGGCGCGGCATGCACTTCAGCGAGGCGGCCCTGGCCGCCCTCACCGCCTATGATTGGCCGGGGAATGTGCGCGAGCTGGGCAATGTGGTGCAGCGGGCCATGATTTTGGCGCCGGGATCGGTGATCGAACCCGACCATCTCATGCTGCCTAGGACATCCGCCACCACCGGGGGGGCGCAGCCGCCGCTGACCCAGTTGGCCGAGGGCCGGAGCATCAAGGACATGGAGCGGGAGGCCATCCTTGCCGCCCTGGCACAGAGCCGCGGGTCCCGAAAAAAAGCGGCCCAGCTGCTGGGCATGAGCGAGCGCACCCTGCGCTACAAGCTGGCGCGCCTGCGTGAAAAAGGTGAACTGGACGCAGACAAGCTCTTATAATGCGAGTAGAGACTCCCCTTGGGGCACAGCCATGACGACGAGTTCGGGCATAGATCAGATGGTTGCGCAGCTGCGCGCAGTGGCCGCCCAGGCCGCGCAGGCCCCGGCGGGCGATGACGCCGCCAGCGTCGACTTTGCCGCCCTGCTCAAGAATGCGCTGGCGGAGACGAATGCCGCGCAGATGGGCGCCCGCGAGCTCAGCCGGCAGTTCGCCACGGGGGATCCGAACGCGAGCCTGGAGGAGGTGGTGCTGACCCTGCAGAAGGCCAGCGTCTCCTTCCAGACGATGGTCCAGGTGCGCAACAAACTGGTCTCCGCCTATCAGGAGATCATGAACATGCAGGTCTGATCCGCCGGCGATGAGACCCCGCATTGATAGGCTGCGCTCGTCTCCCTTGGTGGGGATCGTCAGTTCCTTGCCTGTGGCTGATGGGGAACTGACCGGTTGATCACGCGCGGATGGCCCTCCAACCCCAGCAAGCCCTCAGCACTGCCCTCCAAAGATTCTCCCAACTGACGCCCGGCCGCAAGCTGGGCGTCGCGGTGAGCTTGGCCGCGGCCATTGCCCTCATCGTCGGTCTGATCCTGTGGTCGCGCGCCCCGGAATACCGCGTGCTCTTCTCGAATCTGTCCGAACGCGACGGCGGGGCCGTGATTGCGACCTTGCAGCAGATGAACGTGCCCTATCGGACGGAGGCCGGCGGCGCCATCCTGGTGCCTGCCGACCAGGTCTACGATCTGCGCTTTCGTCTGGCGAGCCAGGGTCTGCCGCGTGGCGGGGCGGTCGGCTTCGAGCTGATGGATGCCGCCAAGCTGGGTATGACCCAGTTTCAGGAGCAGGTCACCTACCAGCGTGCGCTCGAGGGCGAGCTGGCGCGCACCATCCAGTCGCTGGCGCCGGTGGAGTCGGCCCGCGTGCACCTGGCCATCCCCAAGCCCTCGGTGTTCGTGCGCGATCAGCAGAAGCCGACCGCCTCGGTGCTGGTGAACCTCTATGCCGGGCGCAGCCTGGACCCGGCGCAGGTCAGCGCCATCGTCCACCTGGTCTCCAGCAGCGTGCCCAATCTCACGCCAAGCGGCGTGACCGTGGTGGACCAGTCTGGCAACCTGCTCACCGGCCGCGCCGAGGCCGCCGGGGTGCAGGGTCTGAACGCGAGCCAGCTCGACTATCTGCGCCAGGTCGAGGATTACTACGCGCGCCGCATCGAGGCCATCCTCACCCCCATCGTCGGCGAGGGCAACGTGCGGGCCGAGGTGCGCGCCGATCTGGACTTCTCCCATAGCGAGTTCACCAGCGAGACCTACAAGCCCAACCCCACCCCTGAAGCCCAAGCGATCCGCAGCCAACAGTCAATAGAGGAGAGTAGCACGGGCGAGGGGCAGGCGGCAGGCGTGCCGGGGGCTTTCTCCAACCAGCCGCCGGGGCCGGCCAGCGCGCCGCTCAACGCGCCAGCCGGCGCCAATGCAGGCCCCACCGGCGGGCAGGCCGGGGCGGGCCCTGTCAGCAGCCGGCGCGAGTCGACGGTGAACTACGAGCTGGACAAGACCATCCGCCATGTCAAGGAGCCGCTTGGACGTCTCAAGCGCCTGTCGGTGGCGGTGGTGATCAACTACCGCACCCAGGCCGGGGAGGGTGGTCAGGCCGAGGCGCGCCCCCTGTCGCCGCAGGAGCTCAGCCAGGTCAACGGACTGGTGCGCGAGGCCATGGGCTTCAACCAGGAACGGGGCGATACGGTCAACGTCGTCAATGTCGCCTTCACCGCGGCGAAGGCGGAGGAGGTGGCGCTGCCGCTGTGGAAGGATCCCGAGACGGTCAGCATGGCCAAGGAGTTCGTGAAGAACCTGCTCGTCTTCGGCCTCGCCTTCTACCTGGTGTTCGGGGTGCTGCGCCCCGTGCTGCGCGATCTCATGCGCCCGCCCGAGGCGGCAACCCCGGCCGGGCCTACGCTGGCGGTGGAGGCGGCGGCGCCCGAAGCCGAGGCCATTGCGCCCTCGCCGACCCAGTCTTATGAAGAAAAGCTGCGACAGGTGAAGGAATTCGCCAAGCAGAACCCCAAGCTCACGGCTGACATCATCAAGCAGTGGATGGCGCAACCATGAGCGAGGAAGGCATTCGCAAGAGCGCAGCGCTGATGCTGGCGCTTGGCCAAGAGGAGGCGGCCGAGGTGATGAAATACCTGGGCCCCAAGGAGGTGCAGCGCCTGGGCGCAGCCATGGCCACGCTCGGGCATCTGAGCCGGGATCAGATGGAGCGCGTGTTGCAGGACTTCCAACAGGAGACGGAGGGCCGTATCAGCCTGGGGGACTCCGACGAATATCTGCGCACGGTGCTCAAGAAGGCCCTGGGCGACGACAAGGCGGCGCATGTCCTGGAGCGCATCCTCCATGGCGAGGACAACAGCGGCATCGAGAGCCTCAAATGGCTGGACGCCGCCAGCGTCGCCGACATGATCCGCAACGAGCATCCGCAGATCATCGCGACGATCATGGTCCACCTGGAGCGTGACCACGCCAGCGAGATCCTGCAGTTGCTGCCGGAACGCCTGCGCAACGACGTGATGATGCGCATCGCCACGCTCGAAGGGGTGCAGCCGCTCGCCATGCGCGAGCTCAACGAGGTCCTCAACAAACTGCTGGCGGGCGGCGAGCACAGCAAGAAGGGTGCCCTGGGCGGTGTGAAGGCCGCCGCTGAGATCCTCAACTACATGGGTGGTACGGTCGAGGCCTCGGTGCTGGCCAGCATCCGCGAGCACGACAGCGAGCTGGCCCAGAAGATCCAGGATCAGATGTTCACCTTCGATAACATCCTCGACCTGGATGACCGCTCCATCCAGATGTTGCTGCGCGAGGTGCAGTCCGAGTCGCTGATCATCGCCTTGAAGGGAACATCGCAAGAGATGCGCGAAAAGATCTTCAAGAACATGTCCAGCCGTGCCGCCGAGGCGCTCAAGGAGGACCTCGAGGCCAAGGGTCCCGTGCGCCTGTCGGAGGTCGAGGCGGAGCAGAAGGAGATCCTCAAGATCATCCGCCGCCTCGCCGACGAGGGGCAGATCGTCCTGGGCGGCAAGGGCGGCGAGGAGAGCATGGTCGAGTGACACGGGCCAGCCTGAAACCGTACTGAAGGTGCCCCGTGACCGGCAAGATCATCCCCAAGGAGCAGCTCACCGCCTATCAGCGCTGGGAACTGGGTGGGCTGGATACACCGGATGGCAGCCAGGGCCCTGGGGCGGCCGAGCCAGTCACGAGCGAAGAGGACGGACCGGTCAGTCTACCCACGGCCGAGGAGCTGGAGCGCCTGCACCAGGCGGCCTGGCAGGAGGGCTATCGCCTCGGCCTGGAGGAAGGTCGGCGGGAGGGCTTCGCGGCTGGCAGCGTTGAGGCACGGGCGTATGTCGAACGCCTCAAGGCCCTGGCCGAGGCCTTCGATGCCGAGCGTCTGCGGCAGGACGAGGCGCTGGCCCAGGAGGTGCTGGCCCTGGCCCTGGCCGTGGCCCGGCAGATCCTGCGTACTGGGCTTCAGGTCAGGCCGGAGCTCATCCTGCCGGTGTTGCGCGAGGCGCTGGCCAACCTGCCCACCCTGACCGGCCACACCCGCCTGCTGGTGCACCCCCAGCATGCCGCGCTCGTGCGCGAATTCCTCGCCAGCGAACACGTCCACCTGTCCTGGAAGGTGGTGGAGGACGCCAGCCTGGAGCCTGGCGGCTTTCGCATCGAGAACGCCCACGGGGAACTCGACGCACGCATCGAGACCCGTTGGCAGGACATCGTCAAAGCCCTGGGGGCGGATACCGCATGGATCGACCGGACCGCAGTGCAGCCCTGATCGAATACCTGCGCAACTGCCAGGAGGCGATCGCCCAGGCCCAGCCCTGGCATGTGACCGGGCGGCTCATCCGGGTGGCGGGCCTGGTCATGGAGGCGGTCGGGCTCAAGCTCGCCACCGGCGCCTCGTGCAAGGTCACCATGCCGGGTGGGCAGCAGGTCGACGCCGAGGTCGTCGGATTCTCCGGCGAGCGCCTGTTCCTCATGCCCTCGACCGATGTCTATGGTATGGCGCCGGGGGCGCTGGTCGAGGCCTGCCAGGAATGCCGCTTCGAGCCGCCGCGGCTCAACAAGCCCTTCTATCGCCGCCATCGCATCGAGGATCGCATCCGGCAGGTCGCCGTCGGCCCTGAGCTGCTCGGTCGCGTGGTGGATGGCGCCGGTCGGCCGCTGGACCGGCTGGGGCCGGTCGAGCCCTCGCGCCGGGTGCCGCTCTACAGCCGGCCGTTCAACCCCATGGAGCGCGAACCGATCACCCAGGTGCTCGATGTCGGCGTGCGCGCGATCAACGCCCTGCTCACCGTCGGTCGCGGCCAGCGCATGGGTTTGTTCGCCGGTAGCGGGGTGGGCAAGTCCATGCTACTGGGGATGATGGCCCGCTACACCGAGGCCGAGGTGGTGGTGGTGGGGCTCATCGGCGAACGCGGACGCGAGGTCAAGGACTTCATCGAGAACATCCTGGGCGAGGCGGGGCTTAAGCGGGCGGCAGTGGTTGCCGCGCCGGCCGATGCCCCGCCGCTGTTACGCCTGCACGGCGCCGCTTACGCGACCGCCATCGCCGAGTATTTCCGCGATCAGGGCCGGCATGTGCTCCTGATCATGGACTCGCTCACGCGTTATGCCCAGGCCCAGCGCGAGATCGCCCTGGCGGTGGGCGAGCCGCCGGCCACCAAGGGCTATCCGCCCTCCGTCTTCGCCAAGCTACCGCAATTGGTGGAGCGCGCGGGCAATGGGCGCGGCGGCGGTTCGATCACCGCGTTCTACACCGTGCTGATGGAGGGCGATGACCAGCAGGACCCGGTGGCCGACGCCGCGCGCGCGATACTAGACGGGCACATCGTGCTGTCCCGCCCGCTGGCCGACCAAGGACACTACCCGGCCATCGACATCGAGGCCTCGGTCTCGCGCGTGATCACCGAACTCCTGCCGCGCGAGGCGATAGACAAGGTGCGTCGCTTCAAGAGCCTTTACGCGAGCTACCAGCGCAGCCGCGACCTGATCACCATCGGCGCCTACGCGCGCGGCAACGACGCCCAGCTCGACGCGGCTATCGACCTCTATCCGCGCATGGAGGCCTTTCTGGTCCAGGATTTCGCGACCAAGGTGGACTACCGGACTAGCCGCGAGCAGCTCGAGGCCCTGTTCAGCCCCAGTCGGGTCCCTGCTTCCGCCTAGCGGGTGGTGCCACGCTCCTCGTCGTGGATGTTCTTCATCACACGGCTGAAGATGAAGATCGCCATGGCGATGATGAAGCCAATGGTGAACAGGGTGAGCAGACCAATATCGCTGGCGAAGAGTTCTTTCATGACGACGTCCATAGCGCCTCCTTTCAGGGTCAGGGTGATGATGATTCAGCCATGGCTCCTAGACTGACGGGAGCGGTCAGGGGCAAGGTCACGCGCGTGACCAAGCGCCATGTCTGGTCCTCGGGCTGGAGGATCAAACGCCGTTGTCCGGCGGGAAGCGTGGGCAGGCTGGCGCGATACTCGCCCTGATCGATCGCGATGAGGACCAGGTTGACATCGCGTTCGTCGCGCGTGGGGTGCACCAGGGTCAGCAACAAACGGTCGGGATAGTGATCCAAACGACCCTGCAGATGTCCGCGCAACTCACCTCCCTGGACCCTCAACTGCATGTTGAGCCCGAGATTTTCTGCACGCGCCTCTTTCTCCATCGTCTGGGTGATCGCCATGCCCTGTTTGTAGTAGTCCTCGGCTACGAGGGAATCGGCCCCGTCTGCGGCGATCCACCAGGTGATCATGCTGGCGATGACAGCGGTCAGGGGCAGGCCGAGGATGAGCCAGACCATGGGCTCTTTCCACCAGATCGATTTGCTAGGGGGAGCCGCATGCATGACGTTACCTCAGGAAACTGGACTTGGCCTCGCGCACGATGGTCGGGTCATCCTCTGCCTGGACGCGGAAGACGATGGGATGACTGGGTTTCTGCAGGGACATGCGCGGGGCCTCCAGGACGACGCTGATGTCCTCCGTCGTCAGCGGGGCGATCTCGACCCGCTCACCGCGGGTGACGCGCAGTCCGTCGATACCCGTGACGGTGATGACATAGCGGTGCGGCGCATCGTCCATGTTGATGATCTGCAACCGATAGAGGTTCTCGATGCCACCGGTTGGCGCCTCGCGCGACAGGGTATGCCGGTCGCGCAGCACGTCCACGCGCATGGGCACGCGTTGCGCCAGGGTGTAGACGAAGGCGGCGACGATACCCAGCAGCAACACGGTATAGAATAGCGTGCGGGGCCGGAAGGTGTGCTTGTAGATCTCCTTGTCCGGGTATTTGCCGTCGATGGCGTTCTGTGTGGAGTAGCGGATCAAGCCCTTGGGGTAGCCCATTTTCTCCATCACCTGGTCGCAGGCATCGATGCAGGCGGCACAGCCGATGCACATGTATTGCAGACCGTTGCGGATGTCGATGCCGGTGGGGCAGACCTGCACGCAGATGCCGCAGTCGACGCAGTCGCCCAACCCCATCGCCTTGTAGTCGGCATTCTTCCTGCGCCCGCCGCGCGGCTCGCCGCGCCGGTAGTCATAGGTGATGATCAGCGTGTCGGGGTCGAACATCACGCTCTGGAAGCGGGCGTAGGGGCACATGTACTTGCAGACCTGCTCGCGCATGAAGCCGGCGAAGCCCCAGGTGAATGCGCCATAGAACAGGATCCAGAAGGTCTCCCAGGGGCCGAAGCTCAAGCTGAGCAGTTCCTGCCAGAGGACCTGGATGGGGGTGAAATAGCCGACGAAGGTGAAGCCGGTCCACAAGGCGAGCAGGATCCAGGTCAGGTGCTTGCCGCCGGTGCGCAGGACCTTTTCCGTGTTCCAGGGGGCGGCGCGCAGCTTCTTTTGCTTGATGTGGTCGCCCTCGAACCAGCGCTCGATCCACATGAACAGTTCCGTGTAGACCGTCTGTGGGCAGGCGTAGCCGCACCATAGCCGGCCGGCCACGGCGGTGAACAGGAACAGGGCGAGCGCCGAGATGATCAGCAGGGCGGCCAGCCAGACGAAGTCCTGCGGCCAGAACACCAGGTCGAAGAGGTAGAACTTGCGCGCGCCTAGATCGAACAGCACGGCCTGGCGCCCATGCCACTCAACCCAGGGCAGGCCGTAGAAGATCGCCTGGGTGAGGATGACCAGGGCCACGCGCCAATACTGGAACCAGCCGCGGACCGCGCGCGGATAGATCTTCTGGTGCACCTCATAGAGTTGCACCACCATTTCACCGCTGTTGCCGGGTGTCGAGGGGGTTGAGGATTCAGTCAACGGACGCTCCTAACGCATCGCATCATGCTTGGACGAAGGGCAGGGTCTACAGCGATTGATTCGTGCAGGATCAGCTTCCCATGGTCGAGGTCCTCCTCCCCCGACCATGGGGGGCTGGCCTGCTGCCAGCCCCTTTGTTCAGACTCAGCGCTTGGATAGCGACAACACGTAGGCCGTCAGGAGGTGGATCTTGGTCTCACCGAGATGGGCCTGGGAAGGCATACCGCCTTTGCGTCCCTTGAGAATGCTCTCGACGATGGCCGCCTCGCTGTCGCCGAAGCGCCAAGCAGCATCGGTCAGGTCGGGGAAGCCGGCATCGGCATTGCCCTTGCCATCCTCGCCATGGCAGCCGGCACAGACCGCGAATTTTTCCTTGCCGGCCGCGGCCAGGGCGGGGTCGTGCGGCCGCCCGCCCAAGGACAGGACATAGTGTGCCACCTCACGCGCGCCTTGCTCACCGCCGACGGCGTCGCCAAGGGGTGGCATCTCGCCGGTGAAGCCGTTGGTGATGCTGGCCTTGATGCGTTCGGGCTCACCGCCCCACAGCCACACGTTGTCGGTCAGGTTTGGGAAGTCGCGCGAGCCCTCACCGCTGGAGCCGTGGCATTGCGAACAGTAGGTCAGGAACAGGCGCTTGCCGCTCTCCATCGCCTTGGGATCGGCGGCCACCGTCAAGAGGTCCTGCTGTAGATAAGGCTTGAAGCGCTTGTCGAACTCGGCGTCCACCCGCGCCTTCTCGTCCTGCCACTGGGTGGCCGAGGACCAGTTCCACACCCCGGAGAACTTGCCGATGCCGGGATAGAGGATCAGGTACAACACGCTGAAGGCGATCAGGAAGTAGAACAGATACAGCCACCAACGTGGCAGCGGGTTGTTGTACTCCTGCAGGTCGCCGTCCCAGGCATGCTCCATGACCTCGGCCTGTTCACCAGGGGCCAGCCGGCGTGTGGTCTGGCTGATGATGATCCACAGGATGAACAGGATCCCGACGATGGTCAGGGCGGCAATGTAATAGTGCCAGAAGTCGGTGGTGAAGTCGGGTACCGCGTAGCCTTCGATCATTGCTTTCTCCTTGGGTGTTCCGAGTCGGAAGGCCGGCCCGCATCGTCCTCTTCCC